>JBBSJW010000127.1:0-5474 GCA_038256885.1 Propionibacteriales bacterium
AAGTGGGCAAAACCCCCGGCACCGGACGATGGACCTGACCCGCACGACAGCTGACCGAGTCCTTACGCAGACCGCTTGCCCGCCCCTAGGATGCGGGAATGTCGAAGACGTTCTTCACGGTCCTTCCCTTGCTGTTCAGCATCTTCAGTGTGGTGCTGTCCGGCTACATGTCCGTACGCCAGCAGCGCATCAGCGCCAAGCTGCGCGAGGAGGAGAACAGGCGCGAGAAGCAGGAGTCGGCGCTCGCCGCTGCCCAGCGCGTGTATGAGCCCATGGCGCAGGCCGCTGCGGAGCTCCAGTCGCGCATCTACAACATCGTCGAGAACGACTGGGTCACGCTGACCAAGCGCTACGAGGGCCATGGTGACTACCCGACCAAGAGCACGGCTTTCCTGTTCGCCCACTACTTCGGCTGGATCGAAGCGCGCCGGCAGTCGGTGCTCGACTCCAGTGGAAAGGGCGGGCGTGACGACACGGTCCAGAACCTGATCGACGGGGTCACGAAGATCATGCGTCGCGGCGATGACAGCGAGGGCTTCTCGTTCTTCAGCGCCGAGCAGCGAGCCATCGGCGAGCTGATGTTCTTCTGGGAAGTCGTGCCCGACAGCGGCCTCCGCATCCCGCACGTCCTCGGATACGCTGCGTTCTCGACGCGCTACAAGGATGATCCGGCTTTCCGCGAGTGGTTCACCCCTGTTGATGCCGGAATGGCGAGGGTGGCCGAGGGCGACAACCGTCGCCTCATCGACATCCAGGGCGCGCTCGTGCACCTGATCCTCGAGCTCGACCCCAACCAGCGCTACACGACGGGCTACGACCTCAAGCCGATCGGTGCCGAGGTCGGCTGGAAGCCCCGAGTTGCTACTGACGCGACTGCAGAGGGGCAGTCGGCTCCGTGACGGTTGCCTCCAGGAGGAGGCGGGTGGCGGCTGCCACCAGGACCGCCGCGCCGACGAGGTGAGCCGCGACCAGCGCGACCGGAAGGTCGGTGAAGTACTGCACGAAGCCGATCGTGCCTTGGGCCAGCTCGACTCCGAGCAGGATGACGGCCCACCGTCGGATCGACCCTCGCACCACGACGCAGAGCAGAATCGTCAGGGCCACCAGCACGTACACCGACGCGGCGTGGACGTGGCTCATGACCTGAGGATCCAGTCCGTTACGTGGTGCCTTCTTGTCACCTGCATGGGGCCCGCTGCCCGTCACGATCGTCCCGAGATAGACGACGAGCCATGCAACCGCATACGTGGCGACGACATGCGTCACATTCGAGCGTGAGCTGGCGAGCCCGCCTCTGACATGCACCAGCAGCACAGTCGATGCAGCGATCAATCCCATCGACAGGATCAGGTGGAGGGACACGATCCACGGGTTGAGGTCGGTGAGCACGCTGATGCCACCGATGACGGCCTGAAACGGCACGCCCAGAGCAATGATGAGCGCCAGGCGCCGCACGGTTTGTGTCGAGCCGGACCAGCGCCATACCGCGATGAGTGCGGAGATCACGACGAACACCAGGACGTACGTGAGCATTCTGTTGCCGAACTCGATGACTCCATGCATGCCAAGGGCGCCGTGAGGCACGAACGAGTCGTCCGTGCACTTCGGCCAGGTCGGGCAGCCGAGGCCTGAGGCTGTCAGTCTGACCAGCCCACCGGTGAGGACGATCAGCGTGTTGGCCGCGAGTGTTGCCCAGGCCCAGCGTTCGACAGAGGTTCGATCGGGTTGGCGGATGCTCGCCAAGAGGCTCATTCAGTCACTCCCACTTGAATGTCCTCGACACCCCGAGGCCACAGCAGACTGCCCACATGATCAGGACGACAACCGAGAACGAGCTGAGCCCATCGCCGGCGAACACGTCGCGCAGGCCTTGCCCGAGCGCGCCAGACGGCAGCACTTGCAATGCATGGCTCGCAGCCTCGGGATAGCGACTCAGCGGGACGATCAGTCCGCCACCGACGAGCAGCAACACGTACACCAGGTTGGCCACTGCCAGAGTCGCCTCAGCGCGCATGATGCCGGCGATGAGCAAGCCGAGCGAACCGAATGCCGCCGTGCCGAGAACGACGAGCAGCAGAGCCTCGGCAGCAGCCGTCAGCCCGCCACTCGGCTCCCAGCCCAGCAGCAGGCCAACGACCGAGAGGATCGCCAGCTGGATCACTTCGATGATCGCGATGGCGCCGATCTTGCCGACGAGAAGTCCCCAGCGAGGCAGCGGCGAGGCGCCCAGTCGCTTGATGACTCCATAACGACGCTCGAAGCCGGTGGCGATGGCGAGTGACGTGAAGGACGTCGACAGCACTGCAAGCGCAAGGATGCCCGGCGTGATGATGTCGATCGGGCGACCGGCGCCGAGGTCGACGATCCGGTCGGCTCGCGCACCGAGGATCAGCAGCACCAGCGGAATGATCAGGGTCAGCAGGAGTTGCTCGCCGTTGCGTGACAGCAGACGCAGCTCCATCGAGATCTGCGACCGCAGCATTGCCATACGTGGCGCGGCGCCGGGCTTGGGTGACAGGTCCAAGCTCATCGGAGGGCCTTCCCTGTGAGCTCGAGGAACCGGTCCTCGAGCGTCTGGCGTTCGACGAGCACCGACTCGGTGAGCACGCCGTGGGTGGCGCACCAAGCGGTGAACGTTGCGAGGAGCGCTGGATCGACGTCGCCAGCCATGACGTAGGAACCGGGGGAGACCTCGTCAACCTTCACGTCGTCGGGCAAGGCCAGCATCAGGCTCTCCACGTCAATGCCGGGTCGTGCCGTGAACCGCACGGTGTTCTGAGCGCCCGAAGCGGCGAGCGCCTGAGGAGTGCCGGACGCGATGACCTGGCCCTCGTCCACGATGTGCACGTGGTCGGCGAGCACCTCGGCCTCGTCCATGAAGTGCGTCGTGAGGACAACGGTGACGCCGCTCGTGCGCAGCTCGCTGATGAGCTCCCACGTCGATCGTCGCGCCTGCGGGTCGAGGCCTGCTGTGGGCTCATCGAGGAACACCAGCTCGGGGCGACCGACGATCGCCATTGCCAGACTGAGTCGTTGCTGCTGACCGCCGGAAAGTCGGCGATAGGGTATGCGACCGTACGACTGCATTCCGAGCCGTTCGATGAGCAGCTCGACGTCGAGAGGGTGCGCGTGAAGCGAGGCGATGTGCCGGAGCATCTCGTACGCACGTGAGCCGGACCAGGCACCGCCGGACTGCAGCATGACGCCGACCCTGGGACGCAGCTGGTGAGCGTCGGCGATCGGGTCGAGTCCGAGCACACGTACAGAACCGCTCTGCGGACGGCGAAAGCCCTCGCAGGTCTCGATCGTGGTCGTCTTGCCGGCACCGTTGGGGCCGAGGATCGCCGTGACCGTGCCGGCCTCGACGGAGAGGTTGAGCCCATTGACGGCGGTGACAGATCCGTACTTCATCACGAGGCCCCTGACCTCGACAGCGGGCACCTCTCTCACCGACTCTGTCACCCGCTCAGTGTAGGTGTGGGGGTTCTAGGCTGTTGGCATGGACCTACCCGTCATGCCGCCGGTGCAACCCATGCTCGCGAAGTCCGTGAAGGGGGTGCCCGCCCAGGACTCGGTCGAGGGAGGGCTGTCCTATGAGCCGAAGTGGGACGGGTTTCGATGCATCGTGTTCCGCGACGGCGACGAGGTTGTGCTGGCGAGCCGGTCGACCAAGGAGCTGACCCGCTACTTCCCGGAGGTCGCGGCGGCTGCCAGGGCTGAGCTACCCGACCGGATCGTCCTCGATGGTGAGATCTTTCTGGCGATCGAAGGGCGTCTCGAGTTCGATGCCCTGTCCCAACGCATCCACCCGGCTGATTCGCGTGTGCAGATGCTGGCGACCGAGACGCCGGCGTCGTTCGTCGCATTTGACCTGCTGGCAATCGGCGACGAGTCGTTGATGGACGATCCGTTCTCCGTACGGCGTGCACGGCTCGAGAAGGCTCTGGCCAACGCGAGCGACCCGATCCACGTCACGCGCACGACGACGGACGCCGTGGAGGCCGAGAAGTGGTTCAACACATTCGAGGGCGCAGGTCTCGACGGCATCGTCGCGAAGGCGCTCAGCAAGCCGTACGCGCCGAACGGGCGCTCCATGCTCAAGATCAAGCATTCCCGCACGGCCGACGTGGTGGTCGCCGGCTACCGCCTGCACAAGACGTCGACCGACGAGCGACCGTTGCTCGGGTCGCTGCTGCTCGGCCTGTACGCCGACAACGGCGACTTGCAGCACGTCGGTGTAGCAGCGTCGTTCACCGAGGCGCGACGGGCCGAGCTGATCCACGAGCTCAAATCGCTCATCGTCGACACCGCCGATCATCCGTGGGGTCAATGGCAGGACGCATCGGCGCAGGCGAGCTCCCGACTGCCAGGAGGCCAAAGTCGGTGGACCGGTACGAAGGACCTCTCGTTCGTCACGCTCGATCCGACGCGAGTCGCCGAAGTCGGATACGAGCACATGGAGGGAACGCGCTTTCGACACACGGCACAGTTCAAGCGCTGGAGGCCAGATCGCGAGCCGAAATCATGCACATACGAGCAGCTCGAAGAAGTCGCAAAATACAACCTCAAGGATGTTCTGGCCTGACCCTGGGACTAGGAGGCCCGTTTTTCCCGGCTTGCTGAGGCACGACTCCCTCTGGACAGATTCGGCGCACGGTCGGTGCGCATCCCTCATTCGCCGCTAATAGCAGGTGGCCGTAGCGCTACCCGCGCTGGAGCCATCGGCATGGATGAACTGCACGATAAGGCTCGCTGCCGCCGTCGGGGTGGGGCGGGTCACGGTGCCCTTCCGGCCGTGAGTATCCACGGTGGCGCTGGCTAAGAGGCTGTTCGGCGCGTCGAACCAGTACAACTCGGCGGTCGCGACACTCAGGTGCCTCCAGACCGCCTGCGTGTCTCCGCCGATCGTGCAGGACGCGCCACGCACGGGCAGCGGCTTGGCGGCATGAGCCACTCCGCCACCAGCCCCCACCCAAGCCAGCGATAGGACCAGCGATAGGAACAGACCTGCGGGAGCCCTGAGCGGACGCCTCGTTGCTATAGCCATGACAGACTCCTTTTGGGAGGGCGTCTGGTTCTCGGCAATTCTTCGCGACGATCTGTTTACGTAACTCGTCGAGAATTCAAAGCAAGCGTGTTGCCCTCGAGCGCCCACGTTGGGCGCAACATGACGCTAACAGAGAATTGCGAGCCGAACCGGGGAAATTGGCGCAGTTCCGTGTCGGTCGCATGCACCCATTGACCGACACTCAACCCAATTTGCCGCGGTGTTCAGGCCGAAGGAGGCGCGGCCGGCTCGGTCACGCCTTCTTGGAATCAGCGCGTGCACGACTGGGCTGGACGCGCTTGGGCTCTCCGGGCATCTTCGGATACTCCGGGGGATAGGGCATCTCGGTTGGATCGGCATCCCACCACTGCAGGAGCGTGTCGAGCGAGTGTTCGACATCGTCGATCTCGGCCCAGGCGTCTCCGTC
>JBBSJW010000128.1:0-5431 GCA_038256885.1 Propionibacteriales bacterium
CGGCCAAGTCACAGATCCGCACCGTCCTGGAGACGTTCCGGGACCGGCTCTTCACCGAGATCTTCCCCGGCCGATCGGCGGTGCCGAAGACGCTGATCTTCGCCAAGGACGACGCACACGCCGAGGAGATCGTCACCACCGTCCGGGAGGTGTTCGGCAAGGGTAATGACTTCGCCGCCAAGATCACTTACAACGTCAAGGACCCCAAGCGGCAGCTCCAGGCGTTCCGTACTTCGCCCACCCTGCGGATCGCGGTCACCGTCGACATGATCGCCACCGGCACCGACGTGAAGCCGTTGGAGTGCGTGTTCTTCATGCGCGACGTCCGCTCCGCGCAGTACTTCGAGCAGATGAAGGGCCGCGGCGCGCGCACCATCGCACCGGCCGACTTCCAGGCCGTGACCCCCGACGCCCCCGCGAAGACCCGGTTCGTGATCGTGGACGCCGTCGGCGTCACCGAGCACGACTTCGTCGACCCACCGCTCAACCGCGACAAGTCGGTGCCGTTAAAAAAGCTGCTCGACAAGGCCGCCGCCCTCAACCTCACTGAGGACGAGACCGCGACCCTGGCGTCGCGCCTCGCCAAACTCGAGGTCGAGCTCACCCTCGAAGAACGCACCGAACTCGACACCGTCGCCGGCTCCCCCGTGCGTGACCTGATCCGCGGACTCGTCGACGCCGTCGATCCCGATGTCCAAGCCAAACACCTCGACGCAGGCGGCTCGCTGGTCGAGCTCATCGACGCCGCCATCGAACCGATCGCCGCCAACCCGGCCCTGCGGCAACGCATCCTCGAACTGCGCGCCACCCACGACCGCGTCATCGACGAAGTCAGCAAAGACGTCCTGCTCGACGCGCACGGCGTCGTCGACCCCGGCCGCGCCAAGTCGATCGTGGACTCTTGGAGCGCCTACCTTGCCGAGCACCGTGGCGAGATCACTGCCATCCAACTCATCGGCGAAGCCCAGGACCGACGGATCGCGTTTGACGATATCCGCGAACTCGCCGACCGTATCGCCCGCCCGCCGTACAACTGGACACCCGACATCATCTGGAACGCGTACGTCGCCATCGACGGCACCAAGGTCCGACAGGCCCCGCAGCACACGCTGACCGACCTGGTGTCCCTGCTGCGATATACGGTCGGCGCAGACGACGAACTCGTCCCGTATGCGGACCGCGTTCACGAAAAGTACGCCGGTTGGTTGAGCCAACAGGACCAGGCCGGGGTGACCTTCGGCGACAGGGAGAGGTGGTGGCTCGACCGGATGGTCTCCGTCATCGCCTCCTCCGCCGGCATCAACACCGCGGACCTTGACGACGCCCCCTTCACCGAACGTGGTGGCACCGACGGCGCCCTGCGCGATCTGGGCGACCGGGCCGCGGACCTTGTTCACGAACTGAACATGGAACTCACCGCGTGACTTCGGAATGGCAGTGGCTCACCTTGTCCGATGTCCTTGTGCCCCAACGGAATCGAAAACCTCTACAGCAGGGCTGGAGCCCGCGGTGCCACCCACATCCTGCCGAGTCGGGGAATTGGGGCGTGTTAAAGACAACAGCAGTTCAGGCAGGGTCGTACGAACCCACCCACAACAAGGGTCTGCCGGAGGCTCTGGAGCCCCGTCCACAGTTCGAAGTTCGCGCAGGCGACCTGCTTATGACGTGCGCCGGACCACGCGCCCGGTGTGGAGTCCCGACGCTAGTCCGCCAGACTCCCGAGCGACTGATGATGTCCGGCAAGATGTATCGATTCCGTCCGGATGAACGGCTCGACCCTCGGTTCTTGGAACTATGGCTTCTTAGCGCCCCCGCGCAAAAGCGCATCGACGCAATGAAGACCGGGATCTCGGATAGCGGCCTTAACTTGACGCACGATCGATTCGTCCAGCTTCCCGTCCCGGTTCCGTCCCTCGATGAACAACAGCGGATCGTCGGCCTCCTCGAAGACCACCAGTCTCGCCTCGACGCGGCGGATTCCTACTTGACGACGGCCGGCGCCCGCGGGGCAGTTCTGTACGGGCAACTGCTCGCGGCCGCGCTCGCTGGAGTCGAAGCGGACGAGGCGCGCCTTTCGGATCTGCTAGCAGTTGGCTTAGCAAACGGTCGCTCAGTGCCGACGCAGCACGATGGATTCCCTGTGCTTCGACTCACCGCGTTACGAAATGGGCGTATCGACCTGAGTGAACGAAAGGGCGGAGCATGGACTCAAGATGATGCTGCGCGGTTCCTTATTGAGCGCGACGACTTCCTGATATCGCGCGGGAATGGGAGTCTTCATCTAGTCGGGCTGGGTGGGTTGGTCGTCGACGATCCTGATCCCGTTGCCTATCCCGACACCATGATCCGAGCTCGACCAAACGTCGAGCGCCTTACTGCGGTTTACCTAGCAATGGTGTGGAACTCGCCTTTGGTGCGGCGGCAGATCGAGGCCGTTGCTAGGACCACGGCCGGCATCTACAAGGTCAATCAGCGGGACCTCGGATCGATAGCCTTCCCCGTGCCGTCACTCGCCGACCAAGCGGCAGTCGTTCGGAAGGTCCAGGAGAGCCGTGATTCCCTCGCAGCTGTCGCGAGCGTACGCATGAAGGCAATCACTCGCTCCCACAGCCTCCGCCGTTCGCTTCTCACCGCCGCGTTCTCCGGCCGACTCACCGGCGACCAGCCCACCAAGGGACTTCAATGACGACGATTACTTCTGCCGCGCCCGACCCTGGAGGCGACGCGCGTCGACTTGTGAACAAGCTCTGGGCCTACTGCAACGTGCTCCGAGACGACGGCGTCGGCGTCATCGAGTACACCGAGCAACTCACCTACCTCCTGTTCTTGAAGATGGCGCATGAGCGTGCCATTCGGAAGCTCAACCCGCAGCAGATCGTCCCAGCCCAATACTCATGGCAGCGGCTGCTCGACGCCGAGGGCACAGAGCTCGAAGTCGTTTACACAAAGATTCTGGTCGGCCTCGCGCAGCAGCTCGGCACTCTCGGCACGATCTTTCGCAAAGCACAGAACCGCATCCAGGACCCGGCCAAGCTCAAGCGACTCATCGTGGACCTGATCGACCAGGAGAACTGGTCGGCGTCGGGCACGGACCTCAAGGGGGACGCCTACGAGGAACTGCTCTCCAAGGGAGCCTCGGACAAGGGCTCAGGTGCTGGGCAGTACTTCACTCCTCGAGACCTGATCGCTGGCATCGTCGACGTCATCGACCCTCTACCCGAGGACACGGTCGTAGACCCCGCTTGCGGTACGGGCGGCTTCCTGCTGGTCGCGCATGAACACGCCGCACGCGGCGCCGAGTCGCTGACCCCTACTCTGCGCGCACACCTGCGGGACACGTTCGCCTCCGGTTTCGAACTCGTCGACGGCACCGCCCGGCTCGCTGCGATGAACCTGCTACTGCACGGCATCGGCACCGCCGACGGCGACTCGCTGATCAAGGTACGCGACGCCCTTATTGCAGATCCCGGCGAGCGCTGGTCGGTCGTGCTGTCGAACCCGCCGTTCGGGACGTCGTCCAGCGTGCCGGTGGAGAGACAGGACTTCGTCGTCACCACGTCGAACAAGCAGCTCAACTTCGTTCAGCACATCATGACGATCCTCGACATCAATGGCCGCGCGGCCGTCGTACTCCCCGACAACGTGCTCTTCGAGGGCGGCGCCGGCGAGACGTTGCGACGCAAGTTGTTGGCTGATTACGACCTGCACACGATGCTGCGACTGCCGACCGGGATTTTCTACGCCCAAGGCGTGAAGGCCAACGTGCTGTTCTTCGACAAGAGGCCGGCGTCCGAGCAGCCGTGGACGTCGAAGCTGTGGGTCTACGACTTGCGGACCAACCAGCACTTCACGCTCAAGCAGAACTCTCTCCGGCGCCACCACCTTGACGAGTTCGCCGAGGCGTACCTCACCGGCAAGGCGCGCGACGAACGGGTCGAATCCGAGCGCTGGAAGTCCTTCACTCACGACGAGCTCATTGCGCGGGACAAGGTCAATCTCGACATCACATGGCTGCGTGACGAGTCGCTTGAGGACATCGACAACCTGCCGGCCCCCGAGATTATCGCCCGAGAGATCGTCGAGGACTTGACGGCAGCGTTGGCTGAGTTCGAGGCGGTAGCTACTGCTCTCGAGGCTCAGACATCGAGACTCATCGAATGACAGCTGGGCCTCTGGCAGTCCTATCGCGGGAATGGCGGCAGCGCTTTCGGGCGAGCAGGTCAGGTCAGGTCGGAATCCGTCACCAGTATGCAGATCAACGCAGGACGCCGTCGCGAAGTAAATCCAAGATGCGTCTGTCCACCGCCTACCGGAGGCGTGTACCTGCCACGGTTAGGCAGGATCCCACTATCGGAGACCCAGTCCGATGCGCGGCGGCTTGACGCACTCGTCGCTGCAGATCCGGTCGCCATCGAGTGCTTAAGAATCGCGTCGAGCGGGCCCAACTGCGTAGGTGAGTAGCATCCGATAGGCCGAAGCACGCGGAGATGGCCACCCGCTTGACGCGGAGGACCTCCGACGAGCCCGAACGTCTATACGCGGAGAGCGTCGAGCGACTGAAGGTTCTCGGCGGGTTCGTTCAGCAGGGACAGAGCTGCGGAGGTGAGCCCGCCCCGGTTGCTGTCGGGGACCAAGGCGCAGCGCAAGAAGCTGTTCCGTGACTTCCGCGTCCTAAACCAGAACGTCAACTTCGGCGGCAGCGTGTACGCCGACGCCCTGGTCGGTGACCAGAACCGCAAGATGCGCCAGCAGATCAACGCTCAGCGCCGTGCTCTCCGGAGCCCGCGGGCTCTGATCCGCTACGACCAGCGCCAGGACCGACGCGACCAGGACAAGCAGCGAGATCAGCGACGCGAGCGCCGAGAAGATCGCCCGCGCCGTCGAGCGCGCCAAGCTCACGCTAGCGATCGGCGACCGTGACGCGGCGAAGGTCAAGCAGGCCGGCGAGCGCGGCGAGAGGGAGCCGGGCTGACGGGCCCTTTCGGGTGGAGACGTGAGTGCGCCCCCGGCCGTCATGGGGGCGATGACCGGGGGCGCGTGCTCCTGACGGCATGGGGTCCGTCCGAGTGAGGTGAGCCTACCGACCGCGGGCCAGGGCCAGGCCGATCAGAATGCCGCCGAGCGCGCAATCGAGGTGTGTCAACCAGCGAGAAACCGTCCATCGGGTCAGTCCTCAACGACGACGTGGCCGGTGGGGCAGTCCGGGTGGCCGCAGCCACCGAAGGTGAGGTCGGCGTCTCGGTGGTCGGGGTTGGGAAACTGGCTCTTCGCAATCGAGGGTGTAGAGGTGGCTGGCGCGGCGGTCCGGGGATAGAGGTCGAGGTCTCCCGAGGATGGGGGTTCCTACACCAGCCCAACCGGAAGACCTCGACGTGCCCGACGCTACCGTCGGCGAGCGCTGTGATGCGTTCGCCCGCCCCGATCTGTCCAC
>JBBSJW010000129.1:0-5402 GCA_038256885.1 Propionibacteriales bacterium
ACGATCACGAAGCGCGCCCCGTACGTCGACGTCGTGTTCGGCACCCACAACATCGGCTCTCTGCCAGTGCTGCTCGAACGCGCGCGTATCGCCGAGGAGTCTCAGGTCGAGATCCTCGAGTCGCTCGAGGTGTTCCCGTCGACACTGCCGACCAAGCGCGACTCAGTGTTCGCCGCCTGGGTGTCGATCAGCGTCGGCTGCAACAACACCTGCACGTTCTGCATCGTCCCGAGCCTGCGCGGCAAGGAGAAGGACCGCCGACCGGGCGAGATCCTCGCGGAGATCGAGGCGCTCGTCGCTGACGGCGTCGTCGAGGTCACGCTGCTCGGCCAGAACGTGAACTCGTACGGTGTCGAGTTCGGCGACAAGCTCGCCTTCGGCAAGCTCCTCCGCGCCTGTGGGCAGATCGAGGGATTGGAGCGCGTACGGTTCACCAGCCCGCACCCCAAGGACTTCACCGACGATGTCATCGCGGCGATGGCCGAGACGCCGACCGTGATGCCGCAGCTCCACATGCCGCTGCAGTCCGGCTCCGATCGGGTGCTCAAGGCGATGCGTCGGTCATACCGCCAGGAGAAATACCTTGGGATCATCGACCGTGTACGGGAGGCAATGCCGCACGCGGCGATCACGACCGACATCATCGTCGGCTTCCCGGGAGAGACCGAGGAGGACTTCCTCGAGACGATCGACGTCGTACGCCGTGCACGATTCACCGGCGCCTACACGTTCCAGTACTCGCAGCGTCCCGGAACGCCGGCCGCTGAACTCCCTGATCAGCTGCCCAAGGCGGTCGTGCAGGAGCGGTACGAGCGCCTCGTCGAAGTCGTCAACGAGGTCGCCTGGGACGAGGCCAAGAAGCAGGAAGGCCAGGTCGTCGAGCTGCTTGTCGCCGACCACGAGGGCAAGAAGGACGGCGCGATGCATCGCCTGACCGGTCGCGCCCGCGACAACCGACTGGTGCACTTCGCGCCCGGCGACCACCCCGTACGGCCTGGCGACATGGTCGAAGTACGCATCACGTACGCCGCCCCGCACCACCTAGTCAGTGATGACGAGCCGATCAGCTACCGCCGCACGCCTGCCGGCGACGCCTGGGAGTCACGCCAGGGCAAGACGCAGGTGCTCAGCGTCGGACTCGGTATGCCGACGCTCGGCGCACCCGCCCCTCTGCCGCCGGCCCCCGCCTGCGCGATTTAACCGATTGGTCGACGTACGTGGATCGCATCCAGACCGCCGCCGACACGTTCCGCTAGCCCGCGACCCGGTGGCAGGATGGGCATATGGCCATCAAGATCGCGCAGGAAGCCCACGCCGACGAGGTGCTCAACTCGAGCCCGTTTGCACTGCTCGTCGGGATGATGCTGGACCAGCCACGCTCTTAACCATTAGGCAGGATTCGCGGTCAGACCTCCCTAAACCCGCAAACCACCAATACACCTAGAAGGCATGCTGAGATCATCATCGGATGACAGAGTCAGTTGGAAGCGATGAAGTGGATCCCACAGCGCGCTCTGCCGATATCTCGCACCACGCCGAGCGGACTAGGCAGCGTCCGCTGCACAGTCTTCGATCCAGGATTGCGGGAGTGTTCCAACTATCCCCGTCTGGCGAGCCGTTCCATGGCCCGAAGTCGTACTTCGCGTGGTGGGTGTACTTCGTCGGAGGTCGTGGCCTAGCCTTCGTCGTCGGGGCCACCGTTGGCGGTTCGATCGGGGTCGTTGGGTATCTTTCCCGCGGCGAGTTGGGAATGGCTGGCTTGATGAGCCTTTGTCTCGTGGCGGCCGCCTTGTTCTATTTCACGCCAGCGATTTGGCATCAGATACGGAACACAGATCCGCGTCCGTGGGCCCGGAGCTAAGGCGGGCTCCAGTCGCTCGTCGTCCCGTTGGGTAGTCTTTCCTGTGTTCATCCAGTTCGTGAGTGCCTCGGCGCAGGACCCGGTGGCAAGATAGGTCTTATGGCCATCAAGATCGCACAGGAGCCCCACGCCGACGAGGTGCTCAATTCGAGCCCGTTCGCTCTGCTGGCAGCCATGATGCTCGATCAGCAGTATCCGATGGAGCACGCCTTCCGCGGGCCCGCCAAGGTGCTCGACCGGTTCGGCAACTTCGACCCCGCGACGATCGCCGAGGCTGAGCCCGAGGCATTCGCCGATCTCTGCGCCACGCCGCCTGCGATCCACCGCTACGGACGCTCGATGGCCGGACGTCTCCAGGAGCTCGCCCGCCACGTCGTCGACGAGTACGACGGTGACGCCTCCCGCATCTGGACCGAACCGCGTACGGGCAAGGAGCTCTTCCAGCGTGTACGCGCGCTGCCAGGGTTCGGCGAGCAAAAGGCCAAGATCTTCACGGCCCTGCTGGCCAAGCAGCTCGACGTGAAGCCTCCCGGCTGGACGACCGTCGTGGGCGACTACGGCAAGAAGGGCTACCGCTCGGTCGCTGACGTCGTCGATGCAGAGTCGCTGGCCAAGGTCCGCGCCTTCAAGCAGGTGGCCAAGAAGAAGGCGGCTGCGGCAGCTCAGACTGCTGAAACGTCTGCCGGGTAGGGCTCGAGCAGCTCTTCGGGCACTTCGCACACCGGCGCAGTGAGCCATACGAGGTCCATGCGCTCGTAGATCCGATCGCCGTGCGTATCGCGTGGAGTGCGGAAGTCCGTGTCATATCCGTCGCGCAGCCGCTCGGCATACGCCTCGCGTGCCGCGATCAGCGTGTCCCAGTCATCCAGCCACGCATTGGTCGGCGGATCGGCTCTGAGTACGTCGTCGTCGAGCTTGCGGACCTCGGTGAGCATGTTGGTGATCGCCTGGTTCTGATCGGTGACGATCTTGGCCTGCTCAGGCGGCGTGCCGGTGATGGGCATCGACTTCACGGTCTCGGTCATGATGTCGCACTCGCGATCGATCACCGACACGATGCGGTCGTCCTCGATGATGCCGGGGAAGTCCTTGCCCATGATCACGACGCTGGCGACGATCAAGCCGGTCCCGACGATCGCGACTAGCGCGACAGCGATGATTGGCGCCCATCGCCAATGGCGTGAGATCGGCGGTGGCGGGTAGTCCCACGCGTTGCGCGCCGGCGGGTATGGCGGCAGCTCGCGGTCCTGGTTCATCGGCTCATCGTGCCATGGGAGATAACCTCAGCACGTGATCGTTGCTGCCGCGGTGTGCCCTCACCCGCCGATGCTCGTGCCCGAGCTCGCCGCGGGTGCCGCTGACGACTTGGCCGAGCTGCGGCAGGCCTGTGACGACGCCATCGACAGTCTTCTCGCCAGTGAGCCCGAGCGCGTCGTGATTGTCGGGTCCGGATCGCTCGCCGTGGACCGCGACGAGACCGCCGGAGGTACGTTCGCCGACTTCGGCGTCGACCTGCACGTCGGCGGCCACTCCACAGAACTACCGCTCAGCCTGACCGTTGGCGCTTGGCTGCTCGCTCGCGCGGGGTGGGTCGGCCCGCGTACGTACTCGACCGGCACGCCCGACATCGAGGGACGCGTCGCACTCCTGGTGATGGCCGACGGAAGCGCCAAACGTACGACCGAGGCACCGGGCTACTTCGACGATCGGGCGATCGCGTTCGACACTTCTATTGCGCACGCGCTCGAAGTTGGCGACGCCGGAGCCCTTGCGGCGATCGACCAGGATCTGGCGGTCGAGCTCTGGGTCGCGGGAGCGCGACCGCTCGCGACGCTGGGGGAGCTCGTGCTGTCGGGAATGGCGAAGGACGCCACGATAACTGCACGGATGCGAGCGAACGTGGCGCCCTTGGGCGTCGGCTACTGGGTAGCCAACTGGGCCATCGGCTGACTAAGCCGGCGGTGTCGTCGAGGTCGGCGGAGTCGTCGGCGTCGTGGGAGTTGTCGGCTGCGCCGGTGTTGCGGGTGGAGGAGTGGTCTGCGCGGTAGGCGTCGGGTCCTCTGCTGCGAGCTTGTCGGCAGCATCTTTGGCCTTGTCGGCCGCGCTGTCGATCTTTTCGTCGTACTTGCCCTTTGTCGCGTTGTTGGCGAGGTCGGCCGCCTTGTCGATGCCCTTGTCGATGTTCGCGTTCTGCGAAGCGGCGATGTCAGCGGCCTTGTCCTTCAGACCGGCGCTCTGCTTCTTGAACTTGTCGAGAAAACCCATGTTGTTGTCCCCTGAGAGTTGGTGTGGGCGGTAGCCCCCGTATGTCTGCCACGGTACTGCGAGACTTGAAACATGGCATACGTCGACCGCATCGTGGGAGTGGTCGGACCGACCGCGTCCGGCAAGTCACGCTTGTCTGTCGATCTGGCCCAACGCCTCGGCAAAGCTGAGATCATCAACGTCGACTCGATGCAGCTCTATCGCGGTATGGACATCGGCACGGCCAAGCCGACGACCGAGGAGCGGAGCGTCGTCCCTCACCACCTGTTCGACGTCCTGGACGTCACGGACATCGCCACCGTCGCGGAGTTCCAGGCGATGGCACGCAGCACGATTGCCGAATGCCGTCACAGGGGAGTCACCCCGATCCTGGTCGGCGGATCGGCGCTGTACGTACGTGCCGTGTTCGACCACCTCGACTTCCCGGGCACCGACGAGGACGTCCGGGAACGGTGGACGGCTGAGCTCGAGGCGCGAGGTTCGGAGGCGCTCCATGCCGAGCTCGCTGAACGGGACCCGGAGGCGGCCGCCATCATCCTGCCCTCCAACGGGCGTCGTATTGTCCGCGCACTCGAAGTCATCGAGCTCACCGGCGAACCTTTCGCCGCTACGATGCCGCCGTTCGAGTCCGTGTACGAGAACGTCACCTTGATCGGCCTGGACGTGCCCCGCGATGTGCTCGATGTACGTGTTGCTGAGCGCGTCGATGCGATGTGGGCTGACGGCTTCGTCGACGAGGTACGTGCGCTGCGCGAGGTTGGCCTCGAGGACGGCTTCACGGCCAGCCGGGCACTCGGCTATCAGCAGATCCTTGCGTTCCTGCGCGGCGAGATGACCGAGGACGAAGCGCGCGAGGCAACGGTCACCGGCACCCGCAAGTTCGCCCGCCGCCAGGACCGCGACTTCCGCAAGGACCCCCGCATCCATTGGCTCACATACGACGCCGACGACCTCGTCGATCAGGCAGCAGCACTCGTGGGCAACCCGAGCTCGTAGCGTCACCTGGTTTCGATACGCCCTCGTTCCTCGGGCTACTCAACCACCGAGCTGCTTGCGACCCATCTCGTTGGTTGAGTAGGAGGCCGCCCGCGGCCGACGTATCGAAACCTCGTTAGCCGAGAGGCTCGGCCGCGCTCGTGGTGGCCTGAGCGTCACCGGGTTTCGATACGCCCTCGTTCCTCGGGCTACTCAACCACCGAGCTGCTTGCGACCCATCTCGTTGGTTGAGTAGGAGGCCGCCCGCGGCCGACGTATCGAAACCTCGTTAGCCGAGAGG
>JBBSJW010000130.1:0-5390 GCA_038256885.1 Propionibacteriales bacterium
AGCCCACTGTGCGCGGGGACCGGTTGTACGGCCGCGGTGCCGCAGACGACAAGGCGGGCGTCATGGCTCACATCGGAGCGATCCGCGCGCTCGTCGAGACTGTGGGACCTGCCTTCGATCTCGGCCTCGTGCTGTTCATCGAGGGCGAGGAGGAGTTCGGCTCGCGCTCGTTCTCGAACTTCTTGGAGCAGCACCGCAGTGCACTCGAAGCGGATGTCATCGTCGTTGCCGACTCGACCAACTGGGATGTCGTCACCCCGGCGCTGACTGTGGGCCTCAGGGGCAACGTCACCTTCAAGCTCACGGTCTCGACGCTCGCGCACGCCTCGCATTCGGGCATGTTCGGCGGCGCCGTTCCCGACGCGATGCTCGCGATGGTGCGGCTGCTCTCCACCCTTCACGCGGAAGACGGGTCGGTCGCCGTGCGTGGTCTGACCGGTCGCGCGGGGGAGACACCCGAGTACGACGAGCAGAAGCTTCGCGAGGAAGCGGGGCTCCTCGATGGTGTGACCCCGATCGGCAGCGGCAGCATCCTCGGGCGCATCTGGTACCAGCCGTCGATCACCGTCACGGGCATCGATGCCCCGTCGGTGGCGAACGCGTCGAACACGCTCGCGCCCACCGTCTCGGTGCGCATCAGCGCCAGGGTCGCGCCCGGTCAGGATGCGGCGGACGCGTACGCCGCGCTCGAGACGCACCTGATGGAAAACGCGCCCTTCGGTGCGCATCTGCAGATCGACGACGTGGATCAGGGGAACCCGTTCTCCGTCGACACCGGCGGCTGGGCGGTTGCCGAGGCCAAGCGCGCGATGGCCGACGCCTGGGGCGTCGAGGCCGTGGAGCTGGGCATCGGCGGATCCATCCCGTTCATCTCGGATCTGGTTCACGTGTTCCCCGAGGCGCAGATCCTCGTCACCGGTGTGGAGGATCCCGACTCCCGTGCGCACAGCCCGAACGAGTCGCTGCACCTCGGCGTCTTCCACCGGGCCGTGCTTACCGAGGCCGTGCTGCTCGGCAGATTGAACGAACGCTCCTGAGCCGCTCGCACCGGTCGGGAACAAATGCCGACGCGCGGTGTTTACACTGTGTGAAGGATTTTCCTGAGCCGAAGGAGTCGTCATGACCGACACGACACTGAACGAGACCGCCACCGAGGCGCCCGCGCACGGAGTGAAGCTCACTGACCCCGCAGCCGAGAAGGTGCGGAGCCTGTATGCACAGGAGGGCCGAGACGACCTTCGCCTTCGTGTTGCAGTGCAGCCGGGCGGATGCTCCGGCCTGATCTATCAGCTGTACTTCGACGAGCGCATGCTCGACGGCGACGCGACCGTCGACTTCGACGGCGTCGAGGTCGTCGTCGACAAGATGAGCGTGCCCTACCTCGATGGGGCCAGCATCGACTTCGAGGACACGATCCAGAAGCAGGGCTTCACCATCGACAACCCCAACGCCGGCGGCAGCTGCGCGTGTGGAGACTCCTTCCACTAGGTCCATACACCTCCGACGCAGCGTGCGATCGACGATCGCGCAGGATGCGTACAGAAAAGGGAACCATGACTCATGGTTCCCTTTTTTGTGCGCAGTAACGGTCGCGGCGAACATTCCGGGACCGACCGTCGGGGTAGGCTGAACAGGTCAAATAGACTGTGCAAGCTCACAGTTCGCGTCATCCGAAAGGGTCCCGGTGCGCTCCACACGTCGTCTTCGATGGGCAACTGTCCCCATCGCCGCCATGCTGGTCCTAGTACTTGCAGGTTGCACGCAGGCTCAACTCCGGGGCTACCTACCCGGCGAGCCGGGCGTCACGAACCACACCGACCGGGTCACCGGCCTATGGGTCACCTCGTGGATCGTGCTCCTCATCGTGGGAATCGTCACCTGGGGCCTCATCATCTGGGCCGCCGTCGCCTATCGCCGGCGCCGCGGGCAGACCGGCCTCCCGGTCCAGCTGCGCTACAACCTTCCGATCGAGATCTTCTACACGATCGTGCCGCTCATCCTCGTGCTCGGTTTCTTCGCCTTCACCGCGCGTGACCAGCAGATCATCGAGACCCGCACCGAGAACCCGGATGTCTCCATCCAGGTGTACGGCAAGCGCTGGGCGTGGGACTTCAACTACCTCGAGCAGGGGCCCGGCAACGCCGGTGTGTACTCGCCCGGCATCCAGGCGCAGGAGCTCGACACCGAAGCGACCATCGACTACGACCAGCTCCCGGTGCTGTACCTGCCGGTGAACAAGTCGGTCGAGATCAACATCAACACGCGCGACGTGCTGCACTCCTTCTTCGTCGTGGACTTCCTTTACAAGAAGGACATGGTTCCCGGCAAGACGAACTACATGTACTTCACGCCACTCAAGACCGGCACCTACATCGGCAAGTGCGCCGAGCTCTGTGGTGAGTACCACTCGCTCATGCTCTTCCAGGTGAAGGTCGTGGAGCAGGACGAGTACGACGCATACATCCAGTCATTGGCCGACCTCGGCCAGACGGGCATCCTGGGCAGCGAATTCAACGTGAACCAGAACCAGCCCGGCACCGAAGCCATCGACCGCGAAGAATAAGGGTCAGCGACATGAGCACAGCGACGGCCACCAAGACCGGTGGATCATCAAGCGGCCAGGACTTCGGGGTACCCCGGGTGGGGCGCAAGGGAAACATCCTGGTCAACTGGATCACCTCCACCGACCACAAGACGATCGGGTACCTCTACCTGATCACCTCGTTCCTCTACTTCTGCCTCGGCGGAGTGATGGCACTGGTCATCCGTGCGCAGCTCTTCGCACCGGGCCTCGACGTGGTGGCCACGAAGGAGCAGTACAACCAGCTGTTCACGATGCACGGCACGATCATGTTGCTCATGTTCGCGACGCCGCTGTTCGCCGGATTCGCCAACGTGCTCATGCCGCTCCAGATCGGTGCTCCGGATGTCGCGTTCCCGCGACTGAACGCGTTCGCCTACTGGCTCTATAACTTCGGATCCCTGATCGCGGTCGCCGGGTTCATCACCCCGCAGGGCGCCGCATCCTTCGGCTGGTTCGCCTACACCCCGCTGTCGACCACCACCTTCTCGCCGGGTGTCGGCGGCAACCTCTGGGTCGTGGGCTTGGCGCTGAGCGGCTTCGGCACGATTCTCGGTGGCGTGAACTTCATCACGACCATCATCACGATGCGCGCCCCCGGCATGACGATGTTCCGCATGCCGATCTTCACCTGGAACATCCTGGTGACCTCGATCCTCGTGATCATGGCGTTCCCGGTCCTCGCCGCAGCGCTCTTCGCGCTCGCCTCCGACCGCATCTTCAACTCCCATCTGTACAACCCCGAGGCGGGGGGAGCGATCCTCTGGCAACACCTCTTCTGGTTCTTCGGCCATCCAGAGGTGTACATCATCGCGCTGCCGTTCTTCGGCATCATCTCCGAAGTTCTGCCGGTCTTCAGCCGCAAGCCGATCTTCGGATACAAGACGCTTGTCTACGCCACGATCTCCATCGCCGCGCTGTCGATCACGGTGTGGGCTCACCACATGTACGTGACCGGTTCGGTGCTGCTGCCGTTCTTCGCCCTCATGACGATGCTCATCGCGGTGCCGACGGGCGTGAAGATCTTCAACTGGGTCGGCACGATGTGGCGGGGATCCGTCACCTTCGAGACCCCGATGATCTGGGCGATCGGCTTCCTCATCACGTTCACCTTCGGTGGTCTCACCGGCGTGATCCTGGCGTCGCCGCCGCTCGACTTCCACGTGTCGGACACGTACTTCGTTGTGGCTCACTTCCACTACGTGGTCTTCGGCACGGTCGTGTTCGCGATGTTCTCGGGCTTCTACTTCTGGTGGCCCAAGTGGACCGGCAAGATGCTCGACGAGCGCCTCGGCAAGATCCACTTCTGGTTGCTCTTCATCGGGTTCCACATGACCTTCCTCGTGCAGCACTGGCTCGGCGTGATCGGCATGCCGCGCCGGTACGCCACCTACCAGCCGGAGGACGGCTTCGCCTGGATGAACCAGCTGTCCACCGTCGGTGCGATGATCCTCGGCGCCTCGATCCTGCCGTTCCTCTACAACGTGTGGATCACCGCGCTCCGTGCGCCTAAGGTGACGGTCAACGACCCGTGGGGCTACGGCCGCTCGCTCGAATGGGCTACCTCGTGCCCGCCGCCGCGGCACAACTTCACCTCCATCCCGCGCATCCGCTCCGAGTCACCGGCCTTCGACCTCGCTCACCCCGAGGCTGGCATCCCGATCGGCATCGGGCCGCTCAAGGATGCTCCGGATGCCCCCGTGTACGACAAGTCGGACGAGAAGGTCAAGTAGCCAGCGATGAATGCAAACGTTCGCCTCTTCTACATCCTCACGGGCTTCTTCGCCCTGCTCGGGGTCGTCTACCTCATCTGGAGTCTGAACGACCCGCTGCACCTTCAGCGGATCGAGTGGGTCGGCACGCTCGGGATCTTCCTCTGCGGCATCCTCTCGGCGCTCATCGCGTTCTACCTGTCCCGCTCCCACGCGTCGCAGGGTGGGGAGCTCCCCGAAGACCGGCTCGACGCGAACATCGACGACGGAGACGCAGAGCAGGGCTTCTTCAGTCCGTGGAGCTGGTGGCCGATCATGCTCGCTGGCGGTGCCGCGCTGATGTTCCTGGGCCTCGCCGTCGGCGTCTGGATCATCTACATCGGCGCCGCCGTGTTGGGCATCAGTGTCATCGGCTGGACCTACGAGTACTACCGCGGAAACTTCGGGCGCTGACCGACCAACCCCGCTGAACACGCTTCAGCCCGTTCGCTCTCCCGCGCACCCGCTGGCCGAGCCTGTCGATACCCCGCTGGCCGAGCTTGTGGCAACTCCGTTGGTCGAGCCTGTCGAGACCCGGCTGGTCGAGTTTGTCGAGACCCTGTCGGTCGAGCCTGTCGAGACCCGCTGGTCGAGCCTGTCGAGACCCGCTGGCAGAGTCCGTCGACACCCGGCTAGTCGAGCCTGTCGCAACTCCGTTGGTCGAGCCTGTCGAGACCCGCTGGTCGAGCCTGTCGAGACCCCGTCGGTGGAGCTTGTTGAGACCCGCTGGTCGAGCCGGGTCGAGACCCCGCTGGTCGAGTCGGTCGAGACCGGATGGTCGAGCGTGTCGATACCCGGTTGGTCGAGCCTGTCTTGACCCTGCATAAAACGGATCTCGACAGGCTCGATCAGCGGGTCTGCCCCTGTCCTCGCAGACTCATGTAGCCGCACACCGCTGCGCCCGCTGTCTGGGCATGCCGGGACTGAGCCGGCGGAGCCGTGACGTGGTTCATAACTCAGGATCGAATGGCCTTACGCCCCGCTGCAACGCCATGTAGGGGGCCGTGTGCCAATCCGTCCTGAGTTGTGAACGGCACGGGTGCGTGATGGGCGTTTTC
>JBBSJW010000131.1:0-5368 GCA_038256885.1 Propionibacteriales bacterium
GGTCGGGCATGGCCTCAGGATGGCCCAGCGTCGGCCGCGGTGCCAAGGGTTCCAACATCTGCGGGTGTTCCTCTCCCCGCCCTCGGTCTGGTCAGCTATTCGCAGTAGGGAGGGCGTCTCACCCGATTCTGGCAGAGAGGGAGGCGAGGGAGACGTGGTGCGACATCGTATCTTGGCGACGGCTTTCGCGATGGCTGTCAGCTTGACCCCCGCAGTCGCCTTGGGTCACACGCCGACCGTCGGAACAAATGCATACGGACTCTACGCCGAGGACGAGTACTCGTGGGGGACGGGTGCAAGTGCCACGACATGGTTCAAGACGCAGATCAACCTGGCAGCAAATGGCCCCGCCTCCGACCACCGCCGCGGGAACTACTCCAAGTCGCCGACATTCTCCTACCTGTCCAGCAGCCCAAACAAGGTCCACTGGACGTCGAGTGGCTGCGTCGGTTTCGCCGCCTACGTCACTTACTTGGGGAATGGACAACTCAACGCGATCACCTTCAACCCCGGCTGGAACTGGTGCCAGTACTCGGGATCAAATCCGGATACCTGCGACGACATTCGACTGGCGATGATCCACGAGCTCGGCCACGCCGCCGGCTTGGCTCGCAACAACACACACCAGGCCGATGGTCAGTCACTGACGGCCACAGTCATGCAGCTCAACATTCCCGCCGGAATCCCCGACCCGTCAGCGTACAAACTCGGCCACTGCGACACGCTCGAACTGCTCCGCGAGTACGACATGCACGGGTACCAGAACCCGCTGAGTAGGTGCGTTGATCATCTGCCTTCATCAGTCCAATCTGGCGGCAAGGTGATCACGGGGACATACCTCAATGGGACCGCTGTAAGCGTGTGCGTGGGCGAACCTGTGACCATGAGCGGAACCATCCAGCTCGTCGATGAGGCGGCCGACAATGAACTTGGCGCGCTGGCGGATAACGGCCTGACGTCGCGCACTATCCGCCTGTACAAGCGCACCAGCAGCGGGTCGTATCCAGGAACTGCACACGCCACGACGACTGCAGCCTTCGTCGCCGGGACGTTCAGCTTTACCGTCACAAACGGTTCAACAGGGACGTACTACTACCGAGCCGACTTCACGGCGGCATCAGGCAGCCAGGACGAACTGACGCTCAACGATGACGTATCGGGTGAAAAGCAGGTCACGTATCGAACCTCGCCATGCTGACCACCAAGGGGACAACCATGTCACCGCGAACGCCACGTATCGCTATCGCAGGATTGGTCCTCGCGATCTTTGTTGTCGGCTGCTCGGCTGTGCCAGGTAGCTCCAACCCATCTGGAGCGCCCGAGCAGTCGATCGGGGCGCAGGGCACGTCAAGCCCGTCGGTGCAACCCGCGGCGGGGCAGTCCTCCAAGCCGACCGCCATTGAATCCGGCGATCCCACGGCGGCCCCCGACCCTGGATCGCCCGAAGCCCCGATGTTGGCCTTTCTGCATGAGGACTCCTGGTATGGGGGCCTTCTCGACGGCGACGTTCGCTCGCTCGCCCTGCGGGCGCCGAACCAGGTGCGCTCGCTGGGGAGCAACCTCGTAGGGATCGAGCAGTTTGGAAGCGGCGATCAACAGTTCGCCGACCTCCCGAGGATCATCCGGATCGACCCCGCCACGTTCACGACCAGCGTCGTCAAGGAGTTCGAAGGAGCACGCAATCTCGACGCCATCGAGACTCTCGACGGGACGATCTACAGCCACTGGGTGACGCAGGCCCGTGACGAGGGCCTCATCGCCATCGCACCTGACGGCACCGTGACGGCCCTCGTGCCCGCAGGGCCATTCCCCGCAGACGGTCCCCAGCAGCCGCCGGATGTCGGACGTGCCGAGCTCGCCGTCTCCCCGGACGGCACCAGGATTGCATCCGGCCTCTGCTCCATGGTCTCCTGCCAGATCGACTTGGTCGACACTGAGGCGGGCACCGTGGAGCAGATCGATCAGGGCTATCGGCTCTTAGCGATCGCCGATGACACGGTGCTCCTGCGGGATCGCGATGGGCAGATGGTGCTCTTCGACCCGGAGACGAAGGCCGCCACCGTTCTACCGCCCGCGCCCGAGGATCTCAGCGAGGCATTCCCGCTCGGTCCACAGATTGACGCGGTCATCGCGTTGGACGGAGATCGCTTCCTCGTCCAGCGGACATCGCTCGGCAAGGTCGACATCGTCCTGATCGCCGACGGTCGAGAGAAGCTTGTCCTTCGTCACGACTTTGCGGAGGACGTGCCCTACATGCATGTGCTTACCGGCCTCCGACCAATCGGCGACCTAGTTTGGATCAGCGACGTCGCTCAACCGTCGGCCGGCTCGACCCTGTCCAAGCTCGATGTTCGTGATGGCTCAGTGCAAGCTGTGGTCGTCATTCCCACGCCCAAGGAGTAGACGGCCGCCTCATCTGGCCGAATCACTCACCGCGCCTGACCAGATCGATGAGCTTTCCTGTGCCGCGATGCTCGACGCCGGCAAGTCGTGCTTTCAGGTCATTCACGTTGGTGCGCAACGACCTATTGTCCTGCTCGAGTTGCTCGTTGAGCTCGACGATCGCCAGGACGTCGACCGCGGTAGGACACGCTTCGTGATCTCGAGCAATGACCCTAAGTCGTGTCGTTTCGGCACGCGACTCTTTGAGCGCTCGACGAAGCTCGGCGACGATGCCCTCTGTTGGCCCTCCGCCTGGTAACGAGTTGCGCAGGGCCCGGAACTCAGCTGAGGCCAGGCGCCACAGCATCGTCTCGGAGACTCCGCATGCGGTCGCTACTTTCGCAGCCGTCAGGTCCGAGCGGCTTTGGGCTGTCGCGGCCATGCGGCTGGCGACTTCGATGATCTGTTGCTTCCGCGCGGCGGCGGGCATGCGGCTCATGAGCCGGCCTTGTGGTTGGTGAAGGCACGTAGTCGAGCAAGGGCTCCCTCGCCATCGACCGTCGCCACCTCGTCGCGCATACGTTCGGCGCGCTCCGCGAGGACTGCGAGCTTGCCCGTGAGGACGACTCGGCCGGCCAAAGCCGCTTCGTCTGCCTTTGCTCGCTGCGTAGCGGCTCGATCGTCCAGTTCGCCCCGACAGCGCTCGTCAGCCGGGTCGGTCGCGAACCATCCACAGCCGTCGTCTGCCGTTTCCACGCACAAGAGGTACTCAGAGCAAGCAGCTGGCCCTTGCGGACGCACGCAGTAGCCGGTCTCCACCCGGTTGAACTCGACGAATGCCGGGCTGTTGCGAATCAGCGCCGCGACCCTTGGCTGATCGCTGATCAGCATCGGCGTCCCCGCCTCGAAGCCACCCGTGTCGATGGCCTTGACCCACGCGGCCCCACGCCCCCACAACTCGCCAGCGGCCGCACGCCTGCGCAGTGTGTCGTTCTGGACGGCCACACCGTGTTGATAGGTGGAGACGATCTCCGTGCTCCGGTCGTTGAGATCTCTTGCCGCCGCCAACCGCGAGACCTTGGGATCGCTCGTGAGCACGCTCGCTCTGGTGTGTCTGGCCGCATGAGTCTTGAAGTCGTGGATTGGTCCGTCAGGTGCACCGTCTTCGGTTACCGACCATCTGGTCATGGCGCCCGTCGCCTCGCGCGGCCGATCAGGTCGGCCGTTGATCCATCTGACAAACGAGTTGTAGTTGAGACGGGCGGCTCGTTGTCCGCGGCCGCCCGTGGCGCCATCCGTGCCACTATTTGCACGGCCAGTGATCGTCAAGATGAACAGCCTACTATCGGCACTCGTCGCGAGGGGTCGAGCTCGATCGCTGTGCTCGAGGATTCGGGTCACGCAATATCTCGTGATGTCTTCCCACTCGCTGCTGATGTACACGACGGTGTCCATTCCCCCGCCCTTGCTCCCGACGAACCTGAACCCCAGCGCCGGTTGTCCATCGGTCGCGACATAGTCGAGCAATGGGCCACCCGGACCATCGCCGCGCGGGGCGCTCAAGACCTCCGATATTCGCCGGCCAAGCACGATGTGGAGCACGAGAACACACAATCGGATCTCGTCTCGGGCGGACAGTCGCTCCACGTCGTCGCGATGGAGCGCGAGGCGATTCATGATCTGCTTTACGACCGGAACGGGAATGAGCTTTGTATCATCGGCAGCCGCAACCGCGATCGACTTCTTCACGAACGGAACCACTGGGGGTACTCGCTGCGGCGACCCGAAGGTTGTGCTGACGGCTTTCCAAAACGGGCGACTCACCACCTGGCGCCACGCCACTCGCCGAGGACGCTCGCTTGGTGGTCCATCCCACTCTCCGAGAAGGTCTTGCCACAGGCGGTCGAAGACGTCGCTGGATCCGAGGTCGATGAGGTCGACGCCCGCAGCTGTGATCCAGCGGTCCGACCTGACGAGCGCGGCAACGACTTGTTGGGCGCCGGCGAGCCCTCGTCCAGTCAAGACGATTCGTTGGTGCACGTACCACTTTGCATATGGCCGCAGCCACGATCGCATCTGTCTGAAGCCAACCCGATAGGCGCCTGGCGAACGGGTTCGCTGACTGATATACGGACCGAGGTCCCATTGGTCGGAAGATAGTTCGAAGGTACCTTGTGGATCACGTTCGTGTCCGATCACGTACCGTAGGAGACGTTCGTCGCCGATGTGGGCCGCGACGACCAGCGCGTTGGTGCCATCGATCACGAAATCAACCTCTCGCGCAGGCTGCCGTAGATCCGTTCGATTTCGGCGAGCTGGACACGCTCATTGGCAGCAACCGTCCAAGAGCAAGGTCTGCATCGAGCACCACAAGTCGCTGACGACGGGCTGTGAGCTCTTCATCCCAGGCCGGAAAGAACGTCTGGTCGGTCACTAGATGAGAGCAAGCGGTGCACGGTGGCGGCGACTTACCCGCCGCGGTCATGACGCAGGATCCAGCTCGACACAGGCCCACGCCGCAGTCTCGCTCGGCGCGCATCGCGAATACGAGCGCGCGTTCATCCGCAGGCAGATCATCGGTGACGATCGGCGAATGCCAGCGCTCAAGGACGATTCGACCGAAGCGGTCGAGTGCCGGTCCAACTTCGATCGGATGGGCGAGGCGCTCAAATCGAGTGTATTGAAGGGTGGATGCGATCGAGCGATGCCCGAGCTGGGCGGCGACCGCGAACACGCTCCGCCCCTTGGCGATCGCCCGAGTCGCAAAGGTCCGTCGAAGCGCGGTGATCGTGAGTCGCTGATGAGCGAGTGCCGGAAGGTGGCGCTCAAGGAAGAGTGGCAGCCGGTTGTTCTGTCCTGCGGCAAGGGGAACCCATGCGTCAGATCGACCACGGCCCAGGAACAGATATTCGGTGTTCACCTGACTCCGAAGCAGAGCCAAGCTGTGTGCATAGTCCTTCATCAGGAAGGCGACGCTGGCAGGCAC
>JBBSJW010000132.1:0-5241 GCA_038256885.1 Propionibacteriales bacterium
CCCATCAACGCACACCGCGACGGTGTCGTGACGGGTCTCTCGATCGAGGTCGGCGCCACTGTGACGTCCGGTCAGGTCATCGCCGAGATCAAGGACGCGGAGTAGTTCCGAAGCGCTGCGCGATGGTTGGGTTGGTTCTCGAACTCACCTGGCTTCGCAGTGGCCGCTTCGCCGCGGGACG
Source organism: Propionibacteriales bacterium (assembly GCA_038256885.1). GTDB lineage: Bacteria > Actinomycetota > Actinomycetes > Propionibacteriales > Nocardioidaceae > Aeromicrobium. The sequence continues at coordinate 182 of JBBSJW010000132.1, forward strand.
CTCAACCCACCTGCACGCCCGCATCGGGCCCCCTACTGAGGGACCTAGGCGCGGGGTGCAGGTGCCTTCTTGTCGACTTCGCCGTAGGCGATGCCAGCTGCCCAGACGATGAGGACGACACCGATCCAGGTGCCCCAGCCGTCGATGTAGAACCCCGTCTCGGGGACGACCAGCTCGGTCAGCACCAGCACCAGCGCGGTCAGCACCAGGCCTCCGGCGATGGTGTAGCCGCGGGCGAATCGGTTGACGGTGCCGATGACGATCTCACGCAGTGTCACGGTCAACAGCGTCACCAGCACAACGGCAACGACGAACCAGCCGAACCGAATGTTGAAGCGATCGAAGAGCCAGGCGGCGAATGCCAACGAGGCGGCATTCGCGGTCAATGAGATCGCAATCGACTTGAGCAGCGCTGTCATGCAGAGATCATCCCAGACCTGCGTAACCACAGGACTGGGAAGGCCTGCACTGAGCCCTTCAGAACGATCGGCTCGACGCCCTCTTCGCTGGCACTGGGTGTTTGCTCCGTCGTCTCAGGTGCCAACTGACTTGGTGCATCTTGTGCCGGTGCGCTGAGAGCCACAACCGGCTCGGCAGAGCCGTTCTGCGTGATGGTGCCGTGCTCGAACGTGACCGTCTTGGTCGTGCCGCTCACCACGACGCCCGACTTCGGAACGCCCAATGCGCCGCCCGGGCCGCCGACGCTGTCGGACACGTACTTCGTGTAGATGTCCCCGTAGAGCCCGTAGGTGCCCGCCGCCGTTTGATAGATCGCGCCGTTCTGGAAGGGCTGAACACTCAGGCCCGAGACTGATGAAGCCGCCATGTTTGCCATCGGGAAACCGAGCACACCGTTCTGCATGCCGAGCTTCTCGTGGACCGTCTTTGCAGCACCTGCCACGAGGTAGGCGCTCGTGCTGGGGGCGAGCCAGAAGATGTTCATCTTGCTGAACATCGTGCGACGACGGGTGTCGCCGCCAAGCTCACCCTGCTTGACCGAACCTGTCACCGAACCGGTGAGGCCGTCGAGGTTCTGCGCAGCGGTCTTGATCTTGGACTGGTAGTTCGAGATGTAGGAGGCGACTCGATCTCGAAGCCCTCCCGACGCGAGGAGCCACGAGTAGCCGTACTTGCCGGGGCAGGCGGTGCTCACCACGTTGCGGTGGCCGGAGACGCGCTGCAACGTCTTGCTGCCGATGGTCACGGAACCCGTGGCGGGCTTGTAGTAGGTCGCGAGTCGCCAGCCGACGAGCTTTACGGTCGCGGTCTTCATGTCCGAGGTGGGCCGAGCCTTGTCGAGGTTGCCCATCAAGGCGACGCCCATGGTCAGCTCGTTGACGGTGTTGTCGCCGGAGTGCGATCCACGCACCGGCTTGTCGACGCCACCAAAACGGCCCTCGAAGATCTGGCCGTACTTGTCCACGAGGAAGTTGTAGGCGATGTCGCACCAGCCACGCCCGTCCTGATGGAACTTCTGGATGCCCTTGACGATTGATGCGGACTGGCTCTTGGAATAAGAGTTGGTGCCCGCCGTGTGGTGCAGGTTGACGCCGCGCGTCGTGTCGCCGTACGCGTCGTAGCCGTCCTCGTCGCAGCCATTGGCCGCGCGCGCGTTCCAGGACGAACGCGACTTGATCGTGGGCTTGGGGGTGAATGTCGGCTGACCATCAGCCACCGAGACGACCGAAGATGCGCTGCTCGACGAGTAGAACGCAGGAACGTCTGCGGAGGCTGGAGCGTCGACCTCGCCCGGATCAACCGTGATCACCTTGACGCCAGTCGGCGATGCGCCGCTGGCCGTCGTGACTCGCGCGCGAACCTCGTCGGCGTTCTCGACCCACCATGGCTCGGTGCCACCACGCCCGGCTTCACCGCCATCGTTGTCGACTTCGAGCGGCACCCAGTCCGACCAACCCTCGTTCGAACGCACCCGAACCTCGACCGTCACGTCGAGATCATCGTTGGTGCGGTCCCAGGTCACGCCGAGAAGCGCGAACTTCTTCGTCTTGGTCGGTGCCAGCTCGGCGACGAGACCGTCTGAGGTGCGAACCGGCGCAGGAACGGCGATCGAGCGGCTCTTGGCCGGCGATGGCGCAGCCTCAGGACTCTTTGGCACAGGGCCCGAAAGCCCGGGCGCAGCCTGAGGAGACGTGGAACCGGACTGACATCCAGACAGGACCAAGCCCGCCAGGACGATCGGCAAGACGAGCTTTCCCCCGAGACGCATGAGCCCATCGTACGTGAGCCGTGGAGCCAGTGAAGCTAGAAGCGGAACCAGTTGGACTTGAGGCCCATCAACGTCCGAGCGGTGTTTCCGGAGATGGTGATGGTCTTTTGCGAGCCCACCAGGCTCAGGCTGACAACTCGTCCGTTCCAATCGCCGTACCCGTTGCGCTTCGTGACTGTGAGCGACTTGAGCGTGCCGAGCGACGGATGTGCCTTCTCGATCGTGGAGGCCGAGATGGACTTGGTCCACAAATGGTTGGCGTTGCCCGACCAGTCATCGTGCGGGTCCGGAACGGCCTTGAGGTACGGCTGGCTGCCCGGTGCGGTGTATCCGCCCGATGAGGACGAGAACTGTGTGAACGCGGGCGTCCCGTCGTACGTCAGGATCTTCGACTTCGTTGCCGCGATGGCTGCGTCCGTGGCTTCGGTCTCGACCGCATAGCCGCGATAGACCTGGCAGCTCGTGGTGTCGCACATGTCGTAGTAGCGCGACCGCACGATGCCGCGAACGCCGTACGTACGCGCCGCGACGGATTGCGCCTTGAGCGCTTCGGGGTGCCAGGAGGAGGGCATCTCGGCGGCGACGACACCCCGGACGTACGACTCGATCGGAAGAACATTCACAGTGTTGCGATCGCTCGATCCGGCAGTCGGCGAGGCAGACCGCAAGGCGCCACGATATTTGACGTCGCTACCGCCCGGCAGGATCAGCCGGATCGCTGACGCCTCGAACTGCGCGTCGCCGGTCCAGACCATCTTGTTGTACGTCACCCACGACCCAGTCGTCATGTACTTCAAGGTCGACTTGGTCTTGTCGGACGACAGCGGCACGATCATCCATCGCGTGACTGCGGCGCCGCCAATCGTCGCTGGCAGCGAGACCGGCGTGCCGTCCCATCCCTTGCGGAAGGTCAGCGCAGAGCGAGCACGGATCATGACCGAGGCCGTCGTGTCCGCGGTGATCAGTACCCGAATCTTGCCGGTCTTTGTGCCGAGCGCGGTTCCGGGGTAGTAGCTCGAAAGAATCGAGGCGAACTTCTCGCCAGCCTTTGCGGCACCCTGTGCGCCGTGCTGGCTCATCCCGATGCCGTGACCGTAACCGTGGCCCGTGACCGTGAACTGCCTCGTCGACGGCACCGTCGCCGTGTTGCGGGTGGTCGAGCTCGTCGTGCCGCCTTCGGTAGTGGCGCTTGGGTGCGGGGCCTGGCTGTATTCGCCGATCCGGGTCCCCAGAACCGGGTCCACCGCGACCACGCTGGCGTAGTACTTCGTGCCGGACTTCAGGCCCGACACCGTTCCTTCGCTCGCTGTGAACCGACCGTAGATGGGCGACGACATCGTCGACGAGGTCGACAACTTCACGTGGTACTTCTCGGCTCCCGGCAGGTCATCCCAGTTCAGGGACAGCGATGAGGCAGTCACCGACGTGATCGCGAGATTCTTGGGCGTTGCGGCGGGATACGTCTCGGCAGTCGGGTGGGGCGCCGCGGTGTACGAGCTGAGCCGGACGTTGCGCACTGGATCGACCACGACAACGCTGAAGTAGTACCTCGTGCCGGGCTTGAGACCTGTCACGGTGCCCTCGCTCACGTCGAACTTGGCAAACACCGGCGACGCCATGGAAGACGACGTCGACACCTTCACGTGATAGCGCTCCGCTCCCTCGACGTGGTTCCAGTCGAGAGCGACGCTTGTCAGGGTGCGACCTGTGACGGCGAGCCCAGTAGGTGTCGGCAACGGCACCGACGAACCGCCAGCCGCAATCGCGTCCGCGACCTGCGTCCGCAGACCGGTCGAGCTGGTGGAGGTCAACCACGCGTACACCGTGTTTCCTGGACACGCCGTGCTGACGACATCGCGGTGGCCGGCGATGCGGTTGAGTGTCTTTCCGCCCAGCGAATACGTCCCCTTGGCCGGAACGCCGTGGAGTGCGAGCTTCCACGCCGTGAGGCGTACGACCGCACTTTTCATCGCCGCCGTCGGAGCGGCCGTGGTGAACGTACCCATAAGAGAGATGCCAGTTGTCTCCTGGTTGACCGGACCATTGCCCGAGTGGGCTCCGCGGACGACCTTGTCGATGCCACCCTTGCGTCCCTCGAAGATCTGCCCGTAGCGATCGACCAGGAAGTTGTAGCCGATGTCGCACCACCCACGACTGTTCATGTGATACGCCTGCGTCGCCTTCACGACTGCTGCCGACCGGTCCTGCGGTTCGGTGTTGCTTCCTGCCGTGTGGTGAATCACTGCTCCACGCAGGGTCGATCCGTAGATGGGACTGTCACACGTGCCGCTGTTGCTGGCGCCCCATGCTGCGCGCGAAATGATCGTCGGCTGTGAAACGGCGGCAACGGTCCGCAGCGCCGCAGACGTCGGCATCTTGCCCGGGTCGATCGTGGCGAGCTCAAGTCCTCGTGGAGCAGCGTCAGATGTCGAAAGCACGCGCACAGCTGCTGCGTCGGCGCTGCCGACCCAGTAGGGCTCGGTTCCGGGCGTGCCCTCGTTGGACGGCTCTACGTGGAGCTCGGTCCAGTCAGACCACCCGTCGTCGCCGCGCCAACGCACTTCGACGGCAGTATCAGCGTCGACCAACCCTTCGCGCCAGGTGACGCCCAGCAGCGAGAACTTCGCGACCTTGGTCGGAGGAAGCTGTGCCACCACCGTGTCAGCCGCGGCGGGGGCGTCATCTTCCTCGGCTTCGTCGCTCGTGCGGGCCGGAGCCGGCTCACGCTCCGCCTTTGGCGTCACGGGAACCGCTCGATCTCGGACCACCGCGGGCGTGCCTTCGCTCACCTGCTCGTCAGTCTGCGCGTCGCTTGCGCGACTGATCCCGTGCG
>JBBSJW010000133.1:0-4792 GCA_038256885.1 Propionibacteriales bacterium
CCCACGGAGGCGATCAACGGCCGCCTCGAGCACCTACGCGGCTCAGCCCTCGGGTTCCGCAACCTCACCAACTACATCGCCAGAAGCCTGCTCGAGTCCGGCGGCTTCAAGCCCCGGCTACACCCTCGATTGTGAAGAGCCGCTGAAGAAGCGCGCCGCCGACGTGCTCGCCTACTTCGAGCGCCCCGGCACGAGCAACGGACCGACCGAGGCGATCAATGGACGACTCGAGCATCTGCGCGGATCAGCACTCGGGTTCCGCAACCTCACGAACTACATCGCCAGATCGCTCCTGGAGTCCGGAGGATTCAGACCGCAGCTACACCCTGGATTGTGAAGAGCCGTCAGTGCTCTTCACCAAGTCGCCTACTCGCGGCGGAATGCCGCGCCGCGCCCGCAGTCGATCCGTCGAGCCCACCATCCTGACCAGTTACGCCATCGATTCAGCTCAAGACGGCCTGTCAGCTCACCCGCGCGCGTGCCATAGTCGTCGGCGTCTTCAACATGAAGCCGTGCCAAACGTCGGCCGCAAGCTTGAGGGGCTTGATGATGCGAATCGTCATTGACAGCAACGCCTTGTTCGACGACCCCGTCATGGTTCGAGCGGTCTCCAAGAAGGTCCTGGCTCTACTCGTCCCGGCCCGAGCCACGGTGGCGTTCTCCCCGGTCGTCCTTGGCGAGCTCGACCGGCAGCGACGCGACGACGTCGAAGACCTGCACGCCCCGATCCGAAGTCGAGTCAAGAAGCTCGCAGCCTTCGCCGCCGTCGACCCTGCGGGACTGCTCACCGCGACGCAGTTGATTGTCGACGCCGCAGACGACCGCTGGGCCTCGCGATGGAACCAGATCCTCGGGGACGACAACGTCGAGGTCGGTGCCTGGCCGGAGGTCGACTCTCAGCAGATGACCGAGCGCGAGTTGGGTCGCCGCCGCCCGTTCATGGACAAGGACCCGGGCACCATCGGTCACCGTGACACCTTGATCTGGCTCGGCGTCGTTGAGCTGGCACGCGATGACCCCGACGACGACATAATCTTCGTCACCGCTGACAAGGGCTTCCTCGACGGCACCGACCTCCACCCACACCTGATTGAGGACCTGGAGGCCGTCGGTGCTCGGCACACCGTGACGTGCGTGAACTCGATGCACGCACTGGTCGCCGAGCTTCAGAAGGCGACCGAGACTAGCGGCTGGGAGGGCTGGCGCGAACCACGGATTGCGGAGCTCCTCTACGAGGAGATTCAGCAGCTCGGAGCGTATGACTTTGCCGAGCACTGGGACGAGCGCGACGGTGGCAGCGCTGCTCCGACCTTCGACGTTGGTCTCCCGTTCACCGGCCACGACTGGGATCTCAGCAACGTCGACGGCCCACAAGATCTCGAGATCGACGAGGCCGAGTTTGACTCAGATGAGCTCACCTGTGCGTTCTTTCTCGACATCTACCTGAGTGGTTTCATGGACAAGTTCGAGTGGTACAGCGACGACCATCCGGCGGTCGAGCTCTGGGACGCCGACTGGAACGATCACGTCGTCTCCGTCGAGGCCACCAGACGCGTTCGGCTTCGCGCCAGATTCGAGATCGACGACCGTGAGGAAGTCGCGTACTTCGACGAGTTTCTAGGCGCCGAGGTCGTGCCCGAACCGGGCGCGGTTACCATCACGTAGACGGCCCGTCGCGGGCGGGCGCTGGGAGCAGGATTTGAGCGTCTGTATGACGCCTCCTTAGTTGCCGCCGTCCCTATCGGCGATCAAATGCTCGTGCGCCTTCGTAAGTGCGTCCATATCCGCTTGGCGTGGAAAGTCCCCGAGGTGATCACGTACGTAGGCGTTGCGGTCGCGGGCATCCTCAACAACCTCGGCCCAGGTGCGCACCCAAAGCTTGTACGTTGCACCGTTTTCGGCGCGGACGGTATCTGCGAGTCCATAAGGTCGGTCGAGTGAGCTGCGTTTCCTGTTGACGTAATCGTCCACGCTCCGGCCGACGAGGATGAACGTCCAGTCGATCCGGCCGTCGGCGAACTGGGCGTCGGCCATTACCGTAGAGATGTAGTTGTCGAGTTGGTCGTAGTCGGCCTTGGTAAGTCGGTGGCTGGGCCTCTTCAACTCGATGACCAAGTACTGTCGCCTGTCGAGCGCCTTGCTCGAACGTGCGAGCAATAGGTCTACGCGAACCAGGGTGCCATCCGCGTCATAGACCGTTTCGGCCCTCTCAATGTCGAGGTATCCAGACTTTGCCAGTCTTGTCAGCGCGTGCTTGAGACCCCGATCGGCGGCCATGGTCTGCCACATGTCGCCGAAGATCCAGGTGTTGGCCTCCATCAAGTCCTGGAGGCCACCTCGTTCTGCGAGCTTCTTGGTCCAGATCTCGTCGTTCAGCACGTTGTCGAGCCAGTCCAGGAACACTACCCGGTCAGTAACGACCTTGCTAATGGCCAACATCGACGTCAACGGAATTCGCCGTAGGACCGCGTCCAAGTCAGCGAGATCGTCCGCCTCAAGTTCGAGTACCTGTTCCAGTACGCGACGCAGGTCGTCTGCATCGGATCGAACCGTCTCTTTGATGAGACGAAGCACGAACGCCCTTTCGGCAGGCTTCGCGTCACTGAAAGCAGGCGCTGCCGTCAACGCGACGATGTCGAAGAGGTCTCGCTCAGCCAATTCGACGGCGCCTTCGATGTGTTCCTCGTAAGGGTAGGAGCCTTCAGCCCGCCATTCCGGGAGTAGTTCAGAGCGGACCTCTCGAGAGCGCTGGCGCATGAGGTCACGGATGGCGTCGCGGATGACCTTCAGGAATCTGTTGAAGGCGGTGGTGGGGTCGTCCGACTGGAGTGCGTCGATCAGACTCGGCACGCCGTCCCATTCGACGCGAGCCGAGAATGTGATACCAGGTGCGGTGATCCGCATTGGGGTGCTCTCGCGCGGTGTCGCGTCAGCGCGGTCAGCCAGCCAGATACGCGACTTCGCAACGGGTGCGGACCACTCGATCACCTGGACCGTTGCGGTGTTAGCGAACTCTGCCAACTCCTGAGGGGCTATGGCCTTGACCTCTGTGACGTCAACGATCACAGGCGTGCTGCGATTGACCAAGTCGGTGTAGGTCAGTGCCCGGCCACCCACCGTCACCGTCACTTCGGGATAACGGAAGAGGTAATCGGCGAGATGGCGAGCGAGCTCGTCCTGTCCGTGACGGGTGGTGAGCGGGTCGGCCGACGGTTTCGCATCCAGGACTGTGACTGTCGTGCCTGTGACAACTCGGCCAGCGTCGGTGACCTCCGCATTGAACTCGATCTCGTCATCGCGCCAAGTGACCACTGTGCGGACGCGCGCGTCCTCGGAAGGGTCAAGGTCTCCTTCCACTGTTCCGCGCGCGACGCTTTCCCACCGGATCGGGCTGCCGAGGCCAAACGCGTTGAACCTGCCGCGCCCCCGCCGTCCAAGCAGTTCCCGCCCGGACGGCGTTGTAGTGAATGTCGATCCCGAGTGCTTCCAGGACGAACCCATGTCCCGGAAGAACAGCCCAACTTCCTGTGGCGTCATCCCACTACCGTTGTCAGTAACCACGACCTGGGCCGCGCCACCGAACGCGTTCGGCACAAACGACACGTCAACATCGGTAGCGTCGGAGTCCAACGCATTCTTGACGAGTTCGAGCAGCCCTCGGGCGGGAGTGCCCCGCATCTGTTTCATGCCGTCCGGGGTCACTCGCACCGTCATCCGCACCATGGCTACATCCTGTCGGACGGAGCCGACATGCCGTCGACGGTTCGCGAAGCTATGGCCCGAGGACTTCGCAAAGGGGTGCTGCCGCGGATCGCGTATGGGGCCGCGGATGCTAGGCAGCTAAACGCACGTCATTCTGGGCGCTAAGGGCTACGGTCAGTGACGGAGGGGCCGTTGCGCGATTGGTGACGAGGTGAGCCGGCTGGTCGGCTCTCAGCCCTGGTCGAGTTGGCATTGATGTGCCCGCGGGCGGTGGCGTTCCTCGAGGCCTTTTGTGCGGCGGGTTTCGAAGTCCTGCCGACGGCTGCACTGAGGCGGGCAAGACCACGATGCTCAACTACCTCGCGCCCCGATCCCCGGTGGCACCGGGTGAGTGGCCGCCGAGGAGGTGTAGGAGCTGCCGAGTTCTCGGCTGACTTGCAGAGAGAGACTGAGTCTCCATAAAGGTTGTCGCCCAGCCCCTGGACGCTAGCTGCGCACGAGTTGCGACTTGAAGGTGGGCGAAAAGTGGGCGGAATCTCCGTCGAGGCGACGGGTCCGGTGTCAAACAGTGAAGTCATGGGCATTGCGTTTGCCCAGGTCAGTCAGGGTTTTGTCGACCAGTGTCAACCAACGACAGGCGCCGACAGCACTACGCGTGAATCCCAGAGGTCGCAGGTTCAAATCCTGCCCCCGCTACAAAGTGAAGCACTAGGTCAGAGGCGGTTTTCGGAGAGATCCGGAAGCCGCCTCTTGGCGTTTGGTCCGCGCCTTGTCCGCAGTTGTCCGCACCCACGCGCCCTGATTGAGAGCTGTTGGAGCTGCGGAGCAGTGGAGCAGTGGACACGAGCGTGGATCCCGGTGGCCAGGTCGGGGCGCCCACGAGCGTGAATGGACGTCGAATCAGCGCCGAGTCGAGCGGCGGATTGGGCAGATGACCCAGAGGTCAGGGCTGGGAGCGCAGCTTTCGCCTAGTAGCAGGTGGAATGCTGACGCAGCCGGAAGATCGGAGAGCCAAGTCTCCGCGGCAGACGCCTGCACCTCCGGGTTCCGCGCCATCGGTCCAGTTCGGGATCTGGCGTCGGTCAGCCAG
>JBBSJW010000134.1:0-4757 GCA_038256885.1 Propionibacteriales bacterium
ATCGCCATGTAGGGATTCAACGAGAACCATCGTCGGCACGACTGGCGGCCACAGTCCCTGTGCCTTGAATGCCCCGATGAGCGACAGTGCTGTCTTGGTACGTGCCGACAGACGCGACACGCCGCCGCTGTCGAGCACCAGCACGGGTCAACCGACTCGGTCGAGCGACCGGTCCCGGACGCGTCGTGCGATGACATCCGCAGTGGCCTGTTGCCGCAGGCTGGGCTCGCCAACCTCGGCGGCGAGTTCTGCGAGGTATCGGTCTGTTTCAGCGAGCGCATCCTGGCGTTCCAGCTCGGCACGAAGTGCGACCTGCAGGAGCTCCGAAGCCGGAAGGTCGCGTTGCTTCAGTTGTTCGTGGAGATCGTCGGGTAGGTAGACCTGAACGCGGGGCATACGTCTAACTATACGTATAGTTCTGGCGCGCGTCCAGCGCATCTCTGCGGCCCCAAGCAGACGGCCAGACCGACCCAATACGGCACATCACGATCACCGATGGCCACGATCAGAGCCGATCAGATTGACGACCACGACGCTCCGGTCGGCGCCCCGAGCCAGCCGGGATTTCCGGGTGCTCGGGAAGGGCCGGACTGTGCGGGTCGGTCCTGCTCCGGGGGTGGGTTATCGATTGGCATTATGGGGTGCCATCGACCGGCACTTATCTCAAGGGGTGTTTGGGGTGTCCGTCGTGATGCTGGGCGGGCTCAGCGGCAGGCCCGCCCACCGCCGCGTGCCATGGAAGTTGCGCGACTCCGTCAGTCCAGGACGACGTCCTCACAGCCGGTCTCATAGACAGCGATGTCATCGTCGTTGTACACGATCCAGTTGACACCATGCGCACCTTCCAGCCCCGCCACGGCCTCCGGCGGGATGGCTGGCGCCTTCGCATGTCCGTTGCCGGCGCGGTTCGTCGAGATCGACACGCGGAAGAACTCCAACGCTGGCCCGGCACAGGTCGGGTCGAAAACGTGCACCGTCAGAGCGATCTCGTACTCGTGGTTCGGGAGTGCCCCGTTCAGCAGGTATCGCTCCAGTGCGTACACCCGCGGGCCGTTCGCGTGGATGTTGACAACGCTGCCCGATCGGAGCGGCGCATCATCGATTGGGCGCAGCCTGACACGTTCAGTGTGGTAGGCGCGGTCGGCCGACGCGGTGGATGCCACACCGATCGTGAGCAAGACAGCAGCGCTCGCCGATGCGAGAATCTTCTTCATCCGTCCCCCATTGGTTGAGCAGAAGCGCAACGTCGCACCGATCTGGCGCTGTGCAAAGCTGTCGTAGGCGCCTTCGACGATTTCCTTATTCGTGGTCATGACGGTTTCCTTTCATGTGGATGAACACTGCCTCTCTACGAGGCGACACTCGTTCGGCTGATCTGCCCCGACCGTTCGTCGGCGCCGTAAGCACACCGTCGCACTGGCCGATGTGGAGCGGATGTGGACTCCATGTGACCGCGAGCCCGGAGAGACTGGCCGTGCGTGTGCGTCCGAGAGTGACGCACACGATGGCCGACTCACTCAGACGATGCGTCCGAGAAAGGCTGCCAGTCGATCTGCGAGCGGTGCTCCTGCTGGGGCAGGTTGCTCCGGTCCGTAGGGGGCGGGTTCTTCGCCGCGCGGGGCGTGGGCCATGTGTGCGACTGCCACGACCATCAAGGACTCGGCCAGGTTCGTATTCAGGTCGGTGTTCTGCCCTGTGGCCTGGGCCAGGTCCCATGCGTGTTGGAACGTGTCGAGCGCGGCCAGGCCCATCAGCTTCTCAGCGGAGAACGTTCCGAACGGCAAGGTCACGGACTTGTCGATCGCGCCGTCTCGACGGAGTTCGGCGACGGCGTCGGCCGCTGTTCGGTCGAAGGCTGCTGCCTGCTCGCTGCGAGTGACCTCGACGCCGGTCATGTTGAACGGCTTGTCTTGCAGTGCGTCGGTGACCATGAGCTGGGTGCCGATGGTGTGATCGATGAGTTGAGCGACGTCGAACGAGGCGCACGGTGTCGCGGAGGTGATCTGTTCGGGTGCCATACCGGCCAGGACCTCGCGGAAGGTGGCGACGGCGGTCTCGTAGTCCTGGATGGTCATCACGCGTCCAGGAACAGCTTGATTGTGTCGACGTGGACGCCGTCGTGCTCCTCGGTGATCTTCGCCTCCGGGGTTGCGAGCGCCGCCTGGAGCGAGTCCAGGTCGGGAGCCTCGATCAGCACGGCGACAGTGTTGGCGTTGCCCGCCGGGTCGCGGAAGGCAGTGGCCCTCATGCCTCGGGCCTCGAAGAACTCCGAGCGGGCCGGCGAGTTGAACCAGTGCTCGACGTCGTCGACTTCGTGGATTGCGATGACCTGCATGTCGTTTCCCCTTCGTTGGTTGCGGTTCTGGTAGTTCTCGGTTGGATGCTGGCCGGTCAGCTGCCCGGGGGCCGGTAGTTGACCGATCTGTTGATGGCGGCGTCGGCCTCGTCGAGAGTGAGGAGCTTGACGGTCTTGACCCTTGTCATGGGGCTCGCGCCGACCGTGAACGCGGCGGCTGCGGCCGCTTCGTCGTCGGGGAGTTCGACTACGACGTAGGCGTCCACGTCACCGAATGCGAAGTGGAACGTCTCGAGGCTTCCTCCGAGGGCGGTCGCCATGTCGTTGACCGCCTTCGCGCGACTGGACGCGCCGACCTCCTTCAGGCCCGAAATGCCTTCGGGCGTGTAGCTCGCTTCGAACAGATACTTGGGCATGTCAGATTCCTCTCCTCAAAGCGACGGCGTGAGGCCGTCGACGTTCATCTCGAAGTACTCGTTTCTCGCCCAGTCGCCGACGGCGCCCTCGACCACGTCGCGGATCGATTCGACCGACTCGCCCTCCCAGATGCAGATGCCGAAGCTGTGATCGTTCGTGGCGGCGTGGATGGGCAGCGCCACGCCAGGAGGGAGGCCTTCTTCGAGTGCCTTCTGCTCGGCGGCGTCGAACCCGGCGGGATCGTGGATGTGATGGAGCACGGTGACGAACATGTGGTGACCTCGTGTGTTGTTGAGTGGGTTGGGCCCTGATCAAGCCACATGGCTCGCGTCACTTGCGCATCACCGCATGCGCAACACTCTGGCGGTGCCGCATGACGAGCCCTCTGTCCGAGTACTCGGCCCCGTGCAGCTACTCGGTGTGGCAGGCGAGGTGACCGAACTCCCCAGTGCGGCCCAGCGCCGTCTGCTTGGTGTGCTCGCGGTCCACGCGTGGACCCCCGTGCGGGCGGAGTGGCTCTGCGGCGTGCTGGAGGTCACCAGCGGTGCACTACGAACCTCGGTGTCCCGCCTGCGTCGGCTCGTGGGGGAAGAGACGCTGCGGACGACTGTGGGTGGGTACCGATTGGATGCTGTCGTCGACGCCGCAGTGGCGTGCGCCGAGCTGCAGTCGGCGCACGGTGATGTCGTGGCGATCACCCGTGCGCTCGAGCGATGGGTGGGGAACGCGCTCGAGGAGTTCGCGGACGAGGCGTGGGCTGTCGGCGAGGCGGTCCGGTTGGGCGCGATCCGTGCCGTCGCGGTCGAGGATCTCGGCGAGGCGCTGATCGCTGACCGCCGGCCCCACGACGCGCTGGCCGTCCTCGAACGACACATCGCCGAGCACCCACTTCGGGATCGCCCCCGGGGCCTCGTCATCCGGGCATTGGCGGCCAGCGGGCGCCAGACCGAGGCACTTCGAGCATTCCAGCGCTACCGCGACGAGCTGGCCGAGACGGCCGGCACCGAGCCGTCGGCCGAGCTGCGAGCCATCGACCAGCGGGTGGCCAGGGGCTGGGATGGCTTCGACGACCGAGCATCCTCCTCCGCCCATCGACCGGCCGTGCCCGACGCACCTCGGGTATCTCCTCCGCTGCACGAGGTGCTCGTTGCGATGCCGACCGGAGTTGGGCGGAGCAGCGAGCTGGCGTTGCTCGCTGACGCAGCTGAGAAGGCACGTCACAACGGGGTGCGGACCGTGCTGTTGTCCGGTGGGGCGGGCATCGGCAAGACCACGCTCCTGGCCGCGTTCACACGCGAGGCGTCGGGGTGGGACGTGTTCTACGGGCGCTGCGACGAACACGTTGTCGTGCCGTACCACCCCTTCCAGGGCGTTGTGGGTCGGGTGGTCGACACACTCGCGAGCGACGTCCTCATGGCCCACACGGCCGCCTGGGGCGGCGACCTGCTGCGGCTCCTCCCGCACGTCTCAGGGCGGATCGCCTGCTCGGTCCCGGTGGCCGGGGACGACGGCACCGCTCGCCACCAGATGTTCAACGCGGTGCTCGACGTCATCGAGCGCGCTGCGGCGGTCGCTCCGCTGATCCTGGTGCTCGACGACCTGCATTGGGCCGAGCCTGCTGCTCTGCAGCTGCTCCGGCACCTGGTGCACAACCTCGGGTCGGCGCCGGTCCTTTTCGTCCTGGGGGTCCGCGAGCCTGCCGCGCTCACCGCCGTGCTCGCCGACGCTCCCGACGGGGCGGCCCTCATCGAGCTGCACGGCCTCGACGTCGACGAACTCGCCGAACTGGTCCAAGCGCGACTCACCGACACTGTTCGCCGCGACGTCGGGCCGATCGCTGCCCGGCTCCACATCGAGACGGCGGGCAACCCGCTCTTCGCCGAGCACCTCCTCCGACACTGGATCGACACCGGCCACCTCGAGGTCGTCGGCGACGTCGCCTCATCTGTTCCGGCGACGTCGCTCGAGCTGCCGGCGGTGCTGCGTGACGTCGTCTGGCAGCGAGTTGCAGCTCTCGGGCCGGAGGCCCAACCGGTGCTCACAG
>JBBSJW010000135.1:0-4748 GCA_038256885.1 Propionibacteriales bacterium
CGAACAATCCGGACGCCAATGCCTGGGCGCTGCTGGAGCGCAACGACATCGAACCAGCGGAGTTCGACACGTTGTTCGGGTCCGAATCCGAAGCGCTCGGGCATCGCATCCCCGGCGCCGACATCCTGGCCCTGCTCTCGGGTTCGGTCCGCTCCGAGATGGTCGTCGCGCTCGATGCCGTGATCGCGGCCGGCCTGCAGACTGCGTGCCTCACCAACAACGTGGTCTCCGACGCCACCGGGCGGACCAAACGCCCTGACGTCGCTGCGGTCATGGAGAAGTTCGACGAGGTCGTCGAGTCCAGCAAGGTCGGGGTCCGCAAGCCCGAGCCCCGCTTCTATGAGATCGCGTGCGAACTGCTCGGCGTCGAGCCTGCCGAATGTGTCTTCCTCGACGACCTCGGCATCAACTTGAAGCCGGCCCGCGCCATGGGCATGCAAACCATCAAGGTCGGCAAACCCGGCCCGGCCATCGCCGAACTGTCAGCCGTGCTCGGTATCCCGCTCGCTTGACAGGCATTGGTCTCCGCGTGTTCCTGACGAGATGAGATCGAGCGATCTGACCCGTCAGGCAAACAGCTCGTTCATCAGCTGGGCGAGCTCTTGGTCGTGGATGGCCTTGGAGCCGGTCGCCGGACTGCCCGAGGCGCCACGGCTGACGTGGCGAAGGTCGTAGCCCTCCTCCTTGATGCGCCACGTGTTGTGCTCGATGAAGTTCCAAGCGCCCATGTTCGCCGGCTCCTCTTGGAGCCAACGCAGTTCCTTGGCGTTGGGGTACTTCTTCAAGATGTCGAGCATCTGCTCGGTCGGCAGCGGGTAGAGCTGCTCGACACGCACGACGGCGACCGGAGCATTGCGCTCGTCTCGCTCGGCAATCGCGTCCCAGGCGACCTTGCCCGAACAGAACACGATGCGCGTGACGGCGTCGGCATCGATGTCACCCGGATCGTCGAGCACCTCGTTGAACGAACCAGTCGTGAGTTCCTCGACGCGGCTGCGCGTCTGCTTCATCCGCAAGCCGGACTTCGGCGTGAAGACGATCAATGGCGTGTGGCGTTCGGAGTGCACCTGGCGACGAAGTAGATGGAAGAAGTTCGCCGCCGTCGTGGCGTTGACGACTTGGATGTTGTCTTCGGCAGCAAGTGTGAGGAACCGCTCGATCCGTGCCGAGCTGTGTTCCGGCCCTTGGCCTTCGTACCCGTGCGGCAACAGCAGGACGACCCCGTTCTGCTGCTTCCACTTGTCTTCGGCGGCGACGATGTACTGGTCGATGATGATCTGCGCACCGTTGATGAAGTCACCGAACTGGGCTTCCCAGACGACGAGTGCTTCACGGTTCGCATGGCTGTATCCGTACTCGTAGCCGAGCGCGGCGTACTCCGAGAGCAGGGAATCGAACACCCAGAACTGGGCGTTGGCGTCGTCGAGGTGGTCGAGCGGAATCCACGGCTCGCCGTTGTCGTAGTCGATCAGCGCTGCATGGCGGTGGCTGAACGTACCGCGACGCGAGTCCTCGCCGGCGAGGCGGACCGGGTGGCCCTCCTGCACGAGGGATCCGTAGGCCATGGCCTCACCCAACGCCCAGTCGACTTCGCCGTCGGCGTACATCTTGGCCCGCGTCTCGAACTGCTTGGCCAGCTTCGGGTGGATGGTGAAGCCCTCCGGGTAGTCGGTGAGCTTGTGGAAGATCGAATCGAGCTTGGCGCGTTCGACTCCCGTCGGGATGTGCGGCAGCACGCCGACCGGTTGCGGCGGACGGGCGGCAGTGATCGGGCCGGGGTCCTGCGAACGGGTCTGGTCGAGCGCAACCTGCAGCTTGTCGTGGAAGTCGCTGAGTGCCTGCTCGGCCTCGTCGAGGGTGATGTCGCCACGACGGACGAGTGTCTCGACATACAGCTTGCGAACACTGCGACGCTCGGCGATCGCCTTGTACATCAGCGGTTGGGTGTAGCTCGGATCGTCGCCTTCGTTGTGACCGTGGCGGCGGTAGCACACCATGTCGATCACGACGTCCTTGTGAAAACGCTGCCGGTAGTCCCACGCGAGACGAGCAACCTTGACGCAGGCCTCCGGGTCGTCGCCGTTGACGTGGAAGATCGGTGCCTGGACGGTCTTGGCGACGTCGGAGCAGTAGATCGACGACCGAGCGAACTGCGGTGCGGTCGTGAACCCGATCTGGTTGTTGATGATCAAGTGGATGGTGCCGCCGATGCGGTAACCACCGATGTCGCTCATCGCCAGACACTCGGCCACGATGCCCTGACCGGCGAATGCCGCATCGCCGTGGATCAGCAGTGGGAGCACCGGGTAGGAACCGGGCGGGTCGATCTGGTCCTGCTTGGCGCGGACCATGCCCATGACGATCGGGTCGACGGTTTCGAGGTGGCTCGGGTTCGCCGCCAGTTCGATGTTGATGTCGGCACCCGACGGGCTGACGTACTTGCCCTTGATGCCGAGGTGATACTTCACGTCACCGGATCCCTGCACCGATGACGGGTCGAGGTGGCCCTCGAACTCGGAGAAGATCGACCCGTAGTCCTTGCCCATGATGTTGGACAGCACGTTGAGTCGACCGCGGTGTGCCATGCCCATCACGGCGGAGTCGAGACCGTCGTCGGCAGCGTGGCTCAGGATCTCGTCGAGGATCGGAATCGCCGACTCGGCACCTTCGATGCCGAAGCGCTTCGTGCCCACGTACTTGGTCGCGAGGAACTTCTCGAACGACTCGGCTGCGTTCAGGCGTTCGAGGATGCGGTACTTCTCGTCCTTGGTGGGCTGGTCGTGGCCGTCCTCGACGCGTTCCTGCACCCACTTCTGTTCATCGGTGCTCTGGATGTGCATGTACTCGACGCCGATGGTCCGGCAGTACGCGTCGCGCAGGACACCGAGCATGTCGCCGAGGCGCATCTTGTCTCGGCCGCCGACACCGTCGGTCAGGAACTCGCGGTCCAGGTCCCAGATGGTCAGGCCGTACGTCGCCGGATCGAGCTCGCGCGGCATGTGCGGCTCCTTCCAGCGCAGCGGG
The DNA here is from genome assembly GCA_038256885.1 of Propionibacteriales bacterium. GTDB lineage: Bacteria > Actinomycetota > Actinomycetes > Propionibacteriales > Nocardioidaceae > Aeromicrobium. Next base: position 3,025 of record JBBSJW010000135.1, read on the forward strand.
TCGATGTCGGCGATCCGGTGGCCACGGACGCGATGTACACGGATCAGCTTCGCGACGGCCATCTGCTTGGCCAGCATCGTTTCTTCGCGGTTCATCGAGCTGGTGTCGGGGCGCCACTTGACCGCCTCATAGGGCATGTCGAGCGAGGCGAAGATGTGGTCGTAGAAACCGTGCTCGCCGAGCAGGAGCTCGTGCACACGCTTCAGGAACAGGCCGGATTCGGCTCCCTGGATGATGCGGTGGTCGTACGTGCTGGTGATCGTGACGACCTTGCTGACACCGAGTGAACTCAGGTTGCGCGTGTCTGCGCCTTCGAACTCGGCCGGGTAGTCGATGCTGCCGACACCGACGATCACACCCTGGCCCGGCATGAGCCGCGGCACCGACTGCACCGTACCGATACCGCCCGGGTTGGTGAGGCTGATGTTCGCGCCCTGGAAATCGTCGACGGTCAACTTGTTGGCGTTGACCTTGCGGATCACTTCTTCGTGGGCCGCGAGGAACCCGTTGAAGTCGAGCGTGTCACAGTCACGCAGGACCGGCACGAGCAGCGTGCGACTGCCATCGGCCTTTTCCTTGTCGACCGCGAGGCTCATGTTGACGTGCTCGTTCTCGATGAGACGTGGCTTGCCGTCCTCGCCGAGCGCATAGGCATTCTTCATGGCGGGCACCTCGTCGGCGATCGCCCGGACGATGGCCCAACCGATGAGGTGGGTGAAGCTGATCTTCGTCTGGCCCGAACGCGCTCGGAACCCGTTGATCACCTTGCGGTTGACCTCGAGCAGCTTGGCGGGGACGTTCCGGAAACTCGTTGCGGTCGGAACCTCGAGGCTCGCCTCCATGTTGCGCGCGATCGCTGCGCCCGCACCGCGGATCGGCTTGCCGGGCTCTTCGGCGGGCTCGGCGTCCTTGCCGTTGATCTCCGCTGGAGCGGGCAGCGCGGGTTCGGGCGTCGCTGCGGCAGCCGGAGCGGGAAGTTTGTCGACCTCGCTGGACACTCCGTGGACCTTGGCGTTCGCCTTGACCTCCGGTGACGCTGCAGCAGCGGCTGCCACACTCGGCGCCTGGGAGTGGTAGTCGGCGAAGAACTCCTGCCAGGCCTCGCTGACCGCCCCGGGATCCTGCACGAATCGCTCGTACATCTCCTCGACGAGCCACGAATTGGCTCCGAATCCGGAACTCTGAGCTTGATCGGCTGGTGCTGACACGGCCATGAGGTTACTCGCCCGCCCCTGCGCTGGCCCTGACCGCACAGGCTCCCACCCGAAATATGTAGGAAAATCCCCGCCAGGCGATGCTGGCGCATCATTTCTCGGACTGCGCCATGATCTCGAGGTATCGGATCTTGAGGAACACTTGACAGCATCACCCTGGCCATGCCGAGTGGTTGCGCATTACGTTGCGTGAACATGGACATGACACAGATGAGTTCGGGTCAGATGGTGAGCGGTGGCGACATCGATGCGACCGCCAACCGCGAGCGAACTCGGCAACGTCGGCTGCGCACGCCGTTGGTCATCTTCTCAGCGGTCTTCGCATTTCTGCTCTACCGTCTGATCGACGACAATCCGATCCGCCCGGGAATTCCCGCCTGGCTGACCGGCAGCCCCGAGATCATCATCGCCGTCGGCCTGATCTCCGTGCTCGGTGCCGTCATCCTCATCCCACTGTTGACCACCGGCCGGTCGCCGCACACGGTGCTACGCGCCAGTGATTCCAAGATC
>JBBSJW010000136.1:0-4731 GCA_038256885.1 Propionibacteriales bacterium
AGGTGCCAGGGCCGCCGCGGCTTCGGCGGCCGCGCCGAACTTCTCGGGGACCCCGGCCGTGATCGATGTCAGCTCTACCGCACTCTCAGCAGCTAAGGCGTTCAGCTGTCCGAGCAGGGTGGAGACCTGGGCATCCGGCGGAAGCGCAGCCTCCAACTCGTCGAGCTGCTGGGTCAGCGCCGGCAGGTCCTCATCCAGTTCCTTGAGTTTGACGAGAGTCTGCTCATACGTCGCATTGAGCGTTTCGACGCCGACGCGTTCGTCATCGGCGGCCCGGGCCTCTGCGAGCTGCGGCTCGATGCCGAGAATCCAGCCGAGCGCCACGAGCAATGCCATCACGAGCACCGCTCCTGCGGTCCACCATCGAGTGGTCGTCATGTCACTCCTCCTCTTCGTTCTGGAATCGCAGCAAGTAGGCCTCGTCGTTCACAAGCAGTTCAAGGCTGACGATGTAGCCGTCGGTCGGGCTGCCCGCCACCGTGGCGGGAGGGGCGATTCCCGCGAAACCCGTGATGCCGGCGAGATCGTCGAACCAGGCCTCGACATCCGGCACCGTCACGCTCGTCGCGGTGATGGTGATCGTGGCGACCGCTGCCTGCTGCAGTGGGTTCTCGACCGCTTGGTCGCCCTCGGCCGCGCCAACCGGGGCGATCACCAGCTGGGTCAGCCCCACACCATCGGGCAGCGTCGCGCCGACCTCGTCGAGGTAGGCTCTCCAATCGATTTCGGTCGTGGTTCCCAGCGCACGCGCGGCAATCGCCGCGTCGACCTTGTTGGCGATCTGCCTGGCCTCGGCGAAGTCGAGCTGGCGGGCCAGCAGATCCAGGCTGCGGTCGCGTTCGAGCTGCAGCACGGTCTGGCTCGTGATCGAGCGGAGGGTCGCGTACCCGACACCTCCTGCCACGATGACCGCGACGGTCACGACAAGGATGACGAGCATCCGCACCACGGCCTTGCCCTTGTAGGCGGCCCTGACTTCGGGTGGCAGCAGGTCCGCGCGAGGGGTGCCGCCGATCGCGAGCGGTGCGGCAGCCGCTTTCCGCCCGGAGGAGGACTTCGGTACCTTGGAGGCCTTGGAGGCCTTGGAGGCCTTGGAGGCCTTGGGCTCCTGTGCCTCCTTGGCCGGCGCTTGGGCTGTCGCGGTCATGCTGCCCTCCCCAGGACGAGTCCGAGTGCTACTGCAGCGCGGGCGGGCGAGCCGGCCAGCTGCTTGGCATCCTTGCCGAGTTGGACCTTCGCGAACGGGTCGGCGGTGGTGACGGTCATCGATGTCATCGACGCCAGCGTCTCCGCGAAGCCGGGCAAGCGCGCCGCCCCACCGCTGAGCACGACGTGCTCGACCTGCCGATTCTCTCGAGTATTCGCGAAATAGTTGAGGGTGTTGCGCAGACTGTTGAGCAGCTCCCTGGTGACCTCGTAGATCACCTCGACGGCCGGGCGGTTCTCGGGCAGCACGCTCCCGTTCGCCATGCCGATGCCCGCCTTGACTCGCTCGGCCAGGTCGCGGTCGATACCGAGTCGAGTGATGAGCGCGCGGGTAAGGTCGTCGCCCCCTGCCGGAATTATTCGCACAAACTGCGGCACACCACCCGTGGAGATGACGATGTTGGTGGTTGTCGCGCCGATGTCGATCACCGCGGCTGTGCCGGGGATGTCGGAACCTATCGAGCGCTGCAGTGCGAAGGGGATGAGGTCCACATCGACCGGCCACAGGCCCGCCTTGCGCACCGCGTTGACGTTGGCCAGCACGGATGCCTTGACCGCAGCCACCAGAAGCCCACTGACTGCGGGCCCGTTTTCGCTGGCGACCTCGGCGACGGGGTAGAAGTCGAGCAACGCCTCGGCGACGGGTACGGGGATCAGATCCTGAACCTGAAACGGGAGCGCCTCGCGGATGCTTTCGATCGAACCACGCGGCACGACGAGGTCGCGCGCCAGCACCTTCTGATTGCCGAGTCCGATCACGACATCGCGGGTGCGGAACTTGCCCTCGGCCCACAGTTGCTTGAGGGCCGTCGCGACCGTGTTCTCCTCGACGACCTCGCCGTTGCGGACGGCGCCCTCTGGCAGCGTGACCTCGTGATAACGCATCACCACCGGCCGCTTCTTTGCGACATACTCGAGCTCGATGCCGCGAAGCACCTCATTGCCGATGTCGAGTCCGACTATTCGTGTCGCCACGTCGTTCCCCCTAGACCAATCCGAACAGTGCCAGATACGCGGTCGCGATCTGTTCTCCAGCAAAAATCCCCACCCAAGCCCCCACAATCATCCAGGGTCCGAACGGAATGGCGGTGCGGCCGGTCGCGCCGCGCGTCATCACGAGCACCAGACTAAATAGTCCACCGAGCAGAAACGCGGCGAACGCGCCCACCGCGAGCGGACCCCAGCCCAGCCAGCCAAGGAAGAGTCCGATGACGCCGGCGAGCTTGACGTCACCGAATCCCATTCCGCCTCGATACAGGCTTGCCATCGCGAAGTACGCCGCGAAGAGACTGAGTCCACCGGCCGCCATCGTGAGCAGCCGTTCCGGCGCACCCGCGGTGAGCGCGGCCGCCGTGAGCAGCACCGCTGCGACCGGGTATGCCGGCAGCACGATGCTGTTGGGCAGGCGCTGGGTGTCGAGATCGATGAGGGCAAGGGCCACGCTGATTGCGGCGAAATACAAGAACGCCACGAGCGCGAGAATCGTCGCCACGATTTGTGCCGTTCCGCCAGCTCCGGTTGCCACCGTGCCGAGAACGAACCACGCGACCGCGGCGAAGAACAGGCCTGTTCCCAGCTCGACCAACGGGTAGCGCGCGGAGATCGGAGCACGGCAATCACGGCATTTGCCGCGCAGGACGAGCCAGGAGAGGACCGGCAGGTTGTCGAGGGGTCGCACTCGAGCGCCACAGCTTCCGCAGGCACTCGGCGGCGACACGATCGATCGCCCTGCCGGCACCCTGAAGATCACCACATTGAGAAACGACCCAATGAGGCTGCCGAAAACCCCGACGCCGACCGCGATCATCAGCTCAGCTCTCGAAAGCTCACCCTGCCACCCAGCTTCGAGCTGGTCAGCACGAGGATGGGCGGAAGGCTCGCGTCGAAGTTCACCCCGGGCACGCCGACCGGAACGTAGGTGAGCTGCGCCTGCTGCAGAAACTCCATGGTGCCGCCGTAGAGCTGACCGCGCCAGTAGTTGCGGTCGCTGATGATCTTGCACGGCGTATAGGCCATCGCGGCAATGGTCGGCGCGATGTTCGCTTCGTTGGTGAGGGTGATGGTGCCCACGGGCGTGGCAGGGTTGACCACGGCGGGGCAGGTCGGCTCGCCTGCCGGCGATGTGTAGTTATCAGGAACCATGAACCACAGGTAGCGGGTCGCTGACGAGTTTGTGGTGGCAACGAGCTTGTCGACGTTGAACTTCCACGCGATGAAGGTGATGTTTGCGCTGAGGTTGATGTCCCTGATGTTGTTCTGAAAGTCCAGGCCGGCCGCTCCGCAGCCGCGGGCATCGACCACGATGTTGCCGAGGGACGCCGACTGTGCGTTGAGCGAATCCCAGAAGGCATTCGAGCTGCCGATGCTGCAACTGCTCGTTGTTGTCGGCCAGGTGAGCACGGTGTACCCGTTCCACGCGGTGGGGTGCGGGTAAGGAATGTCGGTCCAGTCCGGAACCCTCGGAATCGGCAGCGGCGCGAGACCGGTGAAGTTCGTGCTGGTCGTGCCGTCGATCGCGCCGCTTCCGGTGACGGCGACCGTGCCGCTCGACACCACGTTGCCCTGCACACGGCCGCCACTACCGACCTTGACCGAGTTGCTGGATGTTCCCGGAAGCGAGACGCTCCCCTGCACGAGGTCGTCAATTTGCACGTTTCCCGCAGAATTGACGCTTCCTCGAACTTCTCCAATTCCGCTCCGCAGTTTCACGACATCGCTGCCAGCAGCGACCCCCTGGCCGAGTGCGATGACGTCCTTCTTGACCACAGTGCCGGTCCCGCCGATGTCGACGTACTTGGACACGTGGATCGCGCCGTTGACGTCGCATCGATCGAGCTTCACGTAGCCGTTCGCCAGGAGCACGCTTCCATCAATTGTTGCGCCGTTCTCGCACACGACGTTGCCGTTCTTGATCTGCACGTCAGCCGCGATGCTCGCGCTCGAGGAGTTGAGCACGAAGTTTCTGAAGACGCCCTCCATCGTGTAGGCGTAGACGGCGGGCTGGATGGCCGGTGCGGGCACGTAGATCGGCACGTTGGCGTAGACGGCCTCGACGGTGCGGCTGTCGCTGGGCGATGCTCCTGTGACTGTGCCGTTCGCGGCGTACCCCGTCGACGTGATCTTGATGAGCATGGACGCGTTCGTCGGGCATCCGGTCACCCACGTCGGGGTGACCGAGTTGATGGAGTGCTTGAGTTCGTATTTGTAGCGCGGAACGGTGGTTGACTCAAAAGTGGTCACGCAGCCGCTCTGGATGGCGACCAGCGCACGATCCACGCCGGCCTCCGCGGCGGCTCTCGCCTGAACTCCCGCGCGCGTTGAGCTTGTCACGCCGAGGCCGTTGATCGTGGCGGTGACGACGGTGACGCCGATCACGCTCGTGACGAGCGCGAGGCCCAACACCGCGAGCATGGTGCTGCCCCGCTCGTCGCGCTGGGGAAATAGTCGGTTCAGGTTCAGAAACATATCGGGTTGTCCGCTCCTGCTGGTGGTGGTTGCCGGCTGGCTGCCGACGTCTTGATAAGA
>JBBSJW010000137.1:0-4638 GCA_038256885.1 Propionibacteriales bacterium
CACCTTGTTCTTGCGGAGGCTCTTCTTCATGTCGCTGACGACAAGCTCTGGCAGCTCTGACTCCAGCGCCTTGGCCAGCTCCTTGGCGAAGGCGTTGACGTACGTGGAGTCCTGCGAGCCGTCGAGGCCTGCGTACAGGTGGATGCCCTTGCTTCCGCTGGTCACCGGCACAGCGTCGAGGCCGATGTCTTTGAGCATCTGGCGAGCGACCTTGGCGACCTCCGCGCACTCGGGCAGTCCGGCACCCGGTCCGGGATCGAGGTCCAGCACAAGGCGGTCCGGGTTCTGCGGTGTGCCGCGACGGTTGACCTTCCACTGGGGGACGTGGAGCTCGAGCGCAACGACCTGTCCTGCCCAGGCCAGTGCTGCCGCATTGGTGAACACGGGGTATTCCTTGGTGTCCTTGCTGTGCTCGACGGCTACACGGCGGATCCAGCTGGGAGCGGAATCGGGGAGGTTCTTCTCGAAGAACACCTCGCCGGGCTTGTCGGCGGTGCCGACGCCGCTGACCCACCGCTTACGTGTTGTGAGCCGGTCGGCGAGGTGCGGCAGGATGATCGGCGCGATCTCGACGTAGTAGTGGATGACCTCGGCCTTGGTCGTCCCGGTCAGGGGGTAGATGACCTTGTCGGGGTTGGTCAGGCGAAGGCGATGACCCGCGATTGACACGGTCTGCGGCGCCTCGGCCATTGGCCGTCCTCCCGTCCCTATCGGTTGTTGACCTACCCGCGGCCGTTGTGGCGAAACTGAGCGGGGATTCTGCCTCTCTAGTCACAAAGAACTACACAAAACTAGTCATTTGGTCTTGTAGTTGCACGGTATGCATGTCACAGTAGTAGCGCCGGTTGAGCAAAAGCCGCGCACGGTCACGACTCCTCAGGAGTATCCCGTGAATGCAGCTCCCGTAGTTTCCATTGATGACACCACCGACCTTCTGGAGAAGGCCGCTGAAGCAGAAGAACAAGAACGAACCGTCCTTGAGGACGTGCTCGTTCATCGCTATCTAGGACTCGCCACGCACCTCGCCGGACGTTATGCCGGCCGCGGTGCCGACCGCGAGGACCTCGTCCAGGTCGCCAGCTTCGCGCTGGTCAAGGCGATCCGGGGATTCGACCATGACAAGGGCGAGTTCGTCCCTTTCGCCACGGTCACGATCCTCGGCGAGATCAAGAAGTTCTTCCGCGACCAGTGCTGGGGCGTGCGACCGCCGCGACGCATCCAGCAGCTCCAGGCCGACATCGCTGCAGCCACCGAGCGCCGCCTCCAGGCGGAGGCGCGCAGCCCGGACGACTCCGACCTCGCCAAGGAGCTGGACACGGACGTCTCGGACATCAGAGAGGCGCAGGCCGCTCGCAGCTGCTTCTCGCCCTCCTCGCTCGACCAACCGACGCGCGTCGGCGGTCGACCACTTGGCGAGACCCTGAGCATGGAGGAGTCGGCATACGACTTCATCGAGGAATGGGTGAGCGTCGCTCCGCTGTGCCAGCAGCTGACGGAAGCTGAGCGAGAGCTGCTTCGTCTGCGGTTCGTCGAGGACAAGACGCAGCAGGAGATCGCCGCCATCATCGGCGTCAGCCAGATGCAGGTGTCCCGGCGGCTCTCGAAGCTGCTTGACACCCTGCGCGCTGAAGCGCTTGGCTCCGCCGCCTAGTCAGCCCAGGTCCACGAAGCGCGACGAGAATGCGTGGCGGTCCATGTCGCTGACTCGGGCCGAGACCTCATCGACCACCGACACAGCGAGCTGCTCGAGGGGTGGCAGTCCTGACGCGGAAGCGTCAGCCACGGACGAATGCCATATGAGCGACACGTCATGGTGACGCCCGCACTCCTCGCACAGGTCGTGTAGTCGCTTCGTGGCGTTTGCGTCGGTGGGCTGCTCGCAGACCGCGATCACCGTGGCGCGCGGCCGGTCGCGGCCGGCCAGGCCTTCAAGCGCTCGCTGTCCGGCCTTGGTGTCGAGCCGGCAGATCACGTTCTCGGCGGACGTCAGCCAGCCGGTTTCCACACTGACCGCGTGCGTGCGGCACCCTCGACGGCCGAGCTCGTCACTGAGCGCGTGGTCTATCCGTCCGTTGTCACCGAACAGCGTGACTGTGAGAGTCGCAGCGCCTCGGATGGGAGTTGTGAGCGGGGCTGAGCGGTCGGTCATCCGACGTCCTTTCCGGTTCACACCGGTTGTGGCGATCAGTCGGTCTGCCGTGACGTACCCACGAGTTTGGCCACCAAACAACGTGATGTAGGTTTCCGACGCAACCTGTGGTTTCCTAGTGGCGAAATCGGATCAACGAGGGGTGAGCAATGGACACTTCGTTTTTTTCAGAGATGGCGCTCGAGCTTCACAACGAGCCAACTGCCGAACGTACGATTCAGCGCATCGCCGAGTTCGCGATGGTCGCCACCAGCTGCGATGACGCCGGCATCATGCTCGTGCAGGGGCGCAACCAGATTGAGACGGCAGCAGCCACATCGAGCCGGGTCGCTGAGTCCCACAACCTGCAGATCATCTTCGACGAGGGTCCCTGCTTGGATGCCATAGAAGGCGGTCCGCTCTATTTGGCAAACGATGTCGCCGCTGATCTGCGCTGGCCGGCCTGGGGTCCCGCCGTCTCTGAGCTCGGAATGCGCAGCGCTTTGAGCCTGCGTCTCGAGACTCGTGCCCGGCGTTATGGATCGCTCAACCTCTATTCGGAACACACCGACGCCTTCGACGACGATGACGTCGCGGTCGCCTCGATCTTCGTGATGCATGCGTCGGTGGCTCTCGCTGCGGCGCACAACGAAGAGGGCTTGCAGGTCGCGATCGACGCGCGCAAGCTCATCGGCCAGGCACAGGGCATCCTCATGGAGCGCTACGACCTCGACGCCAATCGGGCCTTCGACTTCCTTCGCCGGCTGTCGCAGCACCACAACATCAAGCTGCGCGAAGTTGCCTTGTGGGTTGTCGAGCACCGCAGCTCTGACCACGTCGACCTGGCCGCCACCCCGCCTGAGAGTGAGTCGGCGGCCGTCTAGGCGCCTTTGGCCGTCTTCTTGCGGGCGCCGGTTTTCTTGGCTGGTTTGGACGCCGCCTTCTTGGTCTCCTTCTTGCGCTCGACGCTGCGCTTGAGCGCCTCCATCAGGTCGACGACCTCGCCGCCGCCCTCCTCGTCCTCGGGCTTCTCGCCGAAGGTCGCCTCGGTGTCGATCGAGTCGCCCTTCTCGAGCTTTGCCTCGACCAGGGTGCGGAGCTGCTCCTGGTAGTCGTCCTTGAAGTCCGAGCTCTGGAAGTCTGATGCCAACGAGTCGACGAGTTGCGCAGCCATGTCGCGTTCCTTGGCGCTGATGCGTACCGACTCGTCGAGGATCGGGAAGTCGGCTTCGCGTACCTCGTCGTCCCACAGCATCGTCTGCAGGATCAGCACCCCATCGCGTACGCGCAGCGCCGCGAGCCGGGTCTTCTGCCGCATGGCGAACGTGACGATAGCCGTACGGTCGGAGTCCTCGAGCGCCTTGCGAAGCAGGACGTACGGCTTGAGTGCCTTGTCCTCGGGCTCCAGGAAGTAGCTCTTGTCGAAGCGGATCGGGTCGATCTGGTCGTCGGGGACGAACTCCAGGACCTCGATCTCGCGGGTGTACTCGGCCGGCAACGACTTGAAGTCCTCGTCGGTCAGCACCACGGTGTGGGAGCCGTCGTCGTACGCCTTGTCGATGTCTTCGTAGGCGACGACCTTCTCGCACACCTCACAACGCCGTTGGTAGCGGATGCGCCCGCCGTCCTTGTTGTGCACCTGGTGCAGGGAGACGTCATGGCTCTCAGTCGCGCTGTAGAGCTTGATGGGGACGTTGACCAGCCCGAAGCTGATGGCGCCTTTCCAGATCGATCGCATAGACACAAGTGAACCGCGCACCGGGTTCGAGCGCTAGTCGCGGTGGATCTGGCCGCACAATGAACCCATGAGTCCGCGGCCCGATCACGTCATTGTCGTCGGCGCGGGCATGGTCGGGCTCGCGACCGCGTGGTTCCTGCAGCGCGAGGGCATTCGTGTCAGCGTGGTCGATCGAGGCGGTGTCGCTGCTGGCTCTTCGTGGGGCAACGCGGGGTGGCTCGCCCCCTCGCTCACGCTCCCGCTGCCGGATCCGGCGGTCCTCGCAGGTGGCATCAAGGCGACGCTTAGCCCGTCGTCGCCGGTCTACGTACCGCTGACGACCAACCCCCGACTGCTGAAGTTCCTTGCCGACTTCACCCGGCACTGCACGCCGTCGAAGTGGAAAGCGGCGATGACGGTCTTCAACCAGGCCAACGCCGTGGCGCTCGACGCCTTCGACGAGCTTGAAGGTCTGAGTGAGCCGACCAAGCCGGCCGAGCCGTTCGTCGCCGCTTTCACGTCGGAGTCGGACCGGCAGAAGCTGATCGACGAGTTCGACCATGTCGCCGAGCTCGGCAGGCAGACCGCGCACACACTGCTGGACGGCGACGAGGTGCACGCGCTCGTGCCGTCGCTCGGCGAGGCGGTGACGTGCGGTGTTCGGCTCACCGGTCAGCGCTTCATCAACCCAGGTCGTTTTGTCCATGCCCTCGCAGATGCCGTACGCAGTCGTGATGCCGAGATCGTCGACGCCGACGTGCGCGATATCCGCGACACCGCCGTCGGGGTCGAG
>JBBSJW010000138.1:0-4532 GCA_038256885.1 Propionibacteriales bacterium
ACGCGACCTGCGCCTCCGGGGCGAGGGCAGGGTGGCAGCATCCGACCAGGAGAGCGAGCTGGTCATCGAGTGCCTGCTCACCGTCGAGGTCGACGCGAGGGGACTCCGCGTTATCGGAGTTGATCGTTGTGCGGTCGACCAACGCTGGAAGACGGTCCTCGAACCGCTGCATTCGGCGAATTTGGTCGATGGCTTTGCGTCGGGCGGTCGTGACCAACCAGGCGCCCGGCCGGTCGGGAACCCCATCGGTGGGCCACCGCGTCGACGCCTCGATGAACGCGTCCTGTGCCGCATCTTCCGCGATGCTGAGGTCGCCGACGTCGCGCATGAGCGTGGCCACCAGCCGTGGCCACTCCGTGCGAAAGACGTCGGCGACACCCATCAGCTTCGTCGGCAGACTGGCTCGTCAGCCACCGAATTCCATGACCGGTCGGACCTCGATAGTGCCGAAGTGAGAGTTCGGGATCTTGGCGGCCCAATCGAGTGCTTCGTCGAGATTGGCGACATCGATCACGTAGTAGCCGCCGATCACTTCCTTCGACTCGATGAAGGGACCGTCGGTCACGATGCGCTTGCCATCGCGGACTTGAACCGTGCTGGCCGTGTCTGGGCCTTGCAGTGCTTCGCCGGTGACCATCGCCCCCGCCTCGGCGAGGGCCTGGCTGTAGGCAGCCCATTCTCCCATGTATGGGCCAAACGCTTCGTCGTCGGGTGCTGGTTCGTCTGCGGGGTTGCTTGCGAGGAGGAGCATGTACTTCACGTTCTGACGTCCTTTGAGTCGGTGATCATTGTTGATTGTCACAGAGACGACGAACGGCAAGACGAAATTCGGACACATTCACCCACGGTGGCTGGAGTGCGTCACACGGCTCGTCACACGACTGCGTCGTACTGTCGGGCTCATCCGGTGATCGTCACCGGGTGATGGCAAATGGAAGGAAGCTGACATGCCAATGATCAATGTGAAACTGATTGAGGGCGTTTTTGACGCTGCCCAGAAGCAGGAGATGATCGAGAAGTTGACCGACACGATGGTTGGGATCGAGGGCGAGAACATGCGCGCGGTCACGTGGGTGATCATCGAGGAGGTAACGAGTGGTGACTGGGGTATTGGTGGTCAGGCCCTGACCACTGAGGCGGTCAGGTCTCTGGCGGCGGGTGTTCCGGCCTGATCGCGACGATGCGCGTCGTCATCGGCTGCTAGGCCGATGCGGCGCGACGCATCATCGTGGGGTGCGACACTGTGCGTGAAGGAGGTGCGCAAACGATGGTCCTCATCGCAGAACCCGAACCTCTGAACCTCGTGATCCGGTTGGTCGGGCCACCGAGTATCGAGCGGAACGGGCAAGAGGTTCGACGTCCGCGCGGTCGTAAGGCATGGGCGCTGCTCGCGTATGTCGTTCTCGCCGAGCGCGCGGTGTCTCGTCAGCAGCTCGCCGAGTTGCTGTTCACCGACGCCGACGATCCCCTTGGCGCGCTTCGATGGTCTCTGGCCGAGTTGCGCCGCGCCATGGGCGTGTCTGATGCGTTGCGAGGTGACCCGATCTCGTCGGTCATCGCTGGCGCGTCCTTCGATCTCGACGTGTTGTCGTCGGCCGGCGATCATTCTGCGCTGCTGGACATGAACGGTGAGTTCTTGCAGGGGGTGCATGTCGAACGTTGCCCGGCATTCGAGTCGTGGCTGATCGTCGAGCGGTGCCGAGTGTCGGCGGCGATCGAGGCGCGCCTGCGCGAAGCCGCTCTCGACCTCTTGGCCGCTCGCCGGGCACCGCAAGCGGTGGAGTACGCGTCCCGGCTCGTGGCCCGCAACCTTCTCGACGAAGGCGCCCACGAGCTGCTCGTGCGATGTCTCGCGGCGTCGGGCGATGAGCCGGCTGCGCTCCAGCAGATTGCCGTGGCCGAGGATGTGTTGCGACGCGAGCTCGGCGTGGCTCCATCGGCGGCGCTTTGCGCCGCAGCGCGTCCGCCGGCCATTCGTGATGCAGTCGACATCGGCGGATGCGCCGAGGTGCGCAGCCTTCTGGAAGCCGGACGGGCAGCACTGTTGGCCGGCGCGGCAGACGCGGGCGTAGATTGTCTTCAGCGCGCGGTCGACAAGTCATCCGAGGACGTCGACGCCGCTCTGCATGGGCGAGTGCTGCTGGCACTCGGCAGCGCGCTGGTGCACAGCGTCCGTGGACGCGATGGTGAGGGCTCCGCGGTATTGCACGACGCGGTCCGCGTCGCAACGCTGAGCGAGGACCGAACGTGCCTGGCCACCGCGTACCGCGAGCTTGGGTTCGTCGAAGTGCAAGCCGGGAGGCGGCCGACGGCCAGCGACTGGTTGGTACGCGCCGCACAGCACGCGGGCGATGACGCCTCCACCGCGGCAATCCTCGGTGTCCACGGCATGAGCGCATCCGACAGTGGTGACTATCCTCGAGCGATTGACTTGCTCCAACGATCGATCGACGCCGCTGTCCGCTGTGGAGACCGACGCCAGCAGGCATGGTCACTCTCGATCCTCGGACGGGCCCACCTGCTACGTGACGAACGCTCACAGGCGGCCGTAGCACTCGATCGCTCCATCGAGCTGGTCCAGAAAGAGCGATGGCTCGCCTTTCTTCCGTGGCCGCAAGCGTTGCGCGCCGAACTCGACCTGAGAGAGGGCGGTCTTCGCAGCGACATCGGGGGCATCGAGCAGGCCTGGATGCTGGCATGCCAGTTAGGTGACCCATGCTGGGAAGCAATGACAGCTCGGGTTCTCGGACTGGTGAGCGCCAGCAACGGTGATCAGACGAGAGCAACAACCTGGCTCGAAGAAGCACTGCGTAGATGCGGAATGGTGACCGACCAGTACCTGTGGGTGCGAGCAGTCGTACTCAACTCGATGATCGGCCTCGCCATCGATTCAGGCGACCACGACCGTGCCGCGAAACTCATCGAAACCTTCGCGACGCTCGCGGCACGCTGTGAGATGCGCGAGATGCTCGTCTACAGCCACCTCCACCGAGCGCGACTCGGCGATGCGGATGCCGTCGGGGCAGGACGCCTGCTTGCGCACGACATCGACAACCCTGTGCTGCACCGAGCGCTTGAGGAAGTGCAGGTCGGCGGCCCACGTTGACCTGCAAATCCCGCCCCGAGTTACGGTCTCCGTCCATCGACCACTCGGGTACCGCGGTGCAGTCGGCGCGGCCATCCGGGCATGGGAGCCCCGATACGGGCGCCAGTCTGCAATCCCAGCGGCGATCCGTGAGCTGCTTGAGATGATCGAAACGATCGATGTTCGCCCGCTACTTGCGTCGATCACCGCTCCCGTCTCGGTGGAGGTTCCTCAGTCGGGCAGGCCTACCGCCACACACCCAGTGAGCCTCGCTCACAGATCATGTGGGCGAGGAGCCAGCGCTCACGGCAGGGCGGGCGACGGGCCCTCAGAGCTGTACCCGTCGAGGACCCGGGCCGTCGCACTGAGCGCATCGGAGTTTCCGGTCACCGCATCCACGAACGACTGCCCGTCTACCGCCACCACGCACACGTCGGTCAGCGCGCGTACGGTGGCGCTGCGCGGCGCACGGCGCATCAATCCCGTCTCACCGAAGCACTCGCCCGCAGAGCTGACTCGCACCGGCGTGCCGTCGACGGTTACCTGGACATCGCCACTGACGATGACGTAGAAGCGGTCGGCCGGGTCACCCTGGCGCACGATCACCTCGTTGGCCGGCACCGTCGAGACAACGCTGCGGGCGACGAGCTTCTCGAGGGTGGTTGGTGACAGGGCTCGCATGAACTCCAACGTGGTCATGGCGAGCAGCGCCAGGCTCGGCGGTTCGCTGGCGTTGTCGATCCGACGCAGACCCGGCAAGGCCAGCAACGCCATGAGTGGGAGCAGCGCCCCGACCATCACGAGCGACAGTCGGAGACCGAGTGCGTCAACCGCAGCCGGCGCGACGATCGCCCCACAGCCCCCGAACGCGATGCCGGCCGTGAACAGCACACCGAACACACGCCCAAGCACCCGATCGTCGCCGAGCCGTTGCAGCAGGGTGAACCCCGACACGTCGAGCAACGAGTTGCCCGCCCCGACCACGGCAAGCGCCACCAGCGCGAGCACCGGTGTGGGCACCAGTCCGATCATCGCCAGCGGCGCACCCCACAGTATGAGTCCAACGGCGAACGGTGCGCCGAAGCGGCGGCGACCGGCAAGACCCGCTGTCACTGCCGCGCCCACCGTGGCCCCCGCCCCCATTGCGGCGACCAGCCAACCGACACCGCCCGCACCAAGACCGACGAGGTCAAACGAGACGAGAACCAGCAACACGTTGAGCACCCCGCGCACGAAGAGCTGGCTGACGAAGCAGCCGACCACGAGCGCGAGACCTCGGTCGGCACGCAGCACCCGGAGCCCGCCAGTGAGCGCCACGAAAGGCCCCTCGCTCGCCTGTCGGAGTACGACCGAGGGATCGCTCGGTGAATGCACGCCGGCGACCACGACGCAGCCGAGCAGCGCGACGGTGAGAGCGAGACCCAGCGCTGCTGGTGGCCCGCCGAGC
>JBBSJW010000139.1:0-4509 GCA_038256885.1 Propionibacteriales bacterium
CCACGAGGAGGCGCCGAGGTCGCCGGCGGCGTCCAGCAGCGAGTTCGGCACCCGCTCCAGCCCCGCGAAGATCGGCAGGATCACGTACGGCAGCCAGATGTAGGCCTGCGCGATGATGACCGCGGTGAGTCCGTAGCCGGGTGTGCCGAGCCCGATCTTGCTGGTGGCCCACTCGAAGATTCCGTCGTCCGACATCACCGAGCGCCACGCGAACGCCTTGACCAGGTAGCTGGCCCAGAGCGGGGTGAGCACGGCAATGACCAGGGCCCGCTGCATCCGCACCGAGGCGACCTTGGCCATGTAGAACGCGATCGGCAGGGCGATCAGGATGTCGATGACCGTGACCGCGAGGGCAACGCCGATCGTGCGCACGGCGACCGTGCGGTACAACGACTCGGTCGTGATCTCCACGATGTTGTCGAACGTCAGCGAGCGTGAGATCTCGCCGGTGAAGCTGTCCACCGACCACAGCGCAGTGACCAGCAACGCGGACAGCGCCACGATGTAGATCGCCACGAGCCACGTCAGCGGCGCGCTCAGCAGCAGCGCAAGCCGCAGGCGCGGTCTCGACGTGAGGTACGAGGAGAACCGCCGTGCGGCCGTCCGTCGAGGGACGGCCGCACGAACGGTGTCAGATGACATGTGTCAGATCAGCCCTTGATCTTCGTCCACGCCTTGGTCCACTCCGAGTAGTCCTTGCACTCCACGTCGGTGCGGCCGTCCAGGCACTCCGCGACCGGCGTGCGCCAGTACCAGAGCTTCGAGGCGAACTCCTCGTCGCCAGCCTTGTAGGTGTCGCAGAAACCGGGGTCGCTCGCGAAGTCGCAGGCTTCCTGGCTGTTCGGCGCCTCACCGAAGTACTCGGTCGCCTGCGCGTTGGCCTCAGGCGAGTCGATGTAGTTCAGCCACGCGTACGCGCAGTTGGGGCTCTTGGCCTTCGAGGAGATCATCCACGTGTCCGACCAACCGGTGGCACCCTCTTCGGGCAGGATCGCCTCGATGTTGGCGCGCTTGGTGTCGATCGAATTGACGATGACCTGCCACGAGGTGCCGATGACCGAGTCGCCGGTCTCGAACGCCGAGATCTGCTTGAGGTAGTCCGACCAGTACTCGCCCACGTTGGCGCGCTGGGTCTGGAGAAGGTCGACGGCGGCGGTGAACTGCTTGTCATCGAGGGCGTACGGGTTCTCGATGCCCAGCGACGGCTCGTGCTTCATCAGGTACAGCGCGGCGTCCGCGATGTAGATCGGCGAGTCGTAGGACGTCACCTTGCCCTTGTACTTGGCGAGCTCCTCGGGCTCGAACACCGCTGACCACGAGGTCGGGGCCGGCGAGACCTCGTCCTTGTTGAACATCAGCAGGTTGGCGCCGTAACCGTGCGGGACGCCGTAGTTCTTGCCGTCGAAGGTGTTCCACTCCTTGTCCTTGAGGAAGTCGAAGACCTTCTCGTAGTTGGGGATCAGATCGGTGTTGACCTCCACGGCCTCGTCCGCGGCCACCATGCGTGCGGTCAGGTCGCCCGAGGCCACGACGACGTCGTAGTCACCGGTCTTGGCCAGGTTGAACGCCTCGTCGGAGGTGCCATAGGTCTTGGAGGTGACCTCACACTTCGTCTCCTCCTCGAAGGCGCTGACCCAGTCGACCTTCGGGTCGTTGCTGCCGTCTTCGACGTATCCGGGCCAGGCCAGGATCGAGACGCTGCTCTCCATCGCCCCGAGCTTGGTCGGCACCTCGGCCGATCCGCCTGATTCGCTGCCACAGGCCGCGAGCACGACGAGCGCGCTGCTCGCGAACGCGACGCCGAGGGCCTTGGTGCGGTAACTCGTGCTTCTCATCAGTGCCTCCAATTGGTTGGGTGTGGTGCCTTCATCGATCAGCTCAGTGCGGTGACGTCGTCCTGCGACCACGTCAGCGCCACCCGATCGCCCCGACGATCGTGTGGCTCGCTACCGCCGATGTTCTGTTCCAGCACGATGAGCTCCTGGGTGCTGTCGTCCAGGGTCACGTGCAGTCGCTGGCCCGTGCCGATGTAGATGCTTGCCGTCACCCGGCCGGTGGCGCTGATCAATCCGTCACCGGTCACCGGTTGGTCGCTCACGGAGATCCGCTCGGGACGAACGGCGTGCACACCGTCTCGGCCGAGCAGCCGCATCGAGGTCGCGGCGTCGAGGATGTTGGACGTGCCCACGAAGGAGGCGACGTACTCGTTGGTCGGGCGCTCGTAGATCTCGCGCGGACTGCCGAGCTGGACGATCTTGCCCTCGCTGAACACCGCGATGCGGTCGCTGAGCGTGAGCGCCTCCTCCTGGTCGTGCGTCACGAACACGAAGGTGATGCCCAGGCTGCGCTGCAGGTCCTTGAGCTCGACCTGCATCTGCTCGCGCAGCTTGAGGTCGAGTGCGCCGAGCGGCTCGTCGAGCAGCAGCACCTTGGGCTGCACGACGATCGAGCGAGCCAGCGCGACCCGCTGGCGCTGACCGCCCGACAGCTGGCCCGGGCTGCGGCTGGCGAGGTGCTCGAGCTGGACCGTGCCCAGGGCCTCGCGCGCCTTCTCCCGCCGCTCCGTCTTCTTGACGCCCCGCACCCGCAGCCCGTAGGCCACGTTGTCCAGCACGCTCATGTGCGGAAACAGGGCGTAGTCCTGGAAGACCGTGTTGACGTCGCGGTCGAAGGGCGCCTTGCTGGTGACGTCGCTGCCGTCCAGCGCGATCGTTCCGGCGGTCGCTCGCTCGAATCCGGCGATCAGACGCAGGACGGTGGTCTTGCCCGATCCCGACGGTCCGAGCATCGAGAAGAACTCGCCGTGAGCGATGTCCAGGTCCACGCCGTCGACGGCCCGGACGTCGCCGAAGTGCTTGGCAAGCCCGCGCAGGGAGATGGCTGGGCCGTCTGATCTCTGGGGACGGTGCGTCGTCTCAACGGGGGTGGTCGCAACCATCGGAAAGCAGAATCCTCCAGGGGGAACGTCGTGCGGCAGGGGCCACGACGGAGTGAATCCTATGAGTTCATATCTTTAATTGCAAGAGGTTCCTGAGAACTTCCAGCACGTGTCGTGACGACCCTGCGAACCGGCTCGGAACCCCTCCCGTCAGGTGGCGTGTCGTTGCCAAGCGCCTTCGTGTCCGACGGCCCGGAATCCCAGCCGCTCGTTGACGTCGAGCGTGGGCTGGTTGTCCGGCGACCACAGCGCTCACGCGTCGCGGTGCCCTTCGAAGAACTGTCGGAGCATGATCGATGACTCGTCGGCGAGCACCCCGCTCAGCACCTCGGGCCGGTGGTTCAGGCGGCGGTCGCGCACCACGTCCCACAGCGAGCCGACGGCGCCCGCCTTGTCGTCGAAGGCACCGAAGACCAGGCGTTCGATCCGGGCCGCGACGATGGCGCCGGCGCACATCGTGCACGGCTCGAGCGTCACGACCAGCGTGCAGCCCTCGAGCCGCCACTCGCCGCGATGCGCAGCGGCTTCGCGGATGGCCACCACCTCGGCGTGACCGGTGGGGTCGCCGTCGCGTTCGCGGGTGTTGCGGCCGCGGCCGATGACCTCACCCTGCGGGTCCAGGACCACGGCACCGACGGGCACGTCCTCGTCGGCCCGCGCCGCCTCGGCCAGCGTCAGCGCCTCGCGCATCGCCGATTCCCAGGTGCTCAATCGATGATCTCCTCGAGATCGTCCGCGAAGCCGAGTCGCTCGGCGAGGTCGAGCAGCAGGTCGGCCGGGATCGCGACGTCGTCATCGCAGACGTCGACCAGGACGGTCGCGCTGATCCCCACGTCGGACAGGATGTCCAGGTCGCCACCAGGTTGCGGATCCTCGTCGTCGTCGATCTCGCGCAAATCCATGGCATCGGCCACGTCGCCGGCCAGGTCGGACTCGCTGACCACCGTGACGTCCGACAGCATCATCCGCGTGCGGATGCCCTCACGCCGCAGGATCGCGAACCAGTCCTCATCGACCGACACCAGTCCGAACACACCGTCGTCGGACCGGAAACGCCCGAGCGCCTCGCCCAATGCTTCGAGGTCGTAGCCCAAGGACGTCTTGAGCTCAGCGACGTGCCACGCACCGTCTGCGCGGTACGCAGCCACCACGAAGTCCACGTCGTCCTCGGCCATGGGTCGATCGTGACAGAACGCGGAGTGCGGCCGCTAGTAGTCTCGCGCCATGCACGTACACGTGGCCGATCATCCGCTCATCTCCCACAAGCTGACGCTGCTGCGGGACAAGACCACCGACTCACCGACCTTCCGGCGGCTGGCCGACGAGCTGGTGACGCTGCTGGCCTACGAGGCGACGCGCGACGTGCGCGTCATCCCGGTCGACGTCACGACCCCCGTGGCCCAGACCCACGGCGTCCGACTGTCCGAGCCGCGGCCCCTGGTGGTGCCGATCCTGCGCGCCGGCCTCGGGATGCTCGAGGGCATGCAGCGACTCATCCCCACGGCCGAGGTCGGCTTCCTCGGCATGGTCCGCAACGAGGAGACGCTCGATCCCGTCACGTACGCCGAGCG
>JBBSJW010000140.1:0-4464 GCA_038256885.1 Propionibacteriales bacterium
GTCGATCGTACATATGATGTTCGCGTGGCGACTACATCGGTGATTCCAGCTTCACGACTCCATGGCCAGGAAGGCCGTCCGTCAATGGTGACGGTGGGCACCATTGTCTGGCTGTCCAGTGAGCTCATGTTCTTTGCCGGATTGTTTGCGGCGTACTTCACGATCCGCAACATCTCTCCCGAGCTTTGGTCGCAGGAGACAGCGAAGCTCGACCTCCCCTTCGCCACGATCAACACCACGATCCTCGTGCTGTCGTCAGTCACCTGCCAGTTCGGCGTGTTCGCAGCTGAGCGCGGCAAGCCCGGTCGCACCGGCTCGCTCCTGCAGATCGGCAAGTGGGGCATGCGTGAGTGGTTCGTCCTCACCTACTTCATGGGCGCGATCTTCATTGCCGGTCAGGCCACCGAGTACGCGACGCTGGTCACCGAGCACACCACGATCTCCAGCTCTCCCTACGGCAGCATGTTCTACCTCGCAACTGGCTTCCACGGACTCCACGTCCTCGGCGGACTCATCGCCTTCCTGCTCGTGATCGCCCGCACCTTCGTTGCGCGCAAGTTCACGCATGAGCAAGCAATCTCAGCGATTGTCGTGTCCTACTACTGGCACTTCGTCGACATCGTCTGGGTGGGCCTGTTCGCGACCATTTACCTGCTCAAATGAGCAAGGTAAACCTCACTACCAAGTACGACGTCAATCGTCGGTACGCTGAAGCTGACTCCTAGGAATGAGGTTCTCGGTGCGGAAACTGTCGACCAGACGCCGGCATCCCCTCGCTGGATTCGTCGTGCTCCTCATGGGGCTCGTTGTTGCCGGCGGCATGTACTCCGCGTTCGCGCCGAAGCCCGCCACTGCTGAGGAGGCATCCGCTCGCGACATCGAGGCCGGACGCCAGTTGTTCCTCATCGGCTGCTCGAGCTGCCACGGCAAGAACGCCGAAGGCATCCAGACCAAGCGCGATGGCAACTACGGTCCCACCCTGGTCGGAGTCGGCGCTGCTGCTGTCGACTTCCAGGTCGGCACCGGACGTATGCCGCTCGCCAACTCTGGTACTCAGGCTCCCCGCAAGGACCCCGAGTACACCGAGGAAGAGACCCGTCAGGTCTCGGCCTACATCGCCTCACTGGCGCCTGGCCCTGCGATCCCCGCCAACGAGTACCTCGACACCGAGGGCGTCTCTGCCGAAGGCCTCGCCGAGGGCGGCGAGTTCTTCCGCACCAACTGCACGGCGTGCCACAACTCGGTCGGCGCCGGTGGCGCGCTTCCGAGCGGCCGCTACGCCCCGACACTCAAGGGTGTCGACGCCAAGCACATCTACGAAGCCATGACGACAGGCCCTCAGCAGATGCCGGTGTTCGCCGACACCACCATCACGCCTGAGGAAAAGCGCAACGTCATCGCCTACATCAAGAAGATCCAGTCCCAGCCCGAATACGGTGGAATGGCAGGCGGTGGCCACGGCCCCGTCGTCGACGGCCTGTTCACCTGGGTCATCGGGATCGGCGGTCTCGTAGGTTTCGCGATCTGGATCGGTGCGCACGGAGCAAGGGTGAAGAAGTCATGACCGACCTGATCGAGAGCCCCGACGCCTCTGAGCCGATCAAGAACCCTGGCCTCCAGGAGCACCAGGAGCGTCCGCAGGACGTCGACCCGAAAGCTGCGCGCCGTACCGAGCGTCAGATCTCAGCCATGTTCGGCCTCGCGACACTGCTGATGCTCGGCTTCTGCGTTGCCTACGTGATGATCGACAAGGACCAGACGTTCCTCGGCTGGTCAGCCATGAACTTCACGCTCGGCTCCACCCTTGGCGGCGCCCTGCTGCTCATGGGCGTTGGCATCATCCAGTGGGCCAAGAAGCTCATGGGTGACCACGAAATGATCGAGATGCGTCACCCAGTGGCTTCCTCCACCGAAGACCGCGAGGCCGTGCTCAAGGACCTCAACCAGGGCATCAAGGAGTCGGCCATCGGCCGTCGCCCGCTGATCCGCAACAGCCTCCTCGGCGCGATGGGTGCGCTCGGCCTGCCCGCGATCATCCTGCTCGGCGATATGGGCCCGCTCCCGTCAGGGCAGCGCAAGACGGTCTGGAAGAAGGGCATGCGGGTCGTCAACGACGTCTCCGGCACCCCGATCAAGCCGTCCGACCTCGAGGTCGGCGCTCTGGTCAACGCGGAGCCCGCGATCATGTACGAGGTCGATGAGGAAGGCGAGCACGTCCTGCACGGCAAGGAGCTGCTGCAGGCCAAGTCGAAGGCTGCTGTGATCGTGGTGCGCATGCGCCCCGAGGACGTCACTCCGGCCAAGGGCCGCGAGAACTGGGGCATCGACGGAATCCTCTGCTATTCCAAGATCTGCACACACGTCGGTTGCCCGATCAGCTTGTACGAACAGCAGACACACCACGTGCTCTGCCCGTGCCACCAGTCGACGTTCGACCTCGCCGACAACGGCAAGGTCATCTTCGGACCTGCACACCGGGCACTGCCCCAGCTACCGCTGGCGGTCGACAGCGAGGGCTACCTCATTGCCGTCAGCGACTTCCCCCACATCGTCGGCCCGAGCTATCCCGAGCTCGCGCGTGATCAGAAGAAGTTGGACAAGAAGTCATGACGACAACTGAGCCTGACGCCGAATACACCAACATCGAAGACACCGGTCTGGGCAAGAAGGCCGGCGGACCCGTCCAGTGGCTTGACGACCGCCTCGGTCTTGCCACGATCTCCAAGAAGCAGGTCCGCAAGGTCTTCCCCGAGCACTGGTCGTTCATGCTCGGCGAGATCGCGCTGTGGAGCTTCGTGGTCCTGCTCCTCACCGGCGTGTTCCTGACCCTCTGGTTCCAGCCGACCATGACCGAGGTCATGTATGACGGCTCCTACGCCCCGCTCAAGGGTGTCGAGATGTCAGCGGCATACGCCTCGACCCTCGACATTTCCTTCGACATCCGTGGCGGTCTGTTGATGCGACAGATCCACCACTGGGCTGCTGCGCTCTTCGTCGCGGCGATGATCCTGCACATGCTCCGCGTGTTCTTCACCGGCGCATACCGCAAGCCCCGTGAGATCAACTGGCTCATCGGCGTCGGACTGATGTCTTTGGGTCTGGTCGAAGGATTTGCGGGCTACTCGCTCCCCGATGACCTGCTGTCGGGCACCGGCCTTCGCTTCGTCGACGGCCTGCTTCGCTCGATTCCGCTTGTCGGCTCTTACCTCGAATACTTCATGTTCGGCGGCGAGTTCCCCGGCGACGTGATCATCCCCCGCCTCTACATGGCGCACATCCTGCTGATCCCGGCCCTGCTGCTGGGCCTCATCGGTGCCCACATGCTGCTGCTCGTCTACCACAAGCACACGCAGTGGCCTGGACCCGGACACACCGAGAAGAACGTCGTCGGCTACCCGATGATGCCCGTCTACGCGGCCAAGGCCGGTGGATTCTTCTTCGTCGTGTTCGGCTTCACGGCTCTCATGGGTGCGCTCCTGCAGATCAACCCGATCTGGGTATACGGCCCCTACAACCCGTCGGAGGTCACTGCCGGTTCGCAGCCTGACTGGTACATGGGCTTCTCCGAGGGCGCAGTCCGCCTCATGCCTGACCTCGAGTTCAACCTCCTCAACTACACGTGGAGCATGAACGTCTTCATCCCGGCCGTTGGCGCGATGGGGCTGCTGTTCACCGTGCTCGGCGTCTGGCCGTTCGTCGAGCAGTGGATGACGGGTGACAAGAAGGAGCATCACCTCCTCGAGCGCCCGCGCAACGCCCCGACGCGTACGGCACTCGGTGTCGCCGGCATGACGGCGTACGCGGTGCTCTGGATGGCAGGTGGCAACGACATCCTCGCGACACGCCTGAACCTCGACATCTTCATGATCACGCGAACGCTGCAGGTGGGCTTCTTCGTTCTCCCGGTCATCGCCTATCACGTGACCAAGCGGATCTGCATCGGCTTGCAGCGTCAGGACGCCAACCGCATCCTGCACGGCTACGAGACCGGTGTCATCGAGCGCTCGCCCGATGGTGGGTTCTCGGAGCGTCACGCGCCGCTTGATCCCGTACGCCAGTACGCGCTCACGACGCACGAACGGCTCCCAGAGCTCACAGCGCCGGCTGAGACGGACAAGAACGGCGTGGCAGCGCCCAACGGACGCAAGGCCAAGATTCAGGCCTGGGTTCGCAAGCGCTACTACCACGGCGCTCTGGACAAGCCGACGGTTGATGAGGTGCACCACGCCAACGAGCACATGGCTCACATCGACGGTCACCCCGTTGAGCTGGGCGATGAGTTCCAAGGCGTGTCGGAGACGGGTATCCCCCGCGTCCACTGATCACAGACATGAAGAAGGGCCGCTCCCCGTTGGGGTGCTGCCCTTCTTCTATCTAGAGTTGCGGCGTGATCGACTACGTGCGCCCGCCGGTCGTCGTTGAGGAGTTCCTCGATGACTTCGGTCAGGTGATCCCCTACGGCAA
>JBBSJW010000141.1:0-4402 GCA_038256885.1 Propionibacteriales bacterium
CAATTTCGAAGGCACCCGGCCCTCCTCGCTCGCGGGTAGCGGGAGCGAGGTCCTGCTCATCGGAACCAGAAATTCCGACATCAGGCCGCTGGCCTGGAGATCGCCCGACGGCGACTCGTGGACGCCCGTTGAGCTCCAGCTGCCGGTCAATCCCGCCCGGGCTGACCTGGGACCCGTGGCCTCGCTCGGGGACGAGTACCTTGCCGTCGGCTCGCTCACGGCCGGCTCGACCGCAGCCCCGGTCGTGTGGCGCTCCGGCGACGGTGCTTCCTGGAGCTGCCAGCTGCTCGACCCGGCAGGCTTTGAGTCCGCCCAACCGTTTGCGCTGCACCGGGCCGGTAGCGCGTGGCTGGCTCTCGGCATCGCCAGCGACGGCTGCGGATTGGGGGCCAGCTGTCCGGGGTACCCCATCGCCTGGGCGTCGCAGGATGGACTCTCGTGGAGCGCCGCGCTGGGCACGGATGAGCCGATCTCTGACGGCGGCATCGGCAGTGGTGGCGGGCAGTTCATCGCCATCGGCCGCGGCAGGTCCTGGGCCTCGCTGGACGGCGTGCGCTGGACGCTGCACGAACAGTCCGACCTCGCGCCGGACGGAATGAATGCACTCGCGGTCGGTCCAGACGGTCGCCTGGTGGCCGTCGGCACACGCTACAACGGATCGGATACCGATGCCTGGATCACTGTTGCCGAGCTCGAAGGCTCGGACTGAGCGTTGGGGTTGATGCTGGGCCTCCGGTTCCTGGCTGCGGTGCTGGTCCTCAGCGGCTGCGTTCCGGGTCCAACCCCGCAGCAATCCAGTCGGCCTTCGGCCGCCACCCCGGCAGCGCGAGACATCGGCGGTGAGTCCTGCGACGAGGTCGCCGCGAATTACGGACGGCTCCTGAACGCACGCTTGCTGGCAGTGTTGCCGAACCGTGGTCGTGCGGCGTCCGTAGCAACGACGCTCACGCTGACCGCGGATGAGCACCTACGCGCGGCCGATCTGGCGGGGCAGTGCAGCTACGCCGAGTTCGCGGCGACCGCGATCGAGACATTGGGGCCTGACATAGCTGCGATCGACCAAGTGGGGATCGAAGGCGCTCCCGACTTCTTGTCCTGGTTCGACCGAGTCGTGAGGCCCCGGCTGTCGGTTATCGAACTACCGGATCGCTCGGTGCGCGACCGTCACGTCGCCCCGTTGACGGAGCCCCCCGCATTCGGGAACGGGCCGTGGGGGCCGCTGGCGGTCCTCGAGGCGCCATCCGATAGCGGCGACTTCGCCGGCCTCAGCGGGAACCTGCGCATCGGCGAAACGTGCGTGACGGTCGGCAGCCTGGATGATCAAACACCCGTGATCTGGCGCAACAGCCAGACGCACTGGAATGTCCAGACCGACACGATCGCTTTCTTCGACCCGATCACCGCGCAGAGTGTCGAGTTGCACGACGGAGACTTCGTCAGGTTCGGCGGCGGCGGAATCGGCCCGGAGGGAGGTCCCGCTCCGGCCGAACTCCCGTGGCTCAACCCGCCCGACGCTTCATGCCTCGGTGAGGCGTTCGGCGTCGACAGCCTCAGCCAGGTGAATGACTTCGAGCTTCGGCCGTGAGGGGTCAAGACGCCGAGGCGACCAGACCGCCGCTGGACCTGGAGAAATCCTGTTGATGCGTACGGATCAAGGTTGTTCGTCGAGGAAATACACGTACCTGTACCGAGGGTCCGCCTTTGATGCCCTGGGGGCCGCGGAATCAGACTCCCTTGGATTGGTTGTGCCATGAAATCAGAGAGCGCCGCGTTCTACGAGCGGACACGAGATCGTACGCTGCGAGCCATGCTGTTGAGCGGCAGGCACCATGAGCGGTGTCAGGATGCAGTCGCCGCAGCGTCCGCGCGCGCGTGCGAGCGTTGGGACACGGTGAGGAATCATCCCAATCCAACGGCCTGGGCGATGCGCACGCCGATGAACGCCTACTCAACAGATTGGCGGATCTGGAAGCGCGAGTCGGCCAATCCTCCAGAAGTGATCGCTCAGCCCGACGAGCATCCCGTCGACCCGTACCTGATTCGGGCCGTGTGGTCACTGCCCAGGCGTCAGCGTCAGACCGTGGCGCTGCGCCTGTTGCTCGACTTCTGAGATGGGTACCCTGGCCCGACGACGACTGCGACAGCTACTGCTGATTGTGCTGCTCGCATTTGCGAGTGGCTGCGCGTCGCCAGGCCCCATCCAGCCATCGAGCCAGCCGTCGATGCCCACTCAGAACCCAGTGACACCGTCTGCCAGCGCCACCTCATCCCCTGAAGCGTCAGAATCGGCGGTCGGAGAACCCGCGCTCTGCGGGTTGCCTGCGGAGGCATCCATCCCACCCGGCGCGAATCTCTCGAGCGCAGAGGACGCTGCACGGGGCCACCTCGGCTCATATTCGTGGTCGGCCGGTGCGGAAGGCGTCGACGTCACGGCGCCGATGTCCTTAGTGATGCCTGAGGTCTCTGAGCAGGTGTCGGCCGAGTCGGGCGAGGAATTGGAGATCCGGGTGCCGGCTGGTTGTCCGATCACGGAGTGGTCCGTGCGAGCCTACGACCCCTCTGAACCTTCACGACCCGGACGCGAGCTGACTGCGGAATTGAAGTTGGCTGGGGTCGAGTACCTGATTTTTTCAGCGCCTTCCACCCAGGTCGGTATCGAAGCCTTCCTGCGTTTCGGCGGGCGCGGGAGTGCGACGTACTACTGGATTCTCGAAGTTCGGAGCTGACCTCAGAGGCCTGCTCCTCGGGCGGACCGGCAATTTTGCCGGCCGCAAGCGGTGGCGGCTTTGGGAGGCGCCGAGCAGTAGTCCCAGGTCCGGGGCCATCAGCTCCTCTTCGACTGAAGGGGGAGTTACCCGGCAGGGACGAAGTCTGAGATCTGATAGCACTCCTCGTCGTCGGCGGCGTTCATCTGCCAGTCGATCTCGACCGAGATCGGGTGCCCGTCGGTCGAATCGGTGGCGAGGGTGACCCTGTCGGCTCCATCGCTCTGCGCTTCGGCTACCAGGGCGAGCAGGTCGGACAGCGTCGGAATGTCTCTCGGCTGGACGACCGTCGCATCAGTGCGTCCTCGCTCCACGGCGATCACTTCGCCGTTCTCAACTGCGACGGCGAACCGTCCGATCAGGTTGCGCTCGCCGCAGCGCGAATCGAGCGTGAAGGAATACGCCGCCGGCTCTTCCCACTCAGCAGCCGCTGAAGGTGATGCTGATGGCGCCGATGACGTCGCCGGAGCCGCGGTGGCGTCGTGGGGCGGGCTCTCGGAAATCGACGGAGCTGCCGCTGAACAGGCGGTGAACAACAACGCCAACATGAATGATGCGGCACGAACCATGGTCGCTGTCCTTCCTCCTCCCCGTCAGACGCTGAAGTCGCGACCATGGTTGCGCCTGCGCACTCCACAAGCAAGAGTGAAATACACACTCAGCGGGGCACGAGTCCTCTAGCAGGACGCTGGCGCAAGGGTGGACAACGGAGGCGTCACCACGTTCACGCCACCGTCGGCCGCCCAGTCACGCGGCCCAGCGATACTCGTGGATCAGATCTCCGAACACGTCCCTTCGTTCGACCGGCATTCGGGTTTTCAAGTGAGCGACGTCATCATGGAGCACCGCTCGAGGTCCCGACGGGAGGATTCAGCCCGGCCCGTTGCCAGGTGTCATTTGGTCGTCCCGGATGGTGCAGTCGCAGCGCCCTACGTAGCGCGATGAAGCCCACCAGGACGCCGAGAACGATTGCGGGCCAACCCTGGATCGCGGGTGCGGCTTGGACCATCGATGTATCCGGTACCAGCGGAGCCTCGGCCAGTGAGACGAGCTGGTCGAATCGTTCGCGACTCGCAACCGGCTGATTCGGTGTACAGAGGAAGGTCGACAGTCCATGCTGCTCATCCTCGTACGCCGCGATGAGGTACCGACCGTCATCTTCGAATCCGATCCAGCCGGCGGCACCTAGCGGCGCGTTGAAGATTTCCACTGTCCTGCCCCGCGTCGTCCCAACGAGGACGGCTTCCACCTGGACCGTCAGCGTCTCACCGAATGTTGCGGCATCTCCCTGCTCCGGATCGATACCCAGGACAATCCCGATAAGGACCACGTCGTACGGGTCGTCTGGCCAGCCACCGGCGATGGCAAGCTCGGCGGAATTGGTCGGCATCGAGGCCGTGATGCCGCAGCTCAGCGCCGCCGCACGGCCAGACAGCAGCAGAACAAGGGTTACCCAGGCAGCGCCGACCAGCGCGAGCCGAAGCATCCAAGCCAGCGACCCAGTCGCAACGTAGAATGTCCGTTCAGGCATAGGGCTGCACTCTGAAACGGGGCCCCAGTCGTGTCAACGGGCGAGCGGGCTCGACCCGGCCGGTGCCAACTGTCAGGGGGTGATGTCTGCCCTTATTTCCTGAGAC
>JBBSJW010000142.1:0-4379 GCA_038256885.1 Propionibacteriales bacterium
CGCAAAAGCCACAGCAATGATTCCGGACTATGAGGCGGCCATCGCAGCCGGCAAAGCCGCCCACGCAAAAGCCACAGCAATGATTCCGGACTATGAGGCGGCCATCGCAGCCGGCAAAGCCGCCTACGCAAAAGCGTGGGGGTACGCCCCCTCGTACGACGCAGCGATCGCGGCCGGCAAGGCGGGATATGCCGAGGCGACGGCGCTCAAGCCGGCATATGACGCCGCCATGGCGGCATACGAACAGGCGAGTGCGGCCGCGGCCGCTCTGAAGGTCCCCTACGACGAGGCCATCCGGACCCTGAACGATCTGATAGCGACTGTGGCATCTCTCAAGGAGCAGCTGGTGGGCCTCCTGTGAGGCGCGGCTGCGGAGGGACGCGCGGCCAAGCAACTTCGAGGGCTCACGTCCTCAAGCCGCCTTTCAGGGCCAATTCCGCGAAGCGGGTGCGTCCATCCCGTGGTTGGATCATGCTCATGTGACCGAGGTCGCCTGTTGGTGGGGTTGCCAAACTGTCACTCTGGTTTACAGTTTGAGTGAACACTTGTACACCGGAAGGCGTGACTATGAACGAACCACTGATCGAGCGGTCGCCCGCCCTTCGCGGGCTTCGCAGGTTCGGCAAGGCGCTCACCACCCCCTTGGCACCAGACGACTACCTGGCGCTGATCAATCCGCTCTGGTCGCAGCGTGAGCTGCGAGGTCGGATCGAGAAGGTCGTGCCGATCACCGATCGCGCCGCGACACTCGTCATCCGTCCGGGTTGGGGCTGGTCCTTCAACCACGCCCCCGGCCAGTACATCGGCATCGGCGTCGAGATCGACGGCAAGTTCCACTGGCGCTCGTACTCGCTGTCCTCGGTCCCCTTGGTCGAGGGCAAGACCGTCAGCATCACGGTGAAGGCCATGCCTGAGGGTTTCCTCTCCGATCACCTCGTCAACGGGCTCGAGCCGGGAACCATCGTCCGGCTCGCCTCGCCGCAAGGCGACTTCGTCATTCCCGACCCTCCCCCGGCCAAGATGTTGATGCTCGGCGGCGGCAGTGGCATCACCCCGATCATGTCGATCCTGAGGACCATGGATCGGCGAGGATCCATACCGGACGTCGTGCTGGCCTACTCCGCCACCAGCGAGGACGACATGATGTTCGTCCATGAACTGCGGGTGCTCGCACTCCGGTACGAGTCATTCACGTTCTACGAGCGGTTCACCGACGCGCAAGGAATGCTCACGGCGAACCAACTCGACTCCGTCTGCCCCGACTGGCGGGAGCGGGAGGCTTGGGCCTGTGGGCCTGGTCCGATGCTCGACGCCTTCAGCACACACTTCGAGGCGGAGGGCCGACTGGACCATCTCCACGTCGAGCGCTTCACGCTCAACCTCGCAAGCGGAGGCGAGGGTGGCACCGTCACCTTCGGTGTTGGCGGCCCGACCGTCGAGGTGGATGGCGCCACGACTCTGCTCG
This sequence comes from Propionibacteriales bacterium, assembly GCA_038256885.1. Taxonomy (GTDB): domain Bacteria; phylum Actinomycetota; class Actinomycetes; order Propionibacteriales; family Nocardioidaceae; genus Aeromicrobium. Next base: position 1,466 of record JBBSJW010000142.1, read on the forward strand.
AAGCTGGCGAAAAGGCCGGCATCAACATGCTGTTCGGGTGTCGTATGGGCATCTGCCACACCTGCGACGTGCCTCTTGCCTCCGGCAGCATCCGCGACCTCCGCAGCGGCAACGAGCACAGCGAGCCGAACGAATACATCCAGACCTGCATCTCAGTCGCCGCTGGTGACTGCACGCTGGCCATCTGAACTCAACTCCCGAAGGGAACGCACATGGCATACGCCGACGTACGTGAATACACCCATCTGACCGATGAAGAGGTCGACGCGATCGGCGCCGAGCTCGACGCCATACGAGCCGAGATCGAGGCATCTCGCGGTCAGGCCGACCGCGACTACATCCTGCGCGTCATCACGCTGCAGCGTCGCCTGGCGGCCGCCGGACGCATCACCTTGTTCGCCAGCTTCTTTCCGCCGGCCTGGCTGCTCGGCACAGCGCTGCTCGGATCCGCCAAGATCCTGGAAAACATGGAGCTCGGGCACAACGCGATGCATGGCCAGTGGGACTGGATGAACGACCCCGAGATCCATTCCAGCAACTGGGAGTGGGACACCACGCAGCCTGCCGAGCAGTGGAAGCACTCCCACAACTACATCCATCACCAGTTCACCAACGTGCTCGGCCACGACAATGACATTGGCTACGGCATCCTGCGCATGTCACGTGACCAGAAGTGGCACCCGGTCAACCTCGGCCAGCCGGTCTACAACGCACTGCTCGCTCTGTTCTTCGAGTGGGGCGTGGCGCTCCATGACCTCGACATCGAAGCGATTCGCAAGGGCGAGAAGGACATACCGCTGCTCAAGAAGCAGCTGCGCCAGATCGGCAGGAAGGTCGGCAAGCAGTCGCTCAAGGACTACGTGATGTATCCGCTGCTGACGGGCCCGTTCTTCCTGCACACATTGACGGCCAACTTCACCGCCAACATCATCCGCAACGTGTGGACGCACGGCATCATCTTCTGCGGTCACTTCCCGGACGGAGCAGTGCACTTCACCGAGGAGGAGCTGGAGGACGAGACGCGCGCTGAGTGGTACTTGCGCCAGATGCTCGGCTCGGCCAACTTCAAGGGCGGCAAGCTGCTTCACATCATGAGCGGACAGCTCGGTTACCAGATCGAGCATCACTTGTTCCCGGACCTGCCCAGCAATCGCTATGCGCAGATCTCGGTCAAGGTTCAGGACCTTTGCAAGAGGTACGACATCCCGTACACGACCGGACCGCTCTGGAAGCAGTACGGACAGACCTTGCGCACCATCATGAAGCTGTCGCTGCCGAACAAGCGCACCGAGGACAACCCGGCACCGTTGTCGCCGCGTCAGTCCCGTCGCCTGCGCGATGACGAGCGACAGAACCGACGCTCCGAGCTCGGCAAGTGGTCGGGCGCGGCATGAGCTCGGCATGAGCTCGCTGCTCGACTCTCGGCCGCACTTGGGCGGACTACCGGTGCCCTTCGCGTGCGAAGACGACGACGGCTCGCTTGACCACTCCTCGGTGGTGAAACGTCGTGCGATCCGTTGTGCTCTGAGCCGCATCTGCGGAATCTGCGGTGAGACGCTGGCGCGTCCCATCGCGTTCTTGGGCCCTATGGATGAGTGGGAGGCTCGGCTCTTCACGTTCCCGCCAACGCATCACTCCTGCGCGACCGAGGCGCTCAGCCTCTTCACGCCACTGGGAGGTGCGCACCTCGGACAGACGGAACCGCCCCTGCAGTGGGCGCTCGTCACCACAGGTGGTTTCGACCTCGTCCGCCCGACGACGCATGGCGGGATCGTTCAGTTTCGCCCGAACTCCGTCATCGACACGACAATCGTCGACTGAGACTCAGTCGACGGGCGTGAGCAGGAAGATCGGGATCAGGCGGTCAGTCTTGACCTGGTAGTCCGCGTAGTTGGGGAACGCCTCGACAGCACGGTCCCACCAGACAGCGCGCTCCTCGCCCTCGAGCTCACGCGGTGTGTAGTCCTTGCGGACAACGCCGTCCTTGAGCTCGACCAGCGGCGCATCGACGAGGTTGTAGAACCAGCTCGGGTTGTCGGGCGCTCCGCCCTTCGATGCGACGACGAGGTACTCGCCTTCGTGCTCGACCTTCATCAGGGCGGTCGTACGGATCTTGCCGCTCTTGGCACCCAGCGTGTAGAGCAGGATGATCGGCCGGCCGAGGATCGTGTTGCCCTTTTCGCCGTCGGTGCTCTCGTAGAGCTCGGCCTGCTTGCGGGCCCAGCCGGACGTGCTCAGTGCGTACTTTCCACTCAGCGGCATGTCGCAAGCCTTGCAGACTGCTCCCAATGAGCGCCTCGGCAATGACCCGCTCGGGGTCGATAGATGTCATACGTGGCGATAAGAATGGATTTGTCGCCGCAGGTCAGGGGGACCGCGGCCAGAGCATCCGAGGACATCATGGACTGCAAGATCGAGCTCATCTTCGTACCCGTCACCGACGTCGATCGCGCGCGCGACTTCTATGCCAACCAGGTCGGTTTCAACCTCGACCACGACATTCGCGTCGACGAGAACGTACGTTTCGTCCAACTGACACCGGTCGGCTCAGCCTGCTCGATCGCGTTCGGCGAGGGCATGGGCAGCGCTCTCGCACCCGGCCAACAGGACAGCATCCAGGTTGTCGTGGCGAGCGCCCAGGCCGCCCGCGACCAGCTCATCGCCAAGGGCGTGGATGCCACCGAGCTCGATGTCCAGCCGTGGGGCACCTTCACCAGCTTCGCCGACCCCGATGGCAACCGCTGGCACGTTCAGGAGCTCCCCGCGCGCTAGGTGTACTGACCAGCCAGGTTGGTTATGCGGCTGATGGGTGGAAGCTTGCCGATTGCGGTGTGGGGCCGATGGTGGTTGTAGTGGTGGATCCATGCTGGCATGGCGTTTCGGCGGGCGTTCTCGGTTGAGTAGAACTTCTTGA
>JBBSJW010000143.1:0-4315 GCA_038256885.1 Propionibacteriales bacterium
TGAGGTCATTGGTTGCCGCGGCGACATAGCGCTCGGCGGGGCTGTCCCTGTGCCAATAGTCGACATATGTGAACGACGAATAGGTCGACCCGACAACGAAAGCGATGGCAGCGACCGTGACGGCGGGCTGCATGGAGAGCGAGGGGTTCAGGGAACGCAGCTTTTCGGACGAACCGAGCAGCGGCATCGTGACCAGCGCCAAGACCAGGCAGGCGACGACCGAGACGTCGGACATGTAGCGGACGTACAACCCGACGTCAGGGCCGAACAGGACTGTACGACCACTGGCGGTCAGATAGACCGTGGGCACGAGATAGATCGCGAAGATCGCCCAACCGCGCCACGCACCGACCCGACGCCATGCGGTGCCGACGACCACGGCGGTCAGTACGACCCACGCAAGGGTGACGGCAAACTCCGGGGGGTGTGCCAGGACGTCCTGCCGCCCTTGGTCGAGCCAGCGCCACGGGCCACCCGTGAGAGTCGAGCCCAAGGTCTGCCGTATCTGGCGGTCGGTCGTCTCGAGATAGGCAGCCCTGCCGTCGGTACCGACTGGCGAGCTGCCGGTCGACATATATGCCAGGACGTACCCGATCGCGACAGCCAGGTAGCCGACCCAGATCAGCCAGAAGCGGCGCAACGCCTCGACGACACGGCTCCGGGGTCGACCCTCAACCAGGTAGGCCAACGTCAGGAGCACCACGAGCGGCAACATCACGACTGCCTTGATGTAGAACAGCAGCGCGAGGATCAGGATCGCGACCGAGGCGAGCGCCCAGACCCAGCGTCGGGTCCGTACGTAGGTCACGTGGGTGGCGATCAGGGTGAAGAACGCAATCTGCAGGGGCAGCTGGTTGAGCGCAGCGGCCCACCACATGTATGCGCCCAGCGTCAGAGGCGAGAACAGGTACAGGCCCAACGGGATCAGAATGCCCGCTCGCCAGCCGAACAGCTTCGTCAGCATGAACAGGCAGGCGAGGTTGGCCAGCGCCTGCATGGCGACGATCGTCGAGGCAGCAATCGGCCACGAGAAGGCCGGACCCTGACCGACGAACCAGCTGATCAGGAGACCGCCTGGCATGAGTTGCTGCTGGTGACGGGTGAACAGGTAGTCGACCGACAGTGGAGTCGTAGAGGCCTGCGCCAAGAACTTGAGGTCGTCGCCGTAGAACCACCCGCCATACGCCGCCCAGGCGCGGAATGCCAGCTGGGCAAGGATCATCACGGTGGCCACCGTTGCAATCTTCTGCTGGGTCGTGGCGTCCCCGAACAGCCTCCGCTGGACGTCTGCGACAGCCTGCCGGATGGTCGATCTCACACCAGGAGCCTGTCACACCTGTGGGTCGGCGGCCGCCACATCGAGCTCTGTACCGAGACGACTCCAACCGCATTTCATGACGCGGAAGAGCTCGTGAGAATCGTCATCAAACGGCAACGTCCTTATGGGCCAGTGGTGACCCCCCTCGCTGGTAAAGTTGTGTTGATTAGTACAGGTGGAGGGAGCCCACTGTGGGAAACAAATTCGGGACGTCTGCGCTTTTTCTGGGCGCATTTTTGCTGGCACTCGCCGGCTTGTCCAAGTTTTACATGTACGACAGACTCGCCGTCGTACCGCTGAACACCGAAACAACCAGCAACTCGAGCACGGCGCCAGGGGCCGATGCTGAGTACCTCGACGTCGCCGCAGGACTCAAGGTCACGAACGGGCCGTTGGCCAACACCAAGGTCGTCACGGGTGACGTGGAGGCCAGCAAGAAGGCCAGCAAGGAGCTCGGCAAGGACGTCGCAGTCTGGAACATCTACGACTGCACCGACACGCCGGACTTCAACTGCGGCAGCGGTGAAGTGCCGCTGAGCGGAACCACCGACCGGGTGGCGTTCGACGCCAACACCGGCGAGGCCGTGGAGTTCGGGGACACCAGCAGCGAGGCCGATGGTGAGATCACCAAGCCGTTCTCGTTCGAGGGCCTCTACTTCAAGTTCCCGTTCGACGCGCAGAAGAAGACGTACCAGTTCTGGGACGGCACGCTGCGCGAGGCAACCCCCGCCACGTACGTCGGCGAGGGCAACGTCAAGGGCATGAAGGTCTACAAGTACGAGCAGGTCATCGAGCCGGTCAAGACCGGCACGATCGACGTGCCCGGCGACCTTGTGGGCTCGGAAGAAGCGACGGTCACGGCTGATCGCATCTACTCGAGCATCAGCACGTACAGCGTCGACCCGGTTACGGGCGTCGTCATCGTGGGCCAGACGGCTCAGGACAACTACCTCGAGCTCAACGGCGAGCGCGTCCTGACGACCACCAAGGCCACGCTTGGCTACACCGACGCGCAGACCCAGAAAGTCGTCGACGAGTACAAGAGCAAGGCAATGCTGCTCACGGCCGTCAAGACCTGGATTCCCGTCTATGGCGGAATCCTGGGCCTCGTGCTCATCGCAGCTGGCGTCATGAGCCGTCGCGGCAACGCGGCCGGCGCTCGCAAGGTCGAAAAGGGAGAGCTCGTCGGGTCACGCTGATCTGATTTCCTTCCACCACCAGTGCCGCGTCCCGCAAGGGGCGCGGCACTCGTGTGTCGAGCCCAACTAGGGTTGTGACATGGTTCTCGCCGCCGCCGCCGATCTGTGCACGTTTGTCGACCAGTCGCCGACACCGTTCCACGTCTGCGCGACGGTGGCAGCCAGGCTCGATACAGCTGGATACGTCGAGCTCAACGAGCGCGACGCGTGGCCGACCGACCAGGGGCGCTTCTACGTCGTACGCGGCGGTTCGCTCGTCGCATGGTCAACTGAGTCGAGCGCCCACCCTGCCGACGGCTTTCGTGTTGTGGGCGGTCATACGGACAGTCCGAACCTCCGCCTCAAGCAGAACCACGACCTGACGAGCGACGGACTGGGTGTCGTTGCACTGGAGCCGTACGGCGGCGCTTGGCTCAACTCGTGGCTCGATCGTGACCTCGGCATTGCCGGTCGACTGGCCTTGAGCGACGACAGCTTCACCCTCGTGCACGTCAACGAACCGATCCTGCGGGTCCCGCAGCTCGCGATCCACCTGTCGGCCGAACGCAAGGGTGTCGAGCTTGATCCACAGCGGCACGTCAACGCGATCTGGTCGACAGCTGCGAGCGCCTTTCTCGACTGGGTCGCTGAGCAGGCCGGGGTCGCGACCGGTGACATCGCCGGGTTCGAGCTGATGACCCATGACACTGCGCCGAGCCGCCTCACGGGAGCGGCCTCGGGCCTGGTGTCTGCGCCGCGACTCGACAACCAGGTCACCTGCTTCGCGGGCCTCCAGGCGCTGCTCAGCGCCGAGCCGGTCGCAGGCGTACGTCCTGTGCTCGCGTTGTTCGACCACGAAGAGGTCGGCAGCATGTCCGAGCGTGGAGCACAGTCCGACCTTCTGGCCACCGTCCTCGAACGGATCGTCCTGGCGGCCGGCGGCACTCGAGACGACTACCACCGGGCCATCGCTGCGTCGGTATGCGCATCCGGTGACATGGCCCACGCCACGCATCCCAGCTACGCCGACCGGCACGAGCCGCTGCACCGCATCACGGTGGGCGGGGGACCGGTGCTCAAGGTCAACGTGAACCTCCGATACGCCACGGACGCTGCAGGCGCCGCCGTATTCGTACGCGCCTGCACGCAGGCAGACGTGCCGTTGCAGCGCTACGAGCACCGTGCAGATCTGCCGTGCGGATCGACAATCGGACCGCTCAGCGCGGCTCGTACGGGCATGCTGACGGTCGACGTCGGCGCACCCCAGCTGGCCATGCACTCCGCGCGTGAGCTGATGGGTGCGGAGGATGTTGACCTGTACGCGCGTGCCCTCGCGGCTTTCCTTGCCCCGACTTCGCGCTGAGGGCCCGCGTCCCGTACGCTTGTAGGTGCGCTGATGGCCTGTACGGACCTCGGACAGAGCAGGCTCGTGCTCGTGCCCATGTCGGGCTCATCTCCTCGGCATCACACCACGATCCAAGGGCTTTCAGGCGTGCCCATCAATTCCATCCATCCAACGGAGCAACTCCTATATGACAAGCAGCATCGCAACTCCATCTGCGGCACCGCAGGTTGCGGTCAACGACATCGGCTCTGAGGCAGACTTCCTCGCCGCCATCGACCTGACCATCAAATACTTCAATTACGGCGACATTGTCGACGGCATCATCGTCAAGGTCGACCGGGACGAAGTTCTCCTCGACATTGGCTACAAGACCGAGGGTGTCATCCCCTCTCGTGAACTTTCCATCAAGCACGACGTCGATCCCAATGACGTCGTCTCGGTTGGCGACAGCGTCGAAGCCCTTGTTCTCCAGAA
>JBBSJW010000144.1:0-4163 GCA_038256885.1 Propionibacteriales bacterium
CGCTGGCGAGGAACTCAACGAACTTCTGGGCGTTCGCCGAGTGCTTGCTCGCCTTGAGAACCCCCGCACCAGAGACGCTGAGGAACGCGCCGGGGTCCTGGTCGCCGAAGAAGTGGAGGCCCGAGTCATTGCTGTTCTCGCCCGCTTCCTCCTGGTCGCGATACCAGTAGTAGTGGTAGATCACGCCGGTGTCGATCGTGCCGGCGTTGACTTCCTTGAGGACGACATTGTTGCCCTGGTAAACCGTGCCATTTGCCTCGAGGCCGGCGATCCACGCCTTGGTGGCCTTCTCGCCCTTGAGCTGGAGGACTGCGCTGACGATCGCCTGGAAGTCTGCACCGGTCGGGGAGAACGAGACCTTGCCCTTCCACTTGGGGTCGGCGAGGTCGAGCAGAGATTTCGGCAGGTCAGCTTCTGCGACCTTGGCTTTGTTGTAGACCAGCACGGTCGAACGCGCGGTGAATCCCATCCACTCGCCGCTCTTCGCCTCGTACTGCGACGGAACCAGCTCCAGCGTCGAAGCATCGAGCTTGGCGAACAGGCCCTTGCTCTCGACCAGCGACATGGCCGGGGAGTTCTCGGTGAGGAAGACGTCGGCGGGCGACGAGCTGCCCTCCTGGACCAGCTGGTTGGCGAGCTCGAAGTCACTTCCGTTGCGGAGCTTGACCTTGATGCCGGTCTTCTTGGTGAATGCAGGGGCGAGTTCCTGGAGCAGCTCTTCGTGCTGGGCGTTGTAGACCGTGATCGACGGTGCGTCATCGCCACCACATGCAGTGAGCATGGGAACGGCGAGTGCTGTTGCCACGGCAACAGCCAGGATTTTGAGCCTCACGAAATCTCTCTCCTAAGTATCAGGTGTGCCTAACCTTAGTAGAGGTCCGTAGGTGCGACCAAGTGCGCTTTGTGTGAGATACGTCTAGGCAGGACTCCAGCCCACCGAATTGCCGAATCTCGAGCGCCTCTCCCTGCACAGCGGCCCACAGCAGCCACGACCAAGCCAAGAGATGCGCGGCAGCGAATCACCTCCAAGAGATTCACAAGATCACAAAGAGGTGTCGCCATGCATGAGTCCTTGCCCGAGATGGTCCGTCATTCCCATCGCGCACTCGCCGAGGAGATCGATGCGTCCGCCCATTCGATCTACCGCAAGGCAGCGGCTGGCGACCTCGTACAGAAGGCCGACACGTTCCTCATCCACGCCTGCCGCCACGTGTCCTCTGTGTGCGCAGTCATCCTCCCGACCGCAAGAAGGCGCCTTCCGAATGGCAAGCAGCGGGTCAAGGAATATGTCCATCAGCTCCGTCGTCTGGAGCGCGCGATCGCCCAGACCAAGGGGCGGCTGTACGGTCAGTCGCGCTCAGCCCGTTTGCCGTGGGCTGGCGTGTGGGCTCAGCTCTCCCGCGAGTTCAAGGCGCTGATGGCTCTCGAGCATCGGTTGATCGCTGACCTCGCCACCGCCGTGGGTCCCCGTCTCGGCGGCGGTATCGCCTCACGCCTGCTGTCAGCCGAGGCATCCGGCCCGACCAGGCCGCATCCAAACTCTCCCCATACTGGCTTGTTCTCAGGCACGGTGCGGCGCCTGTGGATACGTGCCGACACCTTCTGGGACGTAGCCGAAAACCGAATCGTCTTGAGGGCCGTCAACTAGACCGACGTACGCGTTCTCCTGATCACGGCCATACCAGCTGCAGTCAGGCCTGCGCACAGGACGAGCCAAGCGAGCGTCAGCGGACCTCCTCCGTCAGGAAGGGTCGACGATCCCTGAATGTGCGCTCCCTCGGCAGCCCTAGTACCCGTGGACGACACGGATGCCGAGAACGAATCAAGCTGGAGAACAGCCGCCAGGGGTGACGTAACGGCCTGATCGTCGCCTGCGACCGAAGCCGCCGGCTCAAAGAGCAAGCTGTCGCCATCGGCAGAGCCTTCGGTCTCGGGTACCGGCGCGGACGGCACGACCGCGCTGCCGTCGAGGACCCCGTCGACGGTTGAGACCAGCGAAAGGTCACTCAGCGAGGTCTGACCGCCAAGCGCAGAGTCGACGATCGTCGTCAGTTGCGTCACCGGACCGGCGGACGTCGGAGCGTCGGCTGGCGAGTCGGTCGGCGCTGTCAGCGAGTCGACCGTCTTCTCGACGGTGCCGAGCAAGCCTGGCGAGTCATCGACAGCGTAAGCGGGAGCGGCAATCACCGAGACCAAGAACGCGAGCACGAGGACAAGCGACCGGTTCGCAGTACGCATGGAGTTCCTTGCAGTGGTGGGAGTTCCTGAATCGTAGGCGCGTGCACGCCTCCGACGCCGGTGAATTCCCATATATCGAGCACTCTTGACATGTTTGTGAGTGGTCACTAACTTAACTCCATGGCCACCGGAAAGCGCATGAAGGCAGCGGACCGCCGCATCCTGATCCTCGAGGCAGCTCAAGAGGAGTACGGGCGCGGGGGCATGCACGCCACCTCCGTCGAGGTCATCGCCGACCGGGCAGGAGTCTCACAGCCGTACATCTTCCGGCTCTTCGGGACGAAGAACGATCTGATGGCCGCCGTGATCGAGTACCACACGGCAAAGCTGCGCCAAGCGTTCCGAGACGCGGTCGAACAGCGGGACGCCGAAACCTCCCCGCTCGAGGCAATGGCGCTGGCGTACCTCGGCTTCATGAACGAGGACGTCAACTCCCTGCGCTGCCAGCTGCACACCTGGGCCGCAGCGTCCGACCCGGCCATCAAGGACGTCGCCCAGCGCACCTACCGCGAGATCTGGGAAGACATCGCTGAGCTCAGCGGTGCCACTGCTGACGAGATTCGTGACTTCATGGGGCACGGAATGCTGCTCACCGTCCTTGCCTCCCTCGACCTGACAGACCTGTTCGGCGACCCCCTCGCCGTGGCAAAGGAGTACTGATGTTTGCTGCACTCGCCCGACTCGCCAACACGCACCCGCGCCGGGTGCTCGTCCTGACAGTCTTCTTCTTCGTGATCGGTGGCGCCGTCGGCGGCCCGGTTGCCGGACTGCTCAACAGCGACAACGACTCCTTCTCCGACACCAGCTCGGAGAGCACGCAGGCGCTCGATCGCATCGAGAAGGCATCTGGCGAGTCAGCCGTGCCCGACCTCATCGCAATTCTGCCGAGCGACGACAGCAAAGCCCTCGATGAAACCTTCGGCATCCTCAAGTCCGAGGAGAACGTCTCCAAGGTTGCCGGCGGGCCCGAGGCCGGTCCCGCGTTCGTGTCGAAGGACGGCTCCAAGACGTACGTCGTGGTGGTCTACAAGTCACACGGAGACCCTGATGGCACGACCGAGCACCTCCGCGAGGAGCTCAAGGACGTAGATGGCGTCCAGGTGGGCGGAATTGGTCCAGCATTCCAGCAGGTCAATGAGCAGGTCGAGGGCGACATCATCAAGGCGGAGCTGATCGCATTCCCGATCTTGTTCTTCGTCTCGCTGTGGGTCTTCCGCTCGGCAGTTGCTGCGCTTCTGCCGCTGCTCGTCGGTGGGCTGACGATCGTTGGATCCCTGATGGTTGTCCGCGGCCTCAACGAGGTCGTTGACATCTCGATTTTCGCGCTCAACCTGATTACCGGTCTCGGGCTTGGTCTCGCCATTGACTACTCGTTGTTCCTCGTCCAGCGCTATCGGGAAGAGCTCACCCGTTCCGGACCGGGCCCGGAGGCAATCAGGCGCACGGTCGCGACCGCCGGTCGTACGGTCGCCTTCTCTGCCGTCACCGTTGCCGGCGCGGGTCTCGCGCTGTTGGTCTTCCCGTTGCGCTTCCTCTACTCCATGGGCATAGGCGTGTTCGTCGTATCGCTGATGGCCGCGGCGGTGTCACTGATCGTGTTGCCTGCCCTGTTCGCGGTCCTGCAGCACCGGATCAACGCTGGTTCTCCCAAGCGCTGGCAGCGCGCCCAGGCGGCAGAGCTTGCCGCCGAGAAGCACGGTTTCTGGTACCGCCTGTCGCAGTTCGTCATGCGCTTCCCGGTCGCGATCGCGCTGACCGGTACGGCGATCCTGCTGGCTTTCGGAGCCCCGTTCCTCGGTGTGAAGTTCACCGGCGTTGATGCGACCGTCCTGCCGGATGACGCATCTGCTCGCCAGGTCGACACCGCACTTCGTACGGAATTCACCGGAGCCGAGTCTGGCCCGATCATCATCGTGATCGATGCA
>JBBSJW010000145.1:0-4159 GCA_038256885.1 Propionibacteriales bacterium
AGTCGAGGTGAGCCGTCGCCTCGTCGAGGATGACCAGCTGCGGCCGCGCCAGCAGCAGCCTGGCGATCGTCAGGCGCTGACGTTCTCCACCTGACAGGCGGTAGCCGCGCTCGCCGACGACCGTGTCGAGTCCGTCGGAGAGCGAGCGGATGAGGTCGTCGAGCCGCGCGTCATGCAAAGCCGCCCACAGTTCGTCCTCGGTCGCCTCAGGGCGGGACAGCAAAAGGTTGGACCGTACGGACTCGTGGAACAGGTGACCGTCCTGTGTCGCCATGCCGAGCGTGCGGCGAATCGATGACAGCGTCAGGTCGCGTACGTCGACACCGTTGAGCCGGATCGCTCCGCTGTCGACGTCATAGAGACGGGGTACGAGACTCGCGATCGTCGACTTGCCGGCACCGGACGTACCGACCAGAGCGACGAGCTGACCGGGCTGGACCCTGAACGAAACGTTGTGGAGCACGTCGACGCCGCCGCGGCTGTCGAGCTGGGCGACCTCCTCGAGCGAGGCCAGCGAGACCTTGTCGGCGGATGGGTAGGCAAACGTGACGTCGTCGAACTCGACCGTCACCGGACCGGCAGGCAGGTCACTTGCGTCGGGCTTCTCGGCGATCAGCGGCTTGAGGTCGAGAACCTCGAACACTCGCTCAAAGCTGACGACTGCGCTCATGACCTCGACGCGCGCGCTGGCCAGCGCGGTGAGTGGCGCGTAGAGGCGGGTGAGCAGGAGTGCCATCGCGACGACATCGCCGGGATCGAGCGAACCCCGCAGAGCGTAGAAGCCGCCGAGCCCGTAGACGACGGCCAGGGCAAGAGCCGAGACAGTGGTCAACGCGGTGACGAAGATCGACTGCAGCATCGCCGACTTCACGCCGATGTCCCGTACGCGACGAGCGCGGGCAGCGAACTCGATCGACTCCTGCTCGGGTCGGCCGTAGAGCTTGACCAGCGTGGCTCCAGGAGCGGAGAAGCGCTCGGTCATGCGCGTGCTCATGGTGGCGTTGTAGTCAGCGGCTTCGCGCCTCATCGCCGCCAGTCGGCCGCCCATGCGGCGTGCAGGTATGACGAACACGGGCAAGAGCACCAGTGCGACGAGCGTGATCTGCCACGAGATGCTCAGCATCACGACGAGGGCGAGGGTCAGCGTGACGAGGTTGCTGACGACGCCGGAGAGGGTGTCACTGAAGGCGCGTTGAGCGCCGAGCACGTCGTTGTTGAGTCGGCTGACGAGCGCGCCGGTACGCGTACGGGTGAAGAACGCGACGGGCATTCGCTGCACGTGGTCGAAGACCTTGGTGCGCAGGTCGAGGATCAACCCTTCGCCGATGTTGGCCGAGAGCCAGCGGGTGAAGATGCCGAATCCGGCATCCGCGAGGGCGATCAGGGCGATCAGTCCTGCGAGCCTGAAGACCGTGCTGCGTGAGTCGCCATCAACGATTGCGTTGACGACCTGGCCGGCCAGCACGGGTGTCGCGACCGCCAGCACTGCGGTGACGACGCTCATGATCAAGAACAGGACCAGCATGCGCCTGTGAGGGACCGCGAACGAGGCGATGCGCCGCAACGTCTCGCGGGTCACCTTGTGCGAGCCCTCGCTGTTCATCATCGTGCGATGCAATGCGGACCACGCTGTGGCGTCCATACTCATGTGTTGTTCTCCATTGTTCGACCTACAGTCTCTACCTAGCCACTGACGAACGTACGACCTCACGTCGACTTGAGGTCAACACCGATAGCCTCGAACCATGACTGAACGACGCGAAACCCAGAAGGGGCCGATCCGGCTCCGCGGTGACCAGGTGAAGGCCGGGACCACAGATCAACGCCTGCTCGACTCACGTGGACCGTCCGACTGGGTGCACACCGACCCGTGGCGCGTCTTGCGCATCCAGTCAGAGTTCGTCGAAGGATTTGGAGCACTTGCCGAGCTCGGCCCGGCCGTCAGCATCTTCGGCTCAGCGCGGACCAAACCTGAGGACCCGATGTACGAAGCGGCTCGCGAGATCGCCGCGAAGCTGTGTGACGCCGGCTACGCCGTGATCACCGGCGGCGGTCCCGGCGTCATGGAGGCGGCCAACAAGGGCGCCCACGAGTGCGGGGGAGTCTCTGTCGGACTCGGCATCGAGCTTCCGCACGAGCAGGGCATGAACGAGTACGTCGACCTCGGCATCAACTTCCGCTACTTCTTCGTACGCAAGACGATGTTCGTGAAGTACGCGCAGGGCTACGTCGTGATGCCCGGAGGTTTCGGCACGATGGACGAGCTGTTCGAGGCGATGACGCTGGCTCAGACGGGCAAGATCACGTCGTTCCCGATCGTCCTGTTCGGCACCGAGTACTGGGGCGGCCTGATCGACTGGCTGCGCAACACGATGCTCACGGACTACAAGGTCAGCGCCCAGGACATCGACATGCTGCACATCACCGACGACGTCGACGAAGCCGTCGCGTGGTTCATCGCCCAGGACAACTAGGCCAGACCTCGGCGGGCTACTGCCGGTGGTCGGTCGCCCTTGACGGACGCGACCATGTCGAGAACCTGACGCGTCTCGGCGACGTTGTGGGCGCGGAAGACGCTCGCTCCGTGCCATGCGGAGACGGCAGTGGCCGCGAGCGTGCCGGGGAGGCGCCGGTCCTTGTCGAGGTCGAGAGTCTCTCCGACGAAGTCCTTGTTTGAGAGCGCCACCAGGACCGGCCAGCCCGTTGCCACGAGCTCGTCGAGCCGCCGGGTCAATTCGAGGCTGTGGCGCGTGTTCTTGCCGAAGTCGTGCGTCGGGTCGATCAGAATGCCGTCAGCCCGCACACCCGCCGCCACGGCCTTGTCAGCCAGCTCTGTGACGGTCTCGATGACGTCCGCAACGACGTCGGGGTACGCAGCGCGGTGTGGGTCCGTTCGAGGCCCGATTCCGCCGGTGTGACTGCAGACGATGCCTGCACCGTGTTGGGCGGCAACCGAAGCCAGCTCCGGGTCGTGGCCCGACCACGTGTCGTTGACGAGGTCGGCGCCAAGCTTGCACAACTCGTCCGCGACCTCGCTGCGCCAGGTGTCGACGCTGATGACGAGATCGGGGAATCGCGATCGTGCCTCAGCGACGAAGTCGGAGGTACGCCGGAGCTCCTCGGTTGCGTCGACCTCCGGGCCGTAGCCGGCGCGTACGCCGCCGACGTCCACGATGTCGGCGCCCTCGGCGACCGCACGGGCCAGATGCTCAAGGGCGGGCTCCAGGTCGAAGGTCGCACCGTTGTCGTAGAACGAGTCCGGAGTGCGATTGATGATCGCCATCAGCGCGAACTCGCCGGGCGCGAACTCTCGAGAGCCCAGTCGGAGACTGTCCTCCCTGCGTGGCACGATCACGTCCATGAGCCTAGCCACCAACGAGCACAGTGTGGTGCGTTGTCCGTGGGGCGACGATCCCGCGATGATCGAATATCACGACACCGAGTGGGGCAAGGAGCTCCGCGGTGATCGTGAGCTGTTCGAGCGGATGTCGCTCGAGGCATTCCAGTCGGGGCTCTCGTGGCTGATCATCCTGCGCAAACGCGAGGGATTCCGCGAGGCGTTCGCCTACTTCGATCCGGAGGTCGTGGCGACCTTCGGTGACGCCGACGTCGATCGACTGCTGCAGGATGCCGGCATCGTCCGCAATCGCATGAAGATCGAGGCGACCATCAGCAACGCCCGCACGCTGCTCGAGCTCGACGAGTCGTTCAGCGACCTGCTGTGGTCGTTCGCCCCACCGCCCCGCACGGCGCCGAAGTCGTATGCCGACGTCACTGCGACGACCCCCGAGTCGATCGCCATGGCCAAGGCACTCAAGAAGAAGGGTTTCCGGTTCTTCGGGCCCACGACCGCTTATGCGCTGATGCAGGCGACCGGCATGGTCAATGACCACCTCGAGGACTGCATCGCTCGCTGAGGCGTGGCTACCGGCAATTCGGGTGAAAATACTTACCATCGGATCATGAGTCACTCCCGGAAGTCGGCACGGTCCCGCAGAGTTCTCGCGGCGACTGCGCTGCTCATCACGGCGGTAATCTTCGCGGCCGGCGCTATTGCGGTCTCGGCGATTCCCCTACTCATCGGTGCCACGGTCTACGCCGTCGGCGCAGGCATCGTGTCCGCTCGACTCATCGCCAACGATCTCGGCCAGATGCGCCG
>JBBSJW010000146.1:0-4100 GCA_038256885.1 Propionibacteriales bacterium
AGGTCAAGAAGCTCGAGTCGGTCGTCGAGACCGCCGACATCTTCATCACGACCACGGGCAACTTCGACATCATCCGCGTCGAGCACTTCGAGAAGATGAAGCACCAGGCGATCGTCGGCAACATCGGTCACTTCGACAACGAGATCAACATGGCGGGCCTCGCCAAGATCCCGGGCATCGTCAAGGACGAGATCAAGCCCCAGGTTCACCAGTGGATCTTCCCCGACGGCAAGAAGCTCATCGTCCTGTCAGAGGGTCGTCTGCTCAACCTCGGCAACGCGACGGGTCACCCGTCGTTCGTGATGTCCAACTCCTTCACCAACCAGGTGCTGGCCCAGATCGAGCTCTACAGCAAGGCCAGCCAGTACGAGCTCGGCGTTCACGTCCTGCCCAAGCACCTCGACGAAGAGGTCGCTCGTCTACACCTCGACGCCTTGGGTGTCGAGCTGACCGAGCTGACCAAGGAGCAGGCCGAGTACCTCGGAGTCGACGTCGCCGGCCCCTACAAGTCGGACCTCTACCGCTACTGAGTTACGTAGCCACAGCATGAACGAGCGCCAGGTGAACCCATCTGGCGCTCGTTCTTGTTCACGGCTCCGTATCATTGGATTCTTATGAGCGAGCGAAGCGAGAGGCTAAAAGGACACTTCACGACACGGTGTCCGTATCTTTGCCTTTTGACGGAGGCGGTGTCGTGAACTACAGAAGGTCGAAGCGGGATCGAGTGCTCGTCGTGGATGACGACGCCTCGCTCGCCGAGATGCTCACGATCGTTCTCGAGGGCGAGGGACTCACGACGGGTGTGTGTCGCTCCGG
Organism: Propionibacteriales bacterium; assembly: GCA_038256885.1. Lineage (GTDB taxonomy): Bacteria > Actinomycetota > Actinomycetes > Propionibacteriales > Nocardioidaceae > Aeromicrobium. The sequence goes on from JBBSJW010000146.1 coordinate 817, forward strand.
CGACCGGGTGATGGCTGTGTTTGCGCAGTTCAAGCCCGACGTGGTCCTGCTCGACCTGATGCTCCCGGGTCTCGACGGCATGAGCGTGTGTCGACAGATCCGGGAGAAGTCAGCCGTCCCGATCATCATGCTGACGGCCAAGGCCGACACCCCCGATGTGGTGGCAGGTCTCGAGGCCGGTGCCGACGACTACATCACCAAGCCGTTCAAGAACACCGAGCTGGTCGCCCGCGTACGCGCGCGCCTGCGTCGCTCCGACACTCTCGTCGAACCGCTCGAGTTCGGTGAGATCGTGCTCGATCCCGCTGGTCACACCGTCACCCGCAAGGGTGTGCCGCTCGAGCTGACTCCGCTGGAGTTCGACCTGCTGGCGTGTCTGCTGAGCGATCCGTCCCAGGTGTTCACCCGCGAGACCCTGCTGCAGAAGGTCTGGGGCTATCACCACCCCGGCGACACCAAGCTGGTCAACGTCCACATGACGCGTCTGCGCTCCAAGATCGAAGACGACGCTGAGAACCCCGAGATCATCCGCACGGTTCGTGGTGTCGGCTACCAGGCGATAACACCCTCCTGATGCGCGGCCTCGCCGGCATCTGGCGCCGTTCGATCCAGGCACGAGTCGTCACCAGCACGATCCTGCTGAGTGCGCTCGTCATCAGCCTGACGGGTTGGGCCCTGCTGCGTGACGTGGCTAGCGGTCTCGCGGACAGTCGCCGTACGGCGGCGATCTCCGAGGCACGCTCCGGATTCGAAGCCGCACAAGCCCGGCTCGACGCTGCGGTCGAGACCGAGCCCGGCACCCAGTCGCAGAGCCTCACGCAGATGGTCGACTCGCTCACCAGCTCGCGTGGCGAGCGCCGTACGTACGAGCTCGTCCTGCAGGGTCCGCTGGCTGCCGAGGGCGGTCAGGTCCCGGTTCGCTCGTCGGCTGCGATCATGCCGGACGCGCTGCCCAAGGATCTCGCCAACACCGTCAAGGGCAAGGCCGGAACCTATTGGCGCTACTCCAAGCTGGGGCTGCTCGGCGGCCAGGATCGCGAAGCCTCCGTGGTGGTCGGCAGTCAGCTGCGGGCTCCCGGTACGGGGGACACGTACGCGCTGTTCTACCTGTTCTCCATGGCCGACCAGCAGTCGACGCTCGACCTCGTACGTCGTGCACTTCTGCTCGGTGGCCTGGCGATGGTGCTGATGGTGGGTGGCGTGGCCTGGCTCGTCTCGCGACAGGTGCTCGACCCGATTCGGATGGCGCGACGCATCGCCGAGCGCTACGCCAGCGGCAATCTCGAGCAACGCATGCATGTGAGTGGCGAGGACGACATCGCCCGTCTGAGCACGTCGTTCAACCAGATGGCCGCCAGCCTGCAGAGCCAGATTCGGCGACTCGAAAACCTCTCGCGACTCCAGCAACGGTTCGTGTCAGACGTGTCTCACGAGCTCCGTACGCCGCTGACGACGGTGCAGATGGCCAGTGAGGTCTTGTACGACTCCCGCGAACGCTTCGATCCACAGACCGCACGATCTGCTGAGCTGCTCAAGGGCGAGCTCGATCGCTTCGAGTCATTGTTGTCAGACCTGCTCGACCTGAGCCGCTTCGATGCCGGCGCAGCCAAGCTCGCGCTCGACACGATCGACCTCACACAGGTGGCCCGCGACGTCTCCAAGGACCCGTCGATCAAACGCAAGGGCATGAAGGTCAAGGTCATCGGGGTCGACGAGCCTGCGGTGGTCGAGGCTGACATTCGCCGCATCGATCGCATCGTCCGCAACCTCCTCACGAATGCCGCGAAGTACAGCGGTTCGGACCGCCTCGAGATCGAGATCGCCCAGAACGATGACTGTGTCTCGCTGGCTGTGCGTGACTTTGGCGTCGGCCTCAGCGGTGACGAGACCAACCGGGTGTTCGACCGGTTCTGGCGCGCCGACCCCGCGCGTACCCAGGGTGGTACGGGCCTGGGTCTGCCGATCTCTCGCGAGGACGCGCAGCTGCATGGCGGATCGCTCGTGGCATGGGGCGAGCCGGGCGAGGGAAGCGAGTTCATCCTCACGATCCCGAAGCCTGACGGATCGGCGGCGACGCCAGCACTGACTTCGGTGTACGCATGAACGAGCGAAGCGAGCGAACCAAGAGCGCGGTGCGGCCCGTGCTGGTCGCCGTTCTCGGCGTGCTTCTGGTGGGTGGCTGCGGCAGCATTCCGACCTCCGGGCCGGTCACGCGGGTCGCTGACGACAAGGGCTTTGGCGAGAGCACCGTGCGCTACGCCCCGGCACGTCCTGTGCCCGGAGCGTCACCGCAGGAGATCGTGCTGGGATACCTCGACGCGATGCTGGCGTTCCCGGTCTCCACCGGCACGGCCTCGGCGTTCCTCACGCCGTCTGCGGCCAAGGGCTGGCGCCCGCTCGACGGCGTGCGCGTCTACTCGCGCCCGAAGGTCTCGGCTCCGGTTCCCGATCGGTCGACGGACGTCGGCGACGGTGACAAAGCAGGCGACCGCGTCGTCGTACGCATGTCGTCGTCACAGATCGCCCGACTGGACCAGCAAGGCCGCTACACCCGCATGAGCGGCGACTCCGATCTCACATACGCACTGCAGCAAGTTGACGGTGAGTGGCGCATCGCGACTCCGCAGGCAGGCCTGCTGGTGAGCAGCAAGTACTTCAACGACTACTTCCGGCCCTTCGACATCTTCATGTTCGACAACCCCGGGCGACGCCTGATCCCGGTGCCGGTCTATCTCGCGGTCGGCGATCAGCTGGCGACCTCGCTGGTGGCGAGCCTCGCTCGAGGGCCGGCCGATGACGACCAGGTGACCCGGACGTACGTGCCGAAGCTCAAGTCGCTGCGCACGTCAGTGCCGATCTCCGATGGCGTGGCCGATGTCGAGTTCGACGAGGAGTTCCGAACGGCGAGCGAGTCGACACAGGACCACTTGTCCGCGCAGATCGTCTGGACCTTGCGCCAGGTGCCTGAGATCGAAAGCGTTCGATTGTCCGGGGGTTCGACTGTCCTCACCCGCAACGGGCTGCCAGTGCAGCCAATCGGCTCGTGGGGGGCGTTCGGTCCGAGCACCTCTGGCACGCATGTGTACGGAATCAGCGACGACAAGGTGGTGCAGCTCGACGGGGATCGCGTTGCGCCCTTGACGGGTGAGTGGGGCAAGGACGCTCGAGGCGCAGTCCGGATCGCCGTGAGCGACTCGGGTGTGGCGGGCGTCCTGGCGGGTCTCTCGGAGGTGCGAGTCACCAATCGGGCCGGTTCTGCACCGCGTGCTTACGGGGGAAGTCAG
>JBBSJW010000147.1:0-4086 GCA_038256885.1 Propionibacteriales bacterium
AGCCGAGTCGGATGTCACGGAGGTCTCCGACTACACCGACCAACTTCGCGACCTCAGCGCCGTGCAGACCGTCGCCGAACCGTTGTACAAGGGTGACAACACCTGGCAGGTCGACGTCATCTCCAAGCACCCGACCATGGACGAGCAGTCGCGCGACCTGGTCACCGAGATCCGCGACCTCGACTCGCCCAACCCCGTTCTGGTCGGCGGGCAGGCCGCTGATCAGAACGACCAGTTCAGTGCGATCGTGGCGGGGGCGCCGCTCGCCCTGTTGATCCTGGTGATCATCACCTTGATCACCTTGTTCCTGATGACCGGCTCGGTGATCCTGCCGATCAAGGCTCTGGTGATGAACGTCCTCACGATCGGCGCGACGTTCGGCATCCTGGTGCTGATCTTCCAGGACGGCCGGTTCCAGGGTCCGCTCGACTACACGAGCCAGGGAGCCTTGGAGTCGACACAACCGGTGTTCCTGTTCGCAGTCGTGTTCGGTCTCTCCACCGACTATGCGGTCTTCCTGCTGACGCGTATCAAGGAGGCGCGCGACGCCGGGGCCGGCGAACGCGAAGCCATCGCGCTCGGCCTGCAACGAACGGGTCGCATCGTCACTGCGGCAGCGCTGCTGTTCGCGATCGCGCTGGGCTCGTTCGCGACGTCGGAGATCATCTTCATCAAGCAGCTCGGAATCGGCACCGCCGTTGCGGTCCTGATCGATGCGACGATCGTCCGCGCGATGCTCGTCCCTTCGCTGATGGCGCTGCTCGGCAAGCGCAACTGGTGGGCTCCCAAGCCGCTGCGCAAGCTGCACGACCGCATCGGGCTCAGCGAGGGCGACCCCGAAGAGCTCGAAAAGGTGAAGGTCTAGCTCTGAAACGCACGAACGGCCCGACCACTAGCCGGAAACAAGCAGTGGTCGGGCCGTTCGTTGTTCGCGAGCCTCAGATGAGGCCCTTGTCCGTCAGCCATTCCTTGGCCAGCGTTGCCGGGGCGGTCTTGTCGGCACCCTGGTTCTTGCTGTTGAGGTCGAGCAGGTCCTCGGTGGTGAGAGCCGCCGAGATCTTGTCCAGCACGTCCTCGACCTTGTCGCTTGCCTTTTTGCCGTTGATCAACGGCAGAACGTTCTGCGCCGCGATCAGGTTCTCGGGATCCTCGAGCGTCACCAGCTTGTTCGCGAGAATCGACGGCGTCGTCGAGTAGATGTCAGCGACATTGATCTTGCCGTCGAGCAGTGCCTTCAGAGTCGCCGGTCCGCCACCATCGCTGATCGCGGTGAACTTGATGCCGGTGATGCCATAGACCTTCTCCAGTCCCGGGATGCCGTAGGCGCGGGTCTTGAACTCAGGGTTGGCGCCGAGCTTGAGGTCCTTGACTCCCTTGAGATCAGCGATCGTCTTGAGATCGTTCTTGGCGGCAAAGTCCGCGGTCACGTTGAGCGAGTCCTTGTCCTCTGCCGCCGACGCGTCGAGCGCCTCGAGCGAGTCGGGCAGGGCGTCGTCAAGCGCATCTTCGATCTCCTCCGCCGAAGTGGCGGTCGCCTCCGGGTCGAAGTAGGTCAGCAAGTTGCCTGAGTACTCCGGTACGAGGTCAATCTCACCGTTCTCCAATGCCTTGATGTAGACCTCGCGGGCGCCGATGTTGAGCTTCTTCTCAACCTTGACCCCTTCGGCCTCCAGCGCCTGGGCGTAGATCTCGGCGAGGATCTCGTTCTCGGGGAACGCGGCCGAGCCGACGGTGATGGTGTCGGATGCCGACGCGTCTCCGTCGGTCGGGTCGTCGCTGCCGCAGGCAGTCAGCGACAAGCCGAGCGCCGTGGCAGCCAGGGCCGCACTGATCTTCTTGATGGTCATGTTCTTCTCTCTTCTTCCTAAGGGGTGGGTCATGCATGGGAGGGATGAGTCGTGGGGCGGCGGCCGAGCGCGATTCCTTGCAACGCGGCAAACCCTGCATCGAGGGCGAGGGCAAGAACGATCACCAGGACCGAGCCGGCGGCCATCTGCGCGTAGTCGCTGACCGCTTGGCCATCGATCAGGTAGCGACCCAGACCGCCCAGCCCGACATACGCGGCGACGGTCGCGGTGGCGACCACCTGCAGCACGGCTGACCGGATCCCGCCGACGATGATGGGCAGGGCCAGAGGAACCTCGACCTTGCTGAGGATCTGCCACTCGGTCATACCCATGGCGCGCGCCGCGTCGACGGTCTGGCGATCAACGGACTCGAGACCCGCGTACGCGCCTGCCAGCAGGGGGGGAACCGCCAGGATCACGAGTGCCACCAGCGGAGCGGTAATCCCGATGCCGAGATAGAGAGCGATCGCGGTCAGGAGACCCAGGGTCGGCAGGGCTCGCATCGCACCGGTCAGTCCGACGGCGAACGAACGGAACCGCCCGGTGTGGCCGATCCACAATCCGATCGGGATGGCGATCACGCTGGCAATGGCAATCGTCTCGGCGGTGTAGCCGAGGTGCTCGACCAGGCGGTTGGGCACACCGTCGTCGCCGCTCCAGTGGGTGGAGTCGCTCAGCCAGTCGATCGTGTCGGAGACGACGCTCATGCCACGACCTTCAACGACAGTCGGCGACGAACCGGGCCCGGCTGGCGGTCTGAACCTGCCCACGGCATCAGAAGACGACCCGCGAGGTTGAGGAGCAGGTCGAAAAGGACTGCGAGCACCACGATGGCGAGGATCCCGACCGTGATCTCGGTCATGAAGTCACGCCGGAAGCCGTCGGTGAAGAGAGAGCCCAGATTGCTCACGCCGACGAGGGTGGCCACGCTCAACATGCTGACAGTGCTGACCGACACGACCCGAAGTCCCGCGAGCAGCACCGGCCCAGCCAGTGGCAGCTCCACCCGGAACACCCGCTGTGCGCGCGAGAATCCCGCCGCGGAGGCGGCATCGAGGACGGCCGGCGAGACGGAGCCGAATGCGTCGGACGCCGTGCGCACCATGACCGCTGCCGCGTACGTCGACAGGGCGACGATCACGTTGACCACGCTGAGAAATCCCGTGCCCAGCAGGCCCGGGAGCAGCACGAAGGCCGCGATCGAAGGGATCGTGTAGAGGATTCCGACGAGCGCGACTGACGCTCCGCGAATCCGCGGGTGCTCGTTCGCGTACCAACCGATTGGCAGCGAGACCGCGAAGCCGATCAGCGTAGACACAGCACTGATCCAGGCGTGCCGCAGGAACAACTCCCGCACAAGGTCGAAATTGTCGAGGAACCAGGTCACGACTCGAGCACCCCGGTCGCCTTGCCGGTGCCGTCGACGACCACCTTCACGCCATCGCGCTCCTCGACGTGTAGGGCGCGCCTGCCCTTGTCGAGCCCGACGAAGCTGCTGACGAAGTCGTCGGCCGGCCTGGCGATGATCTCGGCGGGTGTGCCCACCTGTGCGACCAGGCCGCCCTGTTTGAGTATGACGACCTGGTCGCCGAGCAGGAACGCTTCATCGATGTCGTGCGTGACGAAGACGATCGTCTTGTCGAGCTCACGCTGCAGGCGAAGCAACTCCTGCTGAAGCTCATCGCGGACGATCGGGTCGACGGCACCGAACGGCTCGTCCATCAGCAGGATGTTGGGGTCAGTCACGAGACCGCGGGCAACGCCGACGCGCTGCTGCTGACCGCCCGAGAGCTGAGCTGGGTATTTCGTCGCGACCGAGACGTCGAGGCCGACAGTCTCGAGCACGGCGTAGGAACGCTCACGCGCTTCCTTCTTGTCGACCCCGTTGAGCCGCAGCACGGTACCCACGTTGTCGATCACGCTGCGATGCGGAAGGAGGCCGGCGTGCTGCATCACGTAGCCGATGCTGCGGCGCAGCGGTACGCGGTTGCGCGTCGCGATGTCGACGTCGTCGATCAGGACCTGCCCAGCGGACGGCTCGACCATCCGGTTGACCATCCGGAGCAGCGTCGTCTTGCCGCATCCGGAGGATCCGACGAACACCGTCGTGGTCTGGGAGGGAAGGACGAGACTGAAGTCGCTCACCGCTTCCGTGCCGTCAGCGAACGTCTTGCTGATGGAGCGGTATTCGATCATGCGGTCCTCCGCGTGGCGCACAGTGTGGGCAGGGGCGTTGGTA
>JBBSJW010000148.1:0-4073 GCA_038256885.1 Propionibacteriales bacterium
AGAACGGCTTCGTGGTCTGGTCGATCGAGGTCCGCGACGCCGCGGGCACCGTCCACGACGTCAAGATCGACGCCGGCAACGCTGCGGTGCTCGGCACCGAGGCCGGTGAGGACGACGCCGAATAGGCATCGCCACGACCGTCGCCGGTCGGCCCCCAGGGGCTGGCCGGCGTCTTCATGTCCTGCGAGCCGAGTGACGTCGTCGAGACGCGCGATGATCTCGCGATCGGCGGCCAGCAGTTCGACGTTCTGACGATCCTCGACGTCCGCCTCGGCGGCAGCGTGCTCCAGGCCAGCCGGTCACGCAGCCGTTGCGGTTGCTGGCCCTACGGATCGAAGGCGGCGTTGACAGGTGGTAGACGTTGATCGCGATCCAGGCGGCGACGAGCACGGGTCTGCAGCACGATGAAGCGCCAACTGCCCAAGAACGCGGTCACCCGGTCGGCGATGCGGGCACCGACGGGTGCCTCTTCAAACAGCTTGCGGTTGACGGGATGGCGGTGCTGATCGGTCATGCCGCCGATGGTGCATGCGGAGCCATCGTCAGGTGGTACCCAGCAGCCGTTCAAGAAGCCAGAAACCGTCCGGCGTCCCGGGCCAGTGGGCCGCCAGCGTCTCGCGATCCACGCGTCGAACCACCCGGCGTGTACATGGCTGACATGGACAGGCCACCGCTAGTGGAAGGGCGCCATGCGCCATCGGCTACGGATGCGCGGTATCGTCCCAACGATTATTCTGCTCTCTGAGCGCTGTGCTTAGAATGCCGAATCCAGTTTTGTGCTCTCTTTGAGCACGAATACGCGCCCGTAGCTCAGTGGATCAGAGCAGCTGACTTCGGACCATTCCCACCGGTGCGCTGTGCTTCCGAGCGTGGGCGAGGAAGCGAAACGGGCCGAGTTATCTGCTCTCTTCAAGCACGACGACTCGCCGCGCAGCTCAGAGTGTTTACGTCGGCCCTCGGCATTCTCATCTGTTCGCAAGGATGTGTTGTGGAGGACGCGTGCCGGTACGCTGCCTGAAAGGAAATGATGTTGTGGACCAAACGACTCGGGCCGTCTTAGCGGCCGTCGCCGCTATCGAGGACGATGAGGAGTCCGAGGTCGAGCCGACTGCCGAGGCCGTCGCGGATCGCGCCGGTGTCGCCGTCAACGTCGCGTCGCGGGAGCTTGACCGCCTGAACCGCGATGGCCTGATCCTCGATCGGGCGCGTGCGTACTTCCCAAGCAGCCAAGCGGGTCCATCCGCTGGCCCTCGGTCCTACGCTGTTACGGATCCAGGGCGGAAGCGCTTGGTCGATGGCTAGAACCCTCACGCGGCCGGGTCGACGCTCGCAGCGTTGGTAGGTTCGGACAGCTCGAGGAGGCCATTGCAAGGGTGGAGGCATCGATCACAGCTAACCGGCATCCCCGGAAGCCAGCCGTCCGCTCCAAGTGAAACTTCGAGCTCCTTGGTGGAGACTCCAATGCTGCCGATGCGAGCAGCCGTGTTCGCTGGCCGACTTACGAGAGAGATCTCCTGAACCTCGGCCGAATTGATGTGGCGCGTGCAGACAATAGTCTCCTGACGCGCTGAGTGTGTATTTCACCAGGACCATCGTGTCATAGAACCTGTCGCGTTCGAGCGCCCAGGATTGCTGGGCAGGAGGACGCGAAAGCGACAGATGCCCCGCCCGCTGATCCCAGGGATCGCCCGACCCCGCTGCCCCAAGCCTGAGCACGCTGGCGCCCGGATCTGGCTTTACGGCCACTACGCCCACAACAGCCGCCACCAGCGGCCGCGCTTCCTGTGCGTTCCGCCTCGCGTCGGCATTGGTCGCGGGCCGAGCTGGACGCGGCACGCCTTCGTCGAGCGCCTGCCTCGTCGGCAACCGACTCGGACGCACCCGCTCGGCCAGTCGTGCCAGAGCTGCTGGCACGTCGCCACCCACCATGAGGGACCGCAGACCGGATCCCACTTCAGCTTTACGATCCGCGAGGCCGCCAACGCACTGGTCCGCGTCGGCGAGGGCCTGACGCTGCGAACCAGCAGCTACAAGGTGCGCGAGCGCCGCTGGCCGGACGGCCGACCCGCTCGTGCCGGCCGACGTGAGCAACCATGCCCAGCTGGCGATGAACTACCTCGATGCCTTCGCCGACGAGATCTACTCGCGCTACGCCGAGATCAGTTGGCCGGAGGCCGTGATCCTCGACGCCTCACCCCAGCGCGCTCGTCACCCCTACGGTACGTTCGTCAACGACTCCACGACGAACTGGGTCCGGCACTGGGCGATGGCCTCGTCTGGAGACGGCGGCGTCACGTCGGCGTAGTTCGCCGTCGCGATGCACGTGGCGGCGGCGGGATCGTCGAAGTGCCCGCGGACCTCGACCGTCCCCGACGGACCGAAGTCCTGCGAAACGGCCGGCGGGAATCGCAGAACCATGTCGATCTGGCCGATCTCGAGGCCGAATCCACACCCACTCTCGCTCATGAGCCAGCGCGGCTCATAGGACACCGGCAGGCCGCCGGCCGCTCCGCAGCCGCCCCCGTCGCCCCGGAACTCGATGGTTCGACTGCCGTAGCAGGCGAGGCGCTCCTCGGGCGCGAGGCGGAGGATGCCCTCGAGGTCGGAAGCATCGGGGCAAGCAGGGTCCTCCTGCGCCAGCCACGGTTCACCCTCGCGATGGGCCGCGGCGACCCAGCCGAAGGGACGCTCTCGGAGACCGTCCGGCCGAATGGGCAAGACCTGGTACCACTCGTAGCCATCGGCTACGAGTGGCCCGTTGACGACCAGCACGCGGTCGTTGGTGGTCAGCCGTGCGGGCAGGATGGTCGCCGGATCTGCAACGCCTGGCTCGCTGCGAACGACGAGGTCTGAGACGACGACGCGCCAGATCGTGTCGCGCGCCGAGGATCCCGCTGCGGGCGAAACCGATGGCGCGGACGTTGTGCTGGCCGACGGGCTGGCGGCTGGGCTCGGACTTGGGTCGGCCGCCATGCTCGCCGCCGGAGCCGCGGTGGCGTCGGCGGACGGGCTCTCGGAACTCGACGGAGCTGCCGCTGAACAGGCGGTCAGCAACAACGCCAACGTGAATGATGCGGCACGAACCATGGTCGCTGTCCTTCCTCCTGCCCGTCAGACGCTGAAGTCGAGACTATGGTTGCGCCCGCGCGCTCCTCAAGCAGAGTGAAATACACACTCAGCGCGGCAGGAGACAGATAGTATGGATGTCACCCGCGGCGTGGGCGCAGGGGTTCTCGGTACCGCAGACGTTGCAGTACCCGTCAATGCGCAGCGCGGGTGCGTTGTATGTGCGACCTGCGACGTGCCTGCAAGCCCGGGGGTCCCGACCACAGACCATGCAGGTTCGGACCACGTTCGTCATCCCCGGGCTCATGCCCCACCGCTGGTGTCCGAGGTCTACGGGACAGGTACGCCGGTAGCCCTTTTCGTCCTGAGCGAGCCAGCATCCGAAGGTCTTCCGCACCCACAGGCCGGCATGATCGAGGCTGAAATGCGCGTCGAGCTGCTCCGGGAGATCATCGAGGTTGTCGATGGCGGCCCTGAGGATGCGGAGCGCGTCGCGTGCTAGGGACTCGGCTCCACGGTCATCGCGTAGGTGCGCGAGTCGGGCTCGGCTTATCGCGACCTGGCCTTCCCGCAACCGGGCGAGACCGAAGCCGCTAGGAGACCATTCGATCGATTGCATCTCGGATCGTCCGCTCGGTCGGTTCGTCCAGGCGGCCTGGGCCGCAGGTCAGCTCGAGCTTCACCCGTCGCCATCGGATCGGTCGCGTAGTCGGCCGTGACCCCGGCCTCCTCGAGCAGTCCCAGGACGTCCGTCGCCAGGCCCGAGTACTGGCCGTCCTCGCGAGGAAACACGATAACGGTCGCATCGGGATGACTGTCGAGAGCCTTCCGGATCATTTTCGCCGAAAAGGGTTCGGCGGGTGCGCCGGAAGTCGGACCGGTCATGCCGGCATTGTCGCTGATGCCGGAGCACCATGTGGGCAACGACGACAGCCGGTCGCGGTCGACCCGCTCGCTCTTATCCGAGGTCACCCGGGACGCGATGGTCTCCGCCATGAGCGAACGAG
>JBBSJW010000149.1:0-3950 GCA_038256885.1 Propionibacteriales bacterium
AAGATCACCTACACCGCCCGCAACGCGGACCAGCAGCTCGCCGCGTTCCGCACCAGCCCGGCTCTCCGGATCGCGGTCACCGTCGACATGATCGCCACGGGAACTGACGTGAAGCCGCTGGAGTGCGTGTTCTTCATGCGCGACGTGCGCTCACCGCAGTACTTCGAGCAGATGAAGGGCCGTGGTTCCCGCACCATCCCCTCGGCCGACTTCCAGGCGGTGACGCCGGACGCCAAGCAGAAGATCCGCTTCGTGCTCGTCGACGCCATCGGGGTTACTGAGCACGACTTCGTCGAGCCGCCGCTCAACCGCGAGAAGTCGGTCAGCCTGCAGAAGCTCCTGGAGAGGGCCGCCAACCTGACCATCACCGAGGACGAGACGGCGACCCTCGCCTCACGGCTCGCCGCCCTCGAGCACCAGCTGACTCCCCAAGAGCGGGTCGAGCTCGACTCCGTCGCAGGCGGGTCTGTGCGGCAGGTCGTCCGCGACCTGGTGGACGCCGTCGACCCCGACCGGCAAGCCGAAGCCATCGAGGGCGCCGAGGACCCGGACTCCGCCTGTCAGCAATTGATCATCGACGCCGTAAAGCCGCTCGCGTCCAATCCCGACCTGCGCACCCGCATCCTCGAACTTCGCCGCACCCACGACCGGGTGGTCGACGAGGTCTCCGCCGACGTGCTGCTGGACGCGTACGGCGTGGTCGACAGCAGCAAGGCGACATCCGTCATCGAATCCTGGCGCGCCTACCTCGAGGAGCACCGCGCCGAGATCACCGCCATCCAGCTCCTCAGCGAGGCCAAGGAACGGCAAATCTCCTTCAGCGACATCAAAGAGCTGGCCGACCGCATCGCCCGACCGCCCTATAACTGGACGCCAGACATCATCTGGAACTCCTACGTCGCACTCGACCCCCAGTACGCCGCCAAGTCCCACCACCGCACGCTGACCGACCTCGTCTCACTGGTCCGCTTCACGGTTGGAGTGGATGACGAGCTCGTCCCCTACGTCGAGCGGGTCACCGAGAGGTACGCCGCCTGGCTGGCGCAGCAGGAGCAGGCTGGCGTTGCCTTCACCGATGCCGAACGCTGGTGGCTCGACAACATGGTCAAGGTGATCGCGAACTCCGCCGGCATCCGGACCGAGGACCTCGACGATGCACCGTTCATCGAACGCGGTGGCACCGACGGGGCGCTGCGCGACCTCGGCGACCGCGCGGCCGAGCTCATTGACGAGTTGAACTCGGAACTCACCGCATGACGTGGCCCGCCGTGCCACTCGGGACTCTCACAGCGTTCGCTATGGGACAAGCACCGCCCTCTGCCGAGACCAACACCGACGGCATTGGCACCCCCTTCTATCGGTCGGGCGAGTTCGGCGACCTCAGGCCGACAACACGCATCTGGACGACGAGGCCGCTACGAATGGGCAGGCGAGACGATGTCTTCATCTGCGTCGTCGGGGCAAACAGCGGCGAGGTGAATCTTGGTGTCGACGGAGCGATCGGCCGAAGTGTCGCCGCGATCAGTCCGGACGACCGTCTCGATCAGCGATACCTGTTTCACCTTTTGAAATCTCTTACCGATCGCCTCCGCAAAGGCGCGCAAGGCAGTGCCCAAGGGGTCATCACGAAGAGGGCACTCGCGGAGATCTCCGTCCCGCTCCCGCCCCTAGACGAACAGCACCGCATCGTCGATCTCATCGAAGACCACCTCTCCCGCCTCGACGCCGCTGATCGGGGGCTGTCCCTATCGCTAGCCAAGCTCAACGGTCTGCGCGAACAAGCAATCACAGGAGCCATCACGGCGGCCCACCTGCCAGGTCGCGGCGCTCCCGTCCTCGCCGATCTAGGGACAAATGACGACGAGCTTTCATCGCTTCCCGTCGGCTGGTCATGGAAGCGACTTGGCGATGTCGCTGACGTGGTCGGTGGGGTAACCAAGGACGCCAACAAGCAAGGTAATCCGTCGTTTGTGAACGTCCCCTACTTGCGTGTGGCCAACGTTCAGCGCGGATACCTAAACCTCGACACCGTCACTCACATACGAGTTGACGCTGCCAAGGCAAGGGCCCTCCGCCTCGAGAAGGGCGACGTGCTGTTGAACGAAGGCGGCGACAGGGACAAGCTGGCCCGAGGGTGGGTGTGGGAAGGCCAGGTCGACAACTGCATTCACCAAAACCACGTCTTCAGAGCACGCCTCTACGAGCCCCGCCTCGATCCCTACTTCCTGTCGTGGACGACCAACACCTTTGGGGGTCGCTGGGCAGAGCGCAACGGAAAGCAGAGCGTGAACCTCGCGTCCATCAGCCTCAGCATGATCCGCAGGATGCCGGTTATCGTTCCACCCGCCGGTGTGGCTGGCGCTGTGGTGAACGAGCTCAGAGATCAGTTGGAGTCGTTCAGCAGACTGGCCGCTGTACTGGCCAGCTCACGGACGCGTGGCGCGGCTCTCCGCCGCGCACTACTTTCGGCGGCTTTCGACGGACGGCTCACAAGTTCGAAGCGTCCAGTCGAAAGATTGGAGTCGGTGCTCGGTGTCTGACCTAAAGCTCTTCCGCCTAGTCCATGGCGCGGCGACGGAGTTGATGAGCTCATCGGTGGCGCTCGAAAAGTCGCTGCAGACGGTCGTCGAACGCAACATGGAGCCCCTCTTCGGCGTGCGCTTCCTAGCCTCCGAGTACTCCACGGGCGTCAAGCATGGCGGCCGGATCGACTCGCTCGGACTGGACGAGAACTCCTCCCCCGTCATCTTCGAGTACAAGCGTTCGGTGAACGAAAACGTCATCAACCAAGGGCTCTTCTACCTTGATTGGCTACTCGACCACCGCGCAGAGTTCAAGTTGCTCGTCATGGAGCGCCTAGGGGCGGAGGAGGCCAACGCCATCGATTGGCGCAACCCCCGATTGATCTGTGTCGCAAGCGGCTTCACGAGGTATGACGAACACGCCGTGAAGCAGATCAACCGCAGCATCGAGCTGGTCAGATACCGCGACTTCAGCGGAGAGCTGCTTGCCCTGGAGTTGGTCACTACGACGAAGGTGGATTCAAGCGACGCCAGCGCTGCGCCGGCGCCGAAGGGAAGCACGTCCACGGCCTCGTCGAAGACCGTGACGGAGTACCTGGAGCAGGCGCCGACAACACTCAAGGATCTCTACGCCGAGCTCGAGTCGTACTGCGAGGGTCTGGGCGACGACGTCAGCAAGAAGGCGCTGAAGTTCTACTTCGCTTTCCGCAGGCTAAAGAACTTCGCTTGCGTGGAAGTACACCCACAGACCAAGACGTTGCTCATCTACGTCAAGGTCGACCCCTCGGCGGTTGACCTTGAAGATGGGTTCAGCCGGGATGTTCGGAACATCGGCCACTTCGGCACCGGAGACCTGGAACTGCGGGTCAGCACTCACGAGCAGCTCCAGAAGGCCCTGCCCCTGATCCAGAAGAGCTACGAGGCAAGTTGATGTCCCACGCTGATTCCCGCCGCCTCGTCGACAAGCTCTGGTCCTACTGCAACGTCCTGCGCGACGACGGCGTGGGCGTCATCGAGTACACCGAGCAGCTGACCTACCTGCTGTTCCTCAAGATGGCGCACGAGCGGACCACCCGGAAGCTGAACCCGCAGCAGATCGTGCCGCCGGAGTACTCCTGGCAGAAGCTGCTGGACGCCGAAGGCACCGAGTTGGAGCTCACCTACACCCGGATCCTCGTCGGGCTCGCGCAGCAGCCAGGCACCCTCGGCACGGTCTTCCGCAAGGCGCAGAACCGCATTCAGGACCCCGCCAAGCTCAAGCGCCTGATCGTCGACCTCATCGACCGGGAGAACTGGTCCGCGACCGGCGTCGACATCAAGGGCGACGCCTACGAGGAGCTGCTCTCGAAGGGTGCATCCGACAAGGGCTCCGGCGCCGGACAGTACTTCACGCCTCGCGAGCTGATCCGGGCGATCGTCGACGTCGTC
>JBBSJW010000150.1:0-3731 GCA_038256885.1 Propionibacteriales bacterium
CGACGCCTGCTTGCGGTGCACGACGCCGAATCCGTCGGAGACGAACGCCGCGTCGTCGCCGGCCAGAGCAACGAGCTCACGGGCCAGAGCAGCTCGCTCGGACTCGTCCTTGCTGGTCTCGCGCGGATCGAAGCGAATGTTCTCGAGCAGCAGCACGTCGCCGTCGGTCAGACCCTCGGCCCGAGCCTCGGCGTCCTGACCCACCACGTCGCCCGCGAGCTGAACGTGGCGGCCCAGCAGTTCGCCGAGCTTCGCTGCGACCGGAGCCAGGCTGTACTTCGCGTCCGGCTTGCCGTCGGGACGACCGAGGTGCGCGGTCACGATGACCTTGGCACCCGCCTCGACCAGTGCCCGAAGAGTCGGGATCGACGCCTGGATGCGGCCGGGATCGGTGATCGCGCCGTCCTCGAGCGGGACGTTGAAGTCCGATCGCACGAGGACGCCACGGCCTTCGACACCGGCATCGAGCAGATCCTGCAGTGTCTTGACAGCCATCGGTGTCAGAGGGACTTGCCGACGAGACCGATGAGGTCGGCGAGGCGGTTGGAGTAGCCCCACTCGTTGTCGTACCAGGAGACGATCTTGACCTGGTCGTCGATGACCTTCGTCAGCGGCGCATCGAAGATCGACGAGTGCGGGTCGGTGACGATGTCCGAGGACACGATGGGATCGGTGTTGTACTTCAGGATGCCCTTCAGCGGTCCCTCGGCAGCAGCCTTCATCGCAGCGTTGATGTCCTCGGCGGAGGCCGACTTCTTCAGCAGCGCGGTGAGGTCGGTGACCGAGCCGGTGGGGATCGGTACCCGGAGCGCGTAGCCGTCGAGCTTGCCGAGCAGCTGCGGGAGAACCAGGCCGATGGCCTTGGCGGCGCCGGTACCGGTGGGGACGACGTTCAGAGCTGCAGCGCGGGCGCGACGCAGATCGCTGTGCGGGCCGTCCTGCAGGTTCTGATCCTGCGTGTACGCGTGAATCGTGGTCATCAGACCCGAGACGATGCCGAACTCGTCGTCGAGAACCTTGGCGATGGGGCCGAGGCAGTTGGTGGTGCACGACGCGTTGGAGATGATGTTCTGGCTGCCGTCGTACTTGTCGTCGTTGACGCCCATCACGATGGTGATGTCCTCGCCCTTGGCGGGCGCGGAGATGATGACCTTCTTGGCACCGGCGTCGATGTGGCCCTGGGCCTTCGCAGCGTCGGTGAAGATGCCGGTGGACTCGACGACGACGTCGACGCCCAGGTCACCCCACGGAAGTGCGGACGGGCCCTCGCGCAGCGACAGCGCCTTGATCTTCTGGCCACCGACGACGATGGTGTCCTCGCCCTCGAGCGAGACGTCGTGCGACAAGCGACCCAGGATCGAGTCGTACTTGAGCAGGTGTGCGAGCGATGCGTTGTCGGTCAGGTCGTTGACAGCAACGATTTCGATGTCGGTGGTACCGAGCGCCTTCTGCGCATCGACAGCCCTGAAGAAGTTACGCCCGATGCGGCCGAAGCCGTTGACGCCTACCCGGATCGTCACTGTTCGCTCCTAAAAGTTGTGAAAACAGATGTCTGATTGTGCCTGCGTGCGGGGTGCCACACGCGGTTCCCACCCTAGTGTGCGCGCAGGCAGAGCGCGCGCATCACGTGATCGGGCCGGTCACGCCTCGTCGAGCAGTTCGGCGGTGACCGCGGACTCGGTGTCCGGAATCCCGGTTTCCTTCGCCTTGCGGTCGGCCATGGACAGCAGTCGTCGAATTCGGCCTGCCACAGCGTCCTTGGTCATCGGCGGGTCGGCCAACTGGCCGAGTTCCTCGAGTGAGGCCTGTCGATGCTGGACTCGGAGCGAGCCTGCGGCGGCCAGATGATCCGGTACGTCCTCGCCGAGGATGTGCAGGGCCCGCTCGACGCGCGCTGCGGCGGCCACGGCGGCCCTGGCCGAGCGGCGCAGGTTGGCGTCGTCGAAGTTGGCGAGCCGGTTCGCGGTGGCCCTGACCTCGCGTCGCATCCGTCGTTCTTCCCAGATCAACCGGGTGTCCTGTGCGCCCATGCGGGTGAGCAGTGCCCCGATCGCTTCGCCGTCGCGGACGACCACTCGATCGGTGCCGCGGACCTCGCGTGCCTTGGCGGCCACTCCGAGGCGTCGAGCGGCTCCGACGAGCGCGAGCGCAGCTTCCGGTCCGGGGCAGCTGATCTCCAGAGCCGAGGATCGACCCGGTTCGGTGAGCGAACCGTGCGCCAGGAACGCGCCACGCCATGCGGCCTCGGAGTCCCCCACCGTGCCGCCGACGACCTGCGCGGGCAGGCCGCGAACAGGGCGACCGCGCAGATCCAACAGGCCGGTCTGCCGCGCCAGTGCCTCGCCGTCCTTGGCGACGCGCACCACGTAGCGAGAGGTCTTGCGGAGCCCACCTGCTCCGAGCATGTGCACGTCGGAGGAGTAGCCGTACAGCTCGAAGATCTCCCGACGCAGCCGTCTCGCAATGGACCCGAGATCCACCTCTGCCTCGACCACCACGCGGCCTGCCACGATGTGCAATCCGCCGGCGAATCGCAGGAGTGCGGACACCTCGGCCTTGCGGCAACTGACCTGACTGACGGTGAGCCTGCTCAGCTCGTCCTTGACCTCCGCTGTCATGGCCACGAAGTGATCCCCTCTCTGCGTGCGGCAGTCGGTGCGGTGACGTCGGTGGACGACACGATGGAACCGAGAGCCGCGGCAAGCTTGCCGTAATGATGTGCGTGGGTGCCGTTTTCGGCAACGTCGACGTAGACGACCTCGGCACCGAGCCGGGCCGCTGCCCGCGCCACGTGCTCGCGGTTGCTGCCTTCCGGGACCGAGGCGGAATCGACCAACACGTAGTCGATTCCCAAATCCGGTGCGTGTTGGGAGAGTACGTGGACATGGCGCTCGGCGGAGAATCCGGTGGTCTCCCCCAGTTCTGGGGCCAGGTTCAACACCAGTACCTTCGGCGCGCTGGTGCGAGCCAGCGCGGTGAGCTGATCCGGCACCAGCACGTGCGGGATGACGCTGGAGAACCACGATCCCGGTCCGAGCACCACGAGGTCGGCCTTCTCGATCGCAGCGAGTGCATCCGCCGAGGCAGGCGGCTCGGGTGGCAGCAGTCGAACGCGGCGAACCTTGCCGGGAGTCGTCGCCACCGCGACCTGTCCGCGAATGACGCGGCTCACGCGTGGGTCGTCCTCGAGACCGGAGACGTCGGCCTCGATGTCGAGTGCGATCGGCGACATCGGGAGCACTCGTCCGTCGATTCCGAGCATCCGCACCATCTCGTCCAGCGCGGCGATCGGGTCGCCCAGTACCTCGGTGAGGCCGGCGAGGATGAGGTTGCCCACCGAATGACCGGCCAGAGCGCCCGTGCCACCGAAGCGGTGCTGCAGCACGTCGGTCCAGAGCTGTGTTCGCTCGTCCGAGCGTGCCAGCGCGGCCAGTGCCATGCGCAGGTCCCCGGGCGGAATGACGCCGAGCTCGGCTCGCAGACGCCCCGAGGATCCTCCGTCGTCGGCGACCGTGACGACGGCGGTGACGTCGTGACCGAGCAACCGGGCTGCCGACAGTGTGGCGTACAGGCCGTGACCGCCTCCGAGCGCGACGATCTTCGGGCCCGATGCCGGTACTTCGGTGTCGACCTCGCTCATTCGCGACCCAGATCCCGATGCAGCACGCGCACCGACACATCACCCTGATCGGCGAGAATCGCGGCCAGTGCCTCGGTCATCGCGACACTTC
>JBBSJW010000151.1:0-3708 GCA_038256885.1 Propionibacteriales bacterium
CGGCGTCATCCTCGCGTCGCCGCCGCTCGACTTCCACGTGTCCGACACGTACTTCGTCGTGGCGCACTTCCACTACGTCGTGTTCGGCACCGTTGTCTTCGCGATGTTCAGCGGGTTCTACTTCTGGTGGCCCAAGTTCACGGGCAAGATGCTCGACGAACGCCTGGGCAAGATCCACTTCTGGCTGCTGTTCATCGGCTTCCACATGACCTTCCTGATCCAGCACTGGCTCGGGGTGATGGGCATGCCCCGCCGGTACGCGACGTACCAGCCGGAGGACGGCTTCACCGCCATGAACCAGCTGTCGACGGTCGGCGCAATGCTCCTCGGAGTCTCGATGCTGCCGTTCCTCTACAACGTGTGGATCACCGCGATGCGCGCACCCAAGGTCACGGTCAACGACCCCTGGGGCTACGGTCGGTCACTCGAGTGGGCGACCTCGTGCCCTCCTCCGCGCCACAACTTCACCTCCATTCCGCGCATCCGCTCGGAGTCGCCGGCGTTCGACCTCGCGCACCCGGAGGCCGGCATCCCGATCGGCATCGGCCCGCTCAAGGACGCCCCGGATGCCCCCGTGTACGACCTGTCCGACGAGAAGGTGAAGTAGCCGGTGATCGCCAACACCCGACTGTTCTGGATCCTGACGGTATTCTTCGCTCTCCTTGCCGTGGTCTACACGGTGTGGTCGGTCATCGACTTCAACAACACACCGGAAGCCATCCGGCGCGTCTCGGCTGTCGAGTGGGCTGGCACGATCGCGATCTCGTTGACCGCGATCCTGTCGGCGCTCATCGCGTTCTACCTCGGACGCTCACACTCGGCACAGGGCGGGGAGCTGCCGGAAGACCGCCTCAACGCGAACATCGACGACGGCGACGCCGAGCAAGGGTTCTTCAGCCCGTGGAGCTGGTGGCCCATCATGCTCGCCGGCGGAGCGGCGCTTCTCTTTCTCGGCATCGCCGTCGGGGTCTGGATCGCCGCGATCGGCGCTGCCCTGACCCTGATCAGCCTCGTAGGCTGGATGTATGAGTACTACCGCGGCAACTTCGGTCGCTAAGCCCATCAGTATCAGGGCGGCGACTCTCGACGACGCGGACGCGATTTTTGCGCTGCTCGCCCAGCTCGAGAAGGGTGACGCGCCCGAGCGTCCGGCATTCGACGCGTCCTACGCCAGCAACATCCGCAAGTCAGACGATCACCTGCTGCTCGTGGCGACCGGCCACGACGGCACGGTGACCGGCTACGCGTTCACGACGCTCGCGCGCCTGTTCCACACCAATGGGGTGGCGGCTCACCTGCAGGAGCTGGTCGTCGATGAGGCGAGCCGCGGCCAGCGGGTCGGTACCGCCCTCGTGGGCGCTGTCGAGCGTGAGTGTCGCGCTCTGGGCGTGCGCCAGCTGACCGTTGCGAGCCGTCGCGGTGCGGCGTTCTTCTACGAGGGACTCGACTATCGCTCCACCGCCGACTACCTGAAGAAGAGCTTCGACGCGTCGGTTTGAGGGTACGTTCGGTATAGCCCGGGCTGTGTTGTCAATGGCCAGTAGGATCTGCCCGTGCGTGGTGTCCGCGCTCGCTCGAGCGGGTGCAAAATTGTCGCGAATGGGCGCAGACACTCGTAGATGCGTGTAAATCGAGCGCGGATGCTGCGGTTGCCTGATTCCGACACGGCCGCGGGCGGCCGGTTCACTCAGCACAGACTCACTCAGCACAGACTCACTCAGGGCGCAGGTCAGGCAGTGCGTCGAGTGTGCCTGTTGGCGCCGAGCGTGTCTGCTTAAACCGGCACATTCGACGTCAACGGGCACACTCGACGGGCCGATGCGCGATTGTGGCGTTGGGTGGAGGAGACAGTTGTGGGCGAGCCGTGCCGTTGTCGCGGCACGCGGCATCCTGCTCCCGCCACACAGAAACGGCGCCCGGACCGAAGCCCGGGCGCCGTTCGTCGTGCGTGAGTGACCTAGTGCGACGCGGTCTCGCGCTCGAGCTCGGTCGTTGTGGCCGGCGCGATGCGGTCCTCGAAGAACCAGGACGACAGGCCGGCACGGGCCCGCTGGGCGACCGAGATGCGGCCCTTATCATCGGGGCGCACCATGAGCGGCTTGTAGTCAAGGTAGCTGACAAGCTTCCAGCGCTCGTAGTCGTCGAGCTGCTCGTGAACCTCGATGTACTCGCCACCCGGCAGGCGCACGATGCGTCCAGACTCGTAGCCGTGCAGGGCGATCTCTCGGTCCTTCTTCTGCAGACCGAGGCAGATGCGCTTGGTCAGGAAGTAGGCCAGTACCGGCCCGATCACCAGCAGCCACCGCAGCGTGATGATTGTTCCCTCGATCGTGACGAGGAAGTGGGTCGCGATGAGGTCGGAGCTCGCCGCCGCCCAGAGGACCGCGTAGAACGTGACACCCGCCGCACCGATCGCGGTACGAACCGGCGCGTTGCGCGGACGCTCGGCGATGTGGTGCTCGCGCTTGTCGCCCGTGATCCACGCCTCGATGAAGGGATAGAACGCGACAAGTCCGAGGAAGATCGGCAGGATCGCCAGGGGCACCAGTACGCCGAGGGGATAGGTGTAGCCGAGGAGGACAACATCCAAGCCCGGCATGAGCCGGAGCGCACCATCGGCGAAACCGATGTACCAGTCCGGCTGGGTGCCCGCCGACACCGGTGACGGGTCGTAGGGGCCGTAGGCCCAGATCGGGTTGATCTGGAAGAACGCACCGAGCAGCATGATCACGCCGAAGACGATGAAGAAGAATCCACCGGCCTTGGCAGCGAAGATCGGCATGACGGGAACGCCAACGACGTTGTCGTTCGTGCGGCCGGGGCCCGCGTAGTGGGTGTGCTTGTTGATGACCATGAGCAACAGGTGGGCACCGAGTGCAACGACAAGGATCGCCGGCAGCAGCAGGATGTGCAGCACGAACAGGCGGGGGATGACTTCGACGCCGGGGAATTCGCCGCCGAAGAGCAGCCAGGAGATCCAGGTGCCGATGAGCGGGATCGCCTTGACCATGCCGTCGATGATGCGCAGACCGTTACCGGAGAGCAGGTCGTCGGGGAGCGAGTAACCGGTGAAGCCCTCTGCCATCGCGAGGATGAACAGCACGAAGCCGATGA
Organism: Propionibacteriales bacterium; assembly: GCA_038256885.1. Taxonomy (GTDB): domain Bacteria; phylum Actinomycetota; class Actinomycetes; order Propionibacteriales; family Nocardioidaceae; genus Aeromicrobium. Next base: position 3,115 of record JBBSJW010000151.1, read on the forward strand.
ACCAGTTGAGCTCGCGCGGCTTGCGGAACGCGCCCGTGAAGAAGACACGCAGCATGTGCAGCCCGATGGCGGCGATGAACAGCAGCGCAGCCCAGTGGTGGACCTGGCGCATGAGCAGGCCCCCGCGGATGTCGAAGGAGATGTCGAGGCTGGATGCCCTCGCTGCCGACATCTCGAGGCCCTTGAGCGGCACGTAGGAGCCCTCGTACTCGACCTCGGTCATCGAGGGGTCGTAGAAGAAGGTGAGGAACGTGCCCGAGAGAAGGATGACGACGAAGCTGTACAGGGCGATCTCGCCGAGCATGAACGACCAGTGGTCGGGGAAGACCTTGCGGCCCAGTTCCTTGACCAGACCGGAGACGCTCGTGCGCTCGTCGATGTAGTTCGCCGACGCGTTGGTGAATCGCTGGCCTCGGGTCGCCGGTGCCGTCGATGCGGCAGGAGTGGTGTCGGCGGATGCTGTGTCTGTGGCGCTCATGAGCGTTCCCAAAAGCTAGGACCGATTGGCTCGAGAAAGTCCGACTGGGCGATCAGGTAGCCGTCGGAATCGACGGAGATGGGGAGTTGCGGGAGGGGCCGTGAAGCGGGCCCGAA
>JBBSJW010000152.1:0-3679 GCA_038256885.1 Propionibacteriales bacterium
ACAGGCGATCAGGTCGACCTCGAGGCGCTCGCCGCCCACGCCCAAGACGTCGTCGTCGAGATCGTGTAGGACCGTGCAGGGCGAAGGCACCAAACACGTGCGCCTGAGCGAGCCGCCCCCAAACGCTCAACTGTTACGGAACGGCCCACTGCCCGGAATGTGTTGTTATACGTGTGATCGAGGCGAGGGGGCCGAGGCGCCCGGAAACGTCGTCCCCGACTGTGCTGCCGAGGTCGGCGGTGGTGCGGGTTGCGAGACGCTTGACGTTGTCAGTGGACATGCAACGCACGGGGAGGGGTCGCGAGTTCTGGTTCCTGTTCTTCGTGAACCTTGTTGCGGTGCGGCTCGGGCTGGGGCGCGTCGCTATCGAGGAGTCCAAGCGCGCTGCGGCGGCGAAGTTCTCGATGACGACGATGGCGTCGGCTACGGACGATCCGTTGGTGGCGATGGCGGCGGCCCGCGCGGAGGGGCTGGTCGGCTCGGCCCGCACCTACCTCTTCGACAGCGTGGGTGCGGTATGGGAGGGCGTGCAAGCGGGCGAGCACGGGTCCGATGAGTGGACGCGGTTTCGGGTCGCGAACACGCACGCGTTCCACGCCGTCAAGGAAGCGGTGAACGGCCCCTACGAAGCGCTCGGCACCACCGGCGGGTACCGCACGTCCCCGCTCGATCGCTTGTACCGAGATGTGACGACAACGGTCCAGCTCATCCTGACGCAGCCGAAGTCGTTCGTGGCCGGCGGCGGCGCGCTCCTCGCTGCTCGACCCGAGGCGCCCGGGTTCTAGCACCTGCTAGAGCTCCGGACTCAAGTGTCTATTCCGGATTGAGGGGTGGTGGTCGAGGTTCCGGTCTCCGTCGATGGCGCGCGCGGGATCTGGATGGCTGCGGTGGGCGCAGTCTGGCCCCCGCAGTCCACCTCGTCGCCCATCTGGGCGGCCGATCAGGCACGCGTGGCGACGAGGAGATCCGCCATGCCCGCTCAGGACCGGTCTGGTACCCGGACGCCGGCAGCTGTCGCAACAATCCAGAGTGTGAGCCGGCTGCCGCTCCGAAGCTTGCCCCGTTGGGTGCAGCCAGATGTTGCGTCAGGTGAAGAATCCCAGCAGGGTCGTGGCGAGTTCGCTGGGATTCTGGAGGTGGCCTTGGTGCCCGACTCCTGGGAGCTCGACGACTCGGGCATCGGGGATGGCGCCTGCGAGTGCGTCGATGGCAACCCGGTGGTGGTGGCCGGGTGGTGTCTGCTGGCCGACCAGAAGCAGGACGGCTGCGGAGATCTGCGCGTATGGCTCGATGCCCGGAGGTTCCTCGGCGATGGCGCGGATCTCGCGCGGCCAGTGCTGGCCGCTGGCGACCATGCTCGGCCAGATCGGCGAGCTGCGGAGCCCATCGACTGCCGGGTCAGGCAGTCGGACGCAGCGGCGGAGGCCGGTGTCGACGACGGTGTCCATGTCACCGCGGGCGGCTGCTTGGTCGATCTCGTCGAGGGCATCGGTCGGCACGATCGGCGAGGTGACCGCGAGCGGCGGCTCGTACGCTGCCACGAGGTCCGCGGCCCCAGGGGTGAGTGCCGCCTGCAACGAGCACACCGCTCCGTAGGAGTGCCCGACGAGACGGCGAGCGCCCGTCGCTTCCAGAACTGCGAGTACGTCCTCGACCTCTCGTCGGAGGGAGTGCTGTAGGCCGTCGCCGCTGGCTCCGGTGCCCCGTCGGCTGATGATGTGCATCGTCAGCCTGCTAGCCATCTGTTCAGCGACCGGAAGCCAGTTCGAGCCATCCGAAAGGCTTCCGGGGCAGACGACGACGTCGTCACCGGATCCGAGCGTCGTGAACGCGATCCGCGTGCCGTCCGCCGACACAGCGCTTTGCTGCTTCAACGCCGATTCCGTTTCGTTTGCCATTGTCGTCTCCTCACGGTTCGTGTGGGTCCGGTAGAAAACCCGAGGGTTGATGGTCTCCCCTTCGCCCTCTGCGAGTCAGGGGATGCGAGTCGCCAGAGCGGCTCTGTGTACCGCTACGTGGCCGTGCCTTCGATCTGCGCGGCGGATGGATCGGTCGTGTCGACGAGTGGGTCGGCGTGCCGATGAACGATCCTCCAGGCATCACCTTCGAGTCGCAACACATGGGTCACGCGCAGCTCCTGCGTGATCGCCCGGCCGCCGATGGTTCCCGTGCTCCGTTCGATCCACACCGTGCAGCCCACGTCAGCACCGAACACGGATGAAATCGGTTCGTACTCCCATGTCGCGGAACGAAACTTCGACGCCGCCCAGTCGAGCCGTTCCCCGAGTTGCAACCGACCCTGAGCGTGGCCGCCGAAGGCCCCAAAGATCGTGACGTCGTCGCGGTCCGACCACAACGCCTTGAACGCGGTCGCGTCCCCGTTACCGAAGTCCGCCTGAGCACCAGCCATCCGGTCGTGCATGTCCGTGACTCGGCATTTGCTCATCCGCTCTCCCCCTCGACGTTCGTAAAGTGAAGTGTACGAGACCGTAAAGTAGAGTGTACGTAATGTCAACTGCTGGCTACCCAGGCCCCACCACGCCGATGATCGGCGCGCAGCTCCGCCTAGCCTCCGAGGCAACACACCGCGCCCTACTCGCCCGGCTGCAAGCCGCCGGTTTCGACGACATTCGGCCGTCACACTTCGCCCTGTTCCAGTTTCCGGGACCGCACGGGCTGCATCCGTCCGATCTCGCCTCACGACTTGGCATGTCGAAGCAAGCCCTCAACCCCTTGCTCAACGAGCTCGAGGTCCTCGGCTACATCCTTCGCCGAGCCGGTGATGAAGACCGGAGGCGACGAGTCATCACCCTCACACGACGCGGTCTCGCCTTCGCCACTGCGACGCGAGAGATCTTGGAGGACCTCGAAAGGAAGATCGCTGAGACAGTCGGCGCCGGCCGGCTCCAGCAGACGAAGCAGGTGATTGACGCCATTACGTCTCTCTTCGGCTGACCCGCTCTCCCGACGACCACGGGATGACGTGCGGTCGCGGTCCTCTACGCCCATACCTGGCGATAGCTGGCGGAGCGCGCCTTAACATCTCGGACTGCAACCGATGTGCCTGACCGGCGCAGGCGTCGACCGCCCCATATCGCGCACGCACATCCGCGTAGGGCACCGCCCGGACTGTGCCGGTGGCGGCGAGGGGCGAAGTGTCCGCAAACGTCGTCCCCGCTCGGGGCCAGATGCGACGCGCCGGGCGCCTCCAGATCGGGCAACATCCTGCGCTCGCTTCGGCCGACGTCTTGCCGTCACTCCGGCTGAAAGCACGGAGTCCCTTCCTCGGACACGATTTGCGTAATACGCTGTGACGGTGTGGAGATCCACCGTTCGGCTCGACGTCATGGCGTCTCTGACGCGGACATCCTTCACGCCGTCGACATCCGCTCGTCGTCGTTGATGTCGACCCGGACGCCGACCCACCGAAGGTGATCGTGATCGGCCCCGACCTCTCCAGCAACCTCCTCGAGGTCTTCGTGCTCGAGCTGGCCGGTGATCGGCTCCTCACAATTCACGCAATGCCACTGCGGCGGTCGTTCCACGACCTGTTGCCCAAGCCAGAGGATCGAGATGCCTGAAACCTCTCGTACGTACACGACCAAGACGGGACTCGAGCTGACCGACGCGGACATCGAGGAACTCGCCGACGAGGCTGAGCGGGGGTACGACGTCGACG
>JBBSJW010000153.1:0-3677 GCA_038256885.1 Propionibacteriales bacterium
CAGAGGTCGAGGAGCTCTCGGACGCGAACTTCGGGGGTCACGATCTGGGGCATGGCTCTCTCTCGGTCGGTGCAGACGACGCCTTCAGGAGGTTATCGGCGCGTTCGGATGTGATGAGCAGCATACAGAAATAGTACGCATAACGCGATGCTAGTATCATTCATAGTCTTCTCGCTTGCTTATCCGCTGCTCAAGGAGTTCGTATGCCGGCTGAACGCATCCTCGCCACTGAAGAGGCAACCGAGTTGGTCAAGCTTGTCCGGGACCTCGCGACCAAGGAGCTGGCACCGATCAGCGCCGCGGCGGAGTCGGAGGAGACCTTCCCGCGCAATGTGTTCCGCATGCTGGGCGAGGTCGGCGTGCTCGGCCTGCCCTACTCCGAGGAGTTCGGGGGCGGTGGACAGCCCTACGCGGTCTATCTCCAGGTGCTCGAGGAGATCGCCTCGGTGTGGGCGAGCGTGGGGGTGGGGGTCAGTGTCCATGCCCTCTCCTGCTTCGGACTGGTCTCCCGCGGCACCGAGGAGCAGAAGCGCGCTTGGCTCCCCGACATGCTGGGCGGCGCAACACTGGGCGCCTACTGCCTCTCGGAGGCGCACGCGGGTTCGGACCCCGGTGCCATGCGCACCACTGCGCGCCTTGTCGGAGACGAGTACATCCTCAGCGGCGCCAAGGCGTGGACCACCCACGGCGGGCACGCTGACTTCTACAAGGTGATCGCCCGTACCGGTGAGGGTCGCGGCGACATCTCCTGCTTCCTGGTTCCTGCCAAATCGGCCGGGCTCAGTGCTGACCCGCCTGAGCGGAAGATGGGCCTCACCGGTTCCGCGACCGCGACCATGCGTTTCGACGACGTCCGCGTCCCCGTGGAGCGACGCCTGGGCGAGGAGGGTGATGGCCTCAAGATCGCCCTCGCCGGCCTGGACTCCGGCCGCCTCGGCATCGCGGCCGTCGCCACCGGCCTGGCCCAAGGCGCACTGGACCAGGCAATCGCCTACGCCAAGGAGCGCGAGACCTTCGGGCAGAAGATCATCAGGCACCAAGGGCTCGCGTTCGTGCTGGCCGACATGGAGGCCGCCATCCAATCCGCACGAGCGATGACCTTGCACGCGGCCCGCCTTCGCGACGCCGGTCGGCCGTTCAGTCGCGAGGCGAGCGTCGCCAAGCTGGTTGCCACCGACAACGCGATGAAGGTCACCACCGACGCCGTCCAGGTGCTCGGCGGCGCCGGGTACACCCGCGACTTCCCCGTCGAGCGATACATGCGCGAGGCCAAGGTCATGCAGATCTTCGAGGGCACCAACCAGATCCAGCGAGAAGTCATCTCCCGCCAGCTCGCCAGCAACCCAGGCGGCGCCATCACCCACCAGAGCCTAGGAGCCTGACCGTGCAGCTCACCGACACTACCGCCATCGTCACCGGCGCCGCCTCGGGCCTCGGTGCCGCCACCGCCGCGGCGCTGGCAGACCAGGGAGCTCGCGTCTTCGCTTTCGATCTCGCGACGTCGATCGAGAAGGCACCCAGCGTTGAGAACGTGACCTACCTCGAGGTCGACGTCACCGACCCTGAGCAGGTTCATGCCGCCGTGGACGAGGCCGCGGCGACAGGCGTTCCTCTGCGCACGGTCGTGAACTGTGCCGGCATCGCCCCCTCGATGCGGATCGTGGGCAAGCGGGGACACCACGACCTCGCCCTGTACGCCCAGGTCGTCGGATCAACCTGATTGGCACCTTCAACGTGATGACCCTGGCTGCCGAGAAAATCGCCGCGACCCACCCCCTTGAGGACGGGCAGCGAGGCTGCGTGGTCAACCACCGCCTCCATCGCGGCGTTCGACGGACAGATCGGGCAGGCGGCCTACGCCTCATCCAAGGCAGGTGTCGTAGGACTCACCCTCACCGCCGCACGCGACCTGGCCCAGACCGGCATCCGCGTGAACTCCATCGCCCCAGGCATCGTGGAGACGCCCATGCTCACGACTGAATCGCCCTGGGTCTGATGGAGGCTCTGGTGTGTCCTGGGTCTGACGGAGTCTGAGTTTCTGGATTCTGGTGTCTGACATCAGGAGGAAGAAGTGGGACGACAGGGCTACTCAGCCGAGTTCAGACGTAAGGTCCTCGACTTGCTGGCAGCTGGGAAGAGCGTCGCGTCGATAGCGCACGACCTCGATCTCAGTGATCAGACGATCTACAACTGGCGCCGCCAAGACCGGATCGACCGAGGACTCCAACCGGGGCTCAGCACCGCAGAGAACAACGAACTCGCCAGCGCCAGGAAACGCATTAGCGACCTTGAGCAGGAGCTGGCCATCAGCCGGCGGGCGATGGAGCTGTTGAAGGAGCAGACCAGCCCAGAAGGAAGTACGCGGCCATCGAAGTGATGGCCGCGGAGAAGCTCTCGGTACAGGCCGCATGCCGGATCGTCGGCGCCTCGGAGTCCGGCTACTACGAGCACCTCAAGCGGGCACCGTCAGAGCGCTCAATCCGACACACCATGCTCACCGACTTGATCAGCCAGATCCACGCAGAGTCCCACGGCATCTACGGCGCTAGACGCGTCCACGCCGAGCTGACTCTGGGCCGCGACGTTGTCGTGGGCCACAACCAGATCGAGCTACTGATGCGACGCGCTGGTCTGCAAGGGCTCACGGGGCGACGAAGGTGGAAGCGGATCCGCACCAGCGACATCTCGAACGACCACGTCGAGCGTGACTTCACACGCGCGGGCCCGAACCAGCTGTGGGTCACCGACATCACAGAACATCCGACACGGGAAGGAAAGGTCTACTGCTGCGCCATCCTCGACACCTACTCCAGACGCGTCGTGGGCTGGTCGATCGACGCATCACCGACCGGGGCTCTGGTCACCAACGCCCTCGGGATGGCCATCGACAGTCGCCTCGGCAAGCACCCGGAGCCTGGGACGATCATCCACTCTGATCACGGCGTCCAATTCGGGTCCTGGGCGTTCACCAAGCGAGCCAAGGATTCCGGGCTTCTCGCGTCGATGGGCAGCATCGGCGACTGCTACGACAACTCCATGATCGAGTCCTTCTGGTCGCGGATGCAGGTCGAGCTTCTCGATCGCAAGAAGTGGAACACCCGCCTCGAACTCTCCAACGCGATGTTCGAGTACCTCGAGATCTGGCATAACCGCAAACGCCGTCACAGCCAACTCGGATGGCTCTCCCCGATAGAGTTCGAACGCAGCCGCATCATCACCGTGGCATGAGAATCCAAGCAATCTCGACTACGCGGAACCCGGGACAGACCACTCTACCGAACCCAGGGCGGTTCAACGGCGCATTAATCGGACAGAGCCCCGCGGGGTGGTGGGCCTTGAGGGATCCTCGGTGCCCTACTCGCCGCTCTCGATGGCGGCGCGGTGATCAGTATCCATGGCGTCGTTGAGTAGGGCCATGGACTCTTCTGAGAGGTAGCGGTGCAGGCTGAGCCCCTGGAACGTTGGCTCCTTGGAACGCAGGAAACTTCGGCTAGACCGGTTGGTCGATCCGACGGGCTTCGCTCTGAAGTCTGTATGGCGGTTGTCCGTCCCGATGGGCACATATTGGTGACGCGAAAGTCTCACTATCCCGAGGTTGCATGGCGGCTCCCCACCGGCGGGATTCAGGACGGCGAGTCGCCTCGCGAAGCGTTCTTCCGTGAACTCGATGAGGAGGG
>JBBSJW010000154.1:0-3615 GCA_038256885.1 Propionibacteriales bacterium
AGCACCAGCCGATCAAGCTCAGAGTTCCGGATTCGGAGCCAATTCGTGGCTCGTCGAGGAGATGTACGAGCGATTCGTGCAGGATCCCGGGGCGGTCAGTGAGGCCTGGCAGGAGTTCTTTGCCGACTACCACTCTCAGGCGCCGAGCGTGGCAGCTGCAGCTGCAGCGTCTCCGCAGGTCAAGGCCAACGCCGAGGTCCACGGCGTGGCCAGCGAGGTCGAGAAACTTCCCGCTCCGGCTGCCGCAGCGACGCCCGAACCGGCGCTGCCCGCGCCGGCGGACACCAACGGCAAGGACGCTGAGCCCGCCGAAGAGCCCGGCAAGCCGATCCGCGGTGCGGGTGCAGCGATCGCACGCAACATGGAGGCGAGCCTCGAGGTTCCGACAGCGACGAGCTTCCGCAACGTTCCCGCCAAGCTGCTCGAGGTCAACCGCAAGGTGATCAACGGGTTCCGGGCGCGCTCGGGTCAGTCCAAGATCAGCTTCACCCACCTCATCGGTTGGGCGATCGTGCGAGCCATCGCGGACGCCGTGCCCGAGATGAAGAACGCCTACGTGGTGGGCGAGGACGGCAAACCCCGCCTCATCGAGAATCCGCACGTCAACATGAGTCTGGCGGTCGACAAGGTCAAGGCTGACGGCAGCCGCACACTGCTGGTGCCGGTCCTGCGCGACTGCGACACGCTCGACTTCAACGGATTCCTCGCCGCCTACGAAGAGGTCATCCGCAAAGTCCAGTCGAACAAGCTGACCGTCGACGACTTCCAGGGTGCGAACATCAGCCTCACCAACCCCGGCGGCATCGGTACGGTGCAGTCGGTGCCCCGCCTCATGCCGGGCCAAGGTGTCATCGTCGGCGTCGGCAGCATCGACTACCCGGCCGAATTCGAAGGCGCCGACACACGCAACCTGAGCTCGCTCGGCGTCAGCAAGGTAGTAACGGTAACCAGTACCTACGACCACCGGATCATCCAGGGCGCCGAGTCCGGTCTGTTCCTCAAGCGGATCCACGAACTCCTGCTCGGTGATCACAACTTCTACGACGAGATCTTCACCTCGCTCGGCATGCCGTACGAGGCAGTCAAATGGCGTCCGGACACCAGCTCGATGAACCGCGAGGAGTCGATGCTGGCCAAGCAGATGGCCGTCGCCAAGCTGATCCGTGTGCACCGCGTGCGCGGCCACCGGATTGCTGACATCGACCCGTTGCGCTGGAAGGAGCCGCACATGCCGCGCGAGCTCGATCCGGCGACGTACGGCCTCACGATCTGGGACCTCGACCGCGAGTTCCTCACCGACGGCGTCGGCGGGACCGACAAGATGCGCCTCGGCGACCTGCTCGGTGTGCTGCGCGACGCGTATTGCCGCACCATCGGTGTCGAGTACATGCACATCCAGAGCACCGATGAACAGAGCTGGGTGCAGGAGCGCGTCGAGAACGGCTACGAGCAACCGACCAAGGACGAGAAGCACCGGATCCTGGAGCGCCTGAACGCCGCGGAGTCCTTCGAGAAGTTCCTCGCGACCAAGTACGTCGGCACCAAGCGCTTCGGCATCGAGGGTGCCGAGTCGGCGATTCCGATCCTCGACGAGATCCTGAGCCACGCGGCCGACGACGGCCTCGACTCCGCCGTCATGGGCATGGCCCACCGTGGACGACTCAATGTGTTGTCCAACATCATGGGCAAGGACTACGAGGCGATCTTCTCCGAGTTCGAGGGGCATCTCGATCCCTCCTCCGTCCAGGGCTCGGGCGACGTGAAGTACCACCTCGGCATCAAGGGCAAGTACGTCAGCCAGTCCGGTGCCGACATCAACATCGAGTTGGCAGCCAACCCGAGCCACCTCGAGACGGTCGACCCGATCGTGATGGGCATGGTCCGCGCAAAGCAGGACCAGATCGACCCACCCGGCTCGTATCCGGTCCTGCCATTGCTGATCCACGGTGACGCAGCGTTCGCCGGTCAGGGCATCGTCGCCGAGTGTCTGGCGATGAGCGACATCGGTGGCTACCGCATCGGCGGCACCATCCACTTGATCATCAACAATCAGATCGGGTTCACGACCGCACCGCAGTTCGCCCGCTCGTCGATCTACTGCTCGGATGTCGCGAAGACCGTCCAGGCCCCGATCTTCCACGTCAATGGCGATGACCCGGAGGCCTGCGTCAAGGTTGCTCGCCTCGCCTGGGACTATCGCCAGCGTTTCCACAAGGACGTCGTGATCGACATGGTGTGCTACCGCCGCCACGGTCACAACGAAGGCGACGACCCGAGCTACACCCAACCGCTCATGTACAAGGCGATCAGTGAGCTGCGCAGTGTTCGCAAGCTGTACGTGGAGACACTCGTCCGTCGCGGCGACATCACGCTCGATGAGGCCGAGCAGGCACTCAGCGACTTCCACGACAAGTTGCAGGTCGCGCTCGACCAGACCCGTTCGCAGGACCCGGGCCCGATCACTGCAGCGCGTCCGCCGCAACCCGTCGGCGTGCTCCCGCACATCCCGACCGGTGTCGACAAGTCCAAGCTGGACTCCATCTTCAACAAGCTGACCGACTACCCGGAGGGCTTCACCGTCCACCCGAAGCTGGCCAAGCAGTTCGAGACGCGAGCCAAGATGTACGCCGACGGCGACGTCGACTGGGCGCTCGGTGAGGCCATGGCCTACGGATCCCTCGTCCAGGAAGGCCACCCCGTCCGGCTCGCCGGTGAGGATTCGCGGCGCGGCACGTTCAGCCACCGCCATGCAGCCCTGGTCGACTACGAGAACGGCGAGCCCTGGGTGCCGCTCGATCACCTCGACGACGCCAATGCCCAGTTCTGGGTGTTCGACTCGTTGCTGTCGGAGTACGCCGCGCTCGGCTACGAGTACGGATACAGCCATGCCAACCGTGAGGCGCTCGTCGTCTGGGAAGCCCAGTTCGGTGACTTCATCAACGGCGCGCAGATCATCATCGACCAGTACATCGTTGCTGCCGAGGACAAATGGAAGCAGCAGAACGGGGTCGTCCTCCTCCTGCCGCACGGCTATGAAGGCCAGGGACCCGAACACAGCTCGGCTCGCATCGAGCGGTTCCTCACCCTTGCGGCCGAAGACAACATCCAGGTCGTCAACGCCACGACGGCAGCAAACTTCTTCCACCTGCTCCGCCGCCAGGTGCACTCGGAACGCCACACGCCACTGATCGTCTTCACGCCGAAGTCGGGCCTGCGCATGAAGCAGACCCGTTCACACATCGACGAGCTGACGTCGGGCTCGTTCAACGAAGTCCTCGACGATCCCGGCGACATCGACGCCGACGCGGTCACCCGAATCGCGTTCTGCTCGGGCAAGGTCGCCTGGGATGCGATTGCCGAGCGTGACGAGCGCAATGCTCCGGTCGCCGTCGTGCGTGTCGAGCAGCTCTATCCGTTGCCGACCGAGCAGATGCTCGACATCTTGAAGAAGTACCCGAACGCCAAGGAACTGCGTTGGCTTCAAGAAGAGCCCGCGAACATGGGTGCCTGGAACTTCATCGAGCACAACACCTGGCGCATCAAGGAAGAGGGTTACGACCTCCGCCACGTCGCACGTGCCGCATCAGGCAGCCCCGCCACCGGCTCCAAGGCGAT
>JBBSJW010000155.1:0-3582 GCA_038256885.1 Propionibacteriales bacterium
CGAGGACGGCGTCCCGACCGACGCGTACGGGCTCGACGAGGCGGTGGCGGAGGGCTACCTGGTCCCACCGCGAGCAGTCTCGGTCCCGCTGAAGTTCCAGCGCGAAGGCATCCGCTACGACGACTTGTCCGAGCAGGAGAGGGACCAGTGGGACGCCCTGGAGTGGGACGAGGACGGCGACGTCCCCGACGCGATCGGGGCCGAGGCGGTCAACACGTGGCTGTTCAACGCCGACACGGTCGACAAGATGCTGCAGACCCTGATGACCCAGGGCCACCGCGTGGCCGGCGGCGACCGACTCGGCAAGACCATCATCTTCGCCAAGAACAACGCGCACGCAGAGTTCATCGGCCGGCGCTTCGACCTCAACTACCCCGAGTACAAGGGCGCGTTCGCCCGGGTGGTGACGCACAAGACCGAGTACGCCCAGAGCCTCATCGACGACTTCTCGGTGCATGACAAGGCGCCACACATCGCCATCTCGGTCGACATGCTCGACACCGGCATCGACGTGCCTGAGGTCGTCAACCTCGTCTTCTTCAAGATCGTGCGGGCCAAGACCAAGTTCTGGCAGATGATCGGCCGCGGCACGCGACTGTGCCCGGAGCTCTACGGTCCCGGCCAGGACAAGCAGGACTTCTACGTCTTCGACTTCTGCCAGAACCTCGAGTTCTTCAACCAGCAACTCGCCGGGACGGAAGGCTCGCTGACCGAACCGCTCTCGCAGCGCCTGTTCAAAGCCAAGCTCGACCTTGCCTGGCGGTTGGGTCCGGAAGTCGCCGCCGGTGTGGTCGTCGAGGTCGACGGCACCCACTCCGACGCGGGGCTCCGGCAGGACCTCGCCCGGGACCTCCGCACCGTCGTGGAGGGCATGAACGTCCACAACATCGTCGTACGCCCGCACCGCCGGTGGGTCGAGCAGTACGGCGAAGCGGACGCCTGGGCCACCTTGACCGCGGCGGCCACGGCGGAGATCGCCGAGCACCTGTCCGGACTCCCGTCATCGGTACGCGACGACGACGAGGCCGCCAAGCGCTTCGACCTGCTGCTGCTCCGACTCCAACTGGCTCTGCTCACCGGCGACCCCGGCGTCGAGCGGCTGAGCAGTCAGGTGCAGGCGGTCGCGGCCGCGCTGCTGGAGCAGACCGCCATCCCGGTCATCAAGGCGCAGGAGCTGCTGCTGCGCGACGCCGCGGGCGACGAGTGGTGGGTCGACGTCACACTTCCGATGCTCGAGCTGCTCCGCCGCCGGGTGCGCGGCCTGGTCGCTCTGATCGAGAAGTCCAAGCGCGTCGTCGTTTACACCGACTTCCGTGACGAGCTGGGTGAGTCGGCCGAGCTGCAGCTGGCCGGCGTTGTGGTCGCGAACAACTTCGAACGCTTCCGGGCGAAGGCGCGGCTGTACCTGCGTAAGCACGAGGACCACGTGGCGATCCAGAAGCTGCGACGCAACCGCCAGCTCACAGCGAGTGATCTGAGAGAGCTCGAACGACTCCTGCTCGAAGCCGGCATCGCCGACCAGCAGGATCTCGACCGGGCAAGCCAGGAGGCTAGTGGCCTGGGCCTGTTCGTACGATCCTTGGTCGGTCTCGATCGGGAGGCCGCGACCGCGGCCTTTGAGGACTTTCTGGCCGGGAAGGCGCTGAGCGCCAACCAGCTGCACTTCGTCAACCTGGTGATCGCCGGATTGACCGAGAGCGGCGTGCTCGAGCCGGGCCGGCTCTACGACTCGCCGTTCACCGATGTCGCCCCGCAGGGGCCAGACGCAATGTTCGCCTCGGCGGACGTCGAGTCGCTGCTGAGCATCCTCATCGAGGTCAAGAGCCATGCGATACCGGAAGCGGAGCTTGGTTCGGCCTCGTAGCGCGAGGACTCACCGGAACGGCACGCTCCCTCCCACTCGGGCGCGGGCAGGTTCGGGAAACTGCCTTCCGTTGTCGACGGAAGAGTCAAGTTTCCGGAACCATCGAAGATGGCCCGCTCGCCGACGTCCGTGATCTCTTGTGTTAGCGAGAGTATTGCTTGACGTTGACGGCATGTCACGCAATACTTCGCGCATCGCAAGAGATCAAGGACGCAGGATGTGATCAACAAGCAGTGGATGTCGGTGGGCGACGCAGCGCGAAGCCTCGCCGTGTCCGAACCCCGCGTCCGCCAGCTTCTGAAGAGCCAGTCCCTCGTGGGGGAGCAGATCGGATCTCGCTGGGTCGTGGACCGAGCAAGCATCCAGGCGCGCGCGGCGCAGAAGCCCGCCGCCGGTCGCCCGCTTGGACCGGGTGCGTGCTGGGCCCTCCTACACGCCCTCAGCTCGGTCGACCAGCACTTTGCGGGGGAGTGGAGCTGGCGGAACGCCGTCGCTGACCGCGGCCTTCGGCACCGTCTGAAGATGTTCGCGGCGCAGCATCCACCCGGCGCCGAGTGGAACGAGCTCCTCCGGCGACGAGCGGCGTCCCACCGTTTCTGGGCCCACCCCGACGTCAGCCCTCACCTGTCCCGCGACCCGCATGTGTCGGTCGGTGGCGCGCGCGCGGTCGCGGCGTCGGGTCACGACCTCAGCCCTGGGGGCGACTGGCTCGGTTACCTGCCTGCAGCGGAGCTTCCAGCCCTGATCGGCCGGTACGCGCTAGAACCCGATCCGGCGGGCTCTGTTCTGGTCATGGCGATCCCGTCACAGGCCGACGCGGGGAATCTGCCTCTGCAGGGAGCACCGGTGCCGCTGATCGTCGCGATGGTGGATCTGCTCGGATCGCCAGACAGTCGATCGCGACACCTCGCCCTTTCGTGGCTCGCCAAGTCGTGGGCGTCCGTGTCCGGCGGCCAAGACCAACGACCGCGCGCATGACGGTCGTCCTCACCGACATGCCGCCGGCGCAGGAACAGGCGTGGCTGCTGCTCCTGCGCCTCGCGGACACCAAGCACCCGTGGGTCCTAATCGGTGGTCAGCTCGTTCATCTGCTCGCCATCGAACACGGAGCAGTCTTGCCGCGGGCCACGCTCGATGCTGACGTTCTCGTCGACGTCCGCGCGACCCCCGGGAGCATTGGAGTCGTTTGCGCCTGGCTTGAGCACAACGGGCTTACCCTTGAGGGCTACTCGCCAGACGGCATCGGCCACCGATTCAGCAGGCACGCGGACCCCGGACCAGGAAAAGTCAGCTTCGATGTCCTGGCTCCAGAAGGCATCGGGGAACGAGCGGACGTCATCACGACCCCGCCCTTTCGCACGGTGAACGTCCCCGGGAGTCAGAGCCTGATCGACAACACCGACACCGTCGACGTTCAGGTCGTCTCCACTGATAGCGGGGCTGCGACGAGCGGCCGCGTCCACCGTCCGAGTGTGCTCGCTGCTCTCGTCGGGAAAGCGGCCGCGACCACCATCGCCGTGCGCACCAACCCCCAACGAGATTGGGAAGACGCCGCCTTGTTGCTGACGATCCTCTCCGCGGCCTGCTCCGCGGCTGGAACGCCGACGACCCCGATCCGGGCGACCAATCCCGGGTCGACTTCCTCGCCCTTACCGGCGAAGGCGTCGTCCTGGTGATCGAGATCAAACGGACCGGGCACGTCGCGACCCGCGCGAACC
>JBBSJW010000156.1:0-3528 GCA_038256885.1 Propionibacteriales bacterium
CCGCGGGTTCGACCTGATGCGAATGGCATCAGGAACGGCGCGCAACTTCGGACTGCAGTTCATGCGGGAGCGCGCCGAGCTGTTCGGCGGCCAGCTCCAGATGGAATCAAGACAGGGTGAAGGCACCCGAATCCTGCTCCGACTGCCGGAGCGGGTCCGCGACACACACCAAGGAGGAACCCCGAGTGGCAACCGAAACTGAGACCAAGACCACAACCGTCGAGAGCAAGGCCGATGAGCGCCGCCGAGGCGGCGACCGACGCGCCGGAACCACGCGAGTCGTCATCGTCGACGGTCACACCCTGTTCCGTCGTGGCGTCCGCAACATCCTGGAGCTCGAGGACGACATCGAGGTCGTCGGCGAGGCCGGCACCGGGCGCGACGCGCTGGCCATGGCACAGGAGCTGACGCCCGACGTCGTCCTCATGGACCTGGGCCTGCCGGCGCCCAATGGCATCGAGACGACCCAGCGCCTCAAGCGCGAGCTGCCACACACCGGCGTCATCGTCCTGGCATCCAATGACGACGAGGATCAGCTGTTTGATGCCATCAAGGCGGGCGCCGCGGCGTATGTGCTCAAGGACATCGACCCGAGCGACCTGATCGCCATCATCCGCCGCGTGCGGGCAGGCGAGTACCTCATCAACGACAAGGTCTTCGCCAAGCCGGCCGTGGCTTCACGTGTGCTCAAGGAGTTCCGCGAGCTGGCGGTCTACGGCTCGGAGGCGCAGCCGATCTTCGCTCCTCTGTCACCGCGCGAGGTCGAGATCCTCGACAACATCGCGCAGGGCATGACGAACAAGCAGGTCGCCTACGCGCTGGGCATCAGCGAGCAGACCGTGAAGAACCACATGAGTTCCATCCTCCGTAAGCTTTCCGTCAACGACCGCACCCAGGCCGTGGTCTACGCCATGCGCCAGGGATGGATCAAGATCCCGGAGGATTGATCCAGCGTAAGAAGTCCCGTCTCGCCGAGTACGGGAGTTCCATTGGTGATGCGCCCAGACGCCCGTAGCGTTCTGCTCATGTCATCGCAGGTATCTGTGATGGCCTTCATTGAGGGGACCGGTGGCTCAGCACCGGTTCCCGGGTCTCCTCCTCCGGTGCCAGCGAAGCCGCCTCGCAAGGGGCGGTTTCTCTGCAACCAGCGTAGTCCGGTGCTCTTGACACAATCGGCGCTTCTGGCGCAAGGTACGCACCGCGGCTGGGGGCGATAGGACTATTCGGCCATATTCATTGCCGATTGCGCCTTCTACGCTTCCGCTGCAAATCACTTGGAAAGGAGGTACCGCATCCATGATCCAGCACTTCATCAGCAATCTTTTGGCTCACATCAGTAGCGAGGACGAAGAAGGTCAGACGCTCGTCGAGTACGGCCTGCTTCTCGCCCTCATCGCGATCGTCGTGATCGCTGCCCTAATCTTCTTGGGCCCGATCGTCAGCCAGATTTTCAGAAACGTGGGAACCAACCTGCAGGGCAGCTAGCCGTTCTGCATCACCAACGACTCCGCCACGGCATCGGCCTGGCGGGGTCGTTTTTTGTTGCATGTGGTTCTCGAGTGGTTCGCGGCTCATCGCTCGTCTCACCTTAGGTACTGGGACGGTGTAGCCCACAAGTCCCCTCCCGCATGCTGGACAGTGCCTAGTAGAGTGTTGACCGCAGTCACAACCGTCTACTGCGAGTACTCATTCCGTAACCAATCCACCCGAGCCCAAAGGGGACTTTTGTGAAGCGATCGAATCGCCTCGTCATCCTGGTCGGCGTCCTTCTCGCCGTCCTTGCCTTCGTTGCCATCGTCATTCTGCTCAATCAGCGCGAAGAGGCCGTGGCCCCGGAGGAGATCACCGAGACGGTTCTCGTCGCCACGGTGCCCATTGCAATCGGCGACCCGGTCACCCCCGACGTGGTCGAGGAGCTGGAGATCGATCCCGAGGCGGTCCAGGGCACGCCGCTGCGCAGCGCGTCCCAGGTGAACGGACAGCCAGCACTCTTCCCGATCCCCGAGCGCTCCCAGGTCACTGGCGAGGCCATTGGCCTCGGCACCGGCGCCGACGTCGACATTGCCGCACGCCTCAATCCCGGCGAGAAGGCCATCACCTTCCAGGTCGATCGCGCCACCGGCGTCGATTTCCTGGTCAAAGAGGGCGACACCATCGACATCGTCCTGTCACAGCAGATCAGCGTCCTCCAGGAAACCGCCGACTCGGCGGCCAATCCTGACGAAGAGGCTCCTGCCCG
The DNA here is from genome assembly GCA_038256885.1 of Propionibacteriales bacterium. Classification (GTDB taxonomy): domain Bacteria; phylum Actinomycetota; class Actinomycetes; order Propionibacteriales; family Nocardioidaceae; genus Aeromicrobium. The sequence goes on from JBBSJW010000156.1 coordinate 2,240, forward strand.
CTTCGAGGCCGTCACGGGCCTTGAGAATCAGCGAACGGTCAAGGCGGTTCTCCAGGACAAGCGCGTCCTCTACGTCAGTGCCACGCGCGCCCAGGCACCTGAGCCGGTCGACACCGACGGTGACGGCGTGGTGGACGCGGAAGGGGAGCAGCCCGTGCTCGACAGCGTGATCATCGTGTTCGCCGGCACAGACCAGGACGCCGAGGTCATCAAGTTCGCGCAGAACGATCTGAGCGAGGTCGGCACCCTGACCGCTGTCATTCGCCACGCGGACGACGACGCGGTGGAGGAAACGCTGGGCATTACCATCGACCAGCTGGTCGAGGAGTTCGGCCTGCGCATCCCCAGCATCGTCGAGCAGCTCAACGTGGAGGCCGCCCCGTAGGTCGGCGCCTCGCCAACCTCACGCGGCCGGAAGCCAGCGCATGATCAAGGTACTCATCGTCGACGACATCCCGGAGACGCGCGACCACTTGTCGCGCCTCCTCGGGGTGGAGCGCGAGATCGATGTGGCCGGCACCGCCGGCTCGGGCGAGGAAGCCATCCAGGTCGCGATGGACCTGCGCCCGGACGTCATCGTCATGGACATCAACATGCCGGGCATGGACGGCATCGCTGCCAGCGAGATCATCGCCCAGCGTCTGCCCTCCACCGCCATCATCATGATGAGCGTCCATGGCGAGGCGGAGCAACTCAAGCAGGCCATGCTGGCCGGCGCGCGAGAGTTCCTTGTCAAGCCGTTCAGTGCGGACGAGTTCTCCACATCGATCAAACGCGTCCACGAGCGCGAACGCGGGCGCCAGGCCCCAGCGCCGACATCCGGCGACGGCGCGACACCGGCCGTCGCGGACTCCTCATCCGAGGACGTCGAGAATCACCAGGTCATCGCCGTCTTTTCGCCCAAGGGCGGAGCTGGACGAACCACCCTGGCAACGAACCTTGCACTGGCACTCCGCAAAGAGACAGGGCAGCGGGTGGCACTCGTCGACGCCAACCTTCAGTTCGGTGACGTCGGCGTGCTCCTCAACCTCAACCCGAAGAATCGGTCGATGCTCGATGCCGTCGAAGGTGGCGAGCCGGACCGCGACATCGTCGAATCGGTCATGGTCGACCACTCCACCGGCATTCGCGTGCTGCTCGCGCCACCTTCCCCTGAAGGGGCTGACCACGTCACGCCGCATTTCCTCCGCAAGATGATCGAGATGCTGCGTGAGAACCACGACTTTGTGATCGTCGATCTCCCGTCAGGCTTGAACGACCACACCCTGGGGGTGCTCGACATGGCTGAC
>JBBSJW010000157.1:0-3495 GCA_038256885.1 Propionibacteriales bacterium
GCGATCCGCTTCCTTCGCGAGGACTTCGCGGTCAAGGGCGAGACCCCCACCCTGCGTCGGGTGACCGTCGCCGGCGGGATCCCCACCAAGCAGCTGTTCGCGCTCTTCCCCAAGAAGCCCGCCAAGAAGATGGCCTATATCGCCGGGCTGCCCAAGCCGCACGGCTGCGTGTGAACCACCCATCCCTCCGCACCGAGAGTAGGAATCGTCATGAGCACCACCACGAGCACCCCGCGCGACAGCGCCCCCGCCCTGGTTCCCGACTTCGGCACCGAAGCGAGCGAGGGCCGCAAGCTCGCCATCATCTGCTCCAAGGGCAGCCTCGACATGGCCTATCCCGGCCTGATCATGGCCAATGCCGCGTTGGGAGAGGGCGTGGAGACGCACCTGTTCTTCACGTTCTGGGGCTTCGACATGATCAACAAGAAGACGATGGCGAACCTCAAGATGACCCCGCTCGGCAACACCGCGGCGCACATGCCGCAGGGACTTGGCGGCGTACCGGGTGTCACCGCGATGGCCACCGCCAAGCTGAAGAAGTCGATCGCCGATCTCGACGTCCCCGAGGTCCCCGACTTCCTCGAGCAGATCGTCGCCTCGGGAGGCCACCTGTGGGCCTGCCGGATGTCGGCGGACATGAACCATCTCACCGAGAATGACCTCTACGAGGAAGTCGAGGGCATCATCAGCGCCAGCGACTTCATCGACAAGACCGACGGCGCCCAGCTGCTCTTCATCTGAGCCAACCCGACGTCGGATCGGCCTCAGTCGTCCCACAGTCGTTCGGCCTGCGGGGCGATTGCAGGCCGTCAGGTGGTGACTGCCTGGTGACGCTTCACATCAGTTGTAGGGCGACATGTATCTGTCGGTGGTCGCGACACCAGGTGTCAGCAGTGACACGTTCGGGTCGTTTGTCCACAGGACCACCATGCAGATGCTTCCCCGCTCCTGTGCCTTTGGGCGGTCAGGTGTGCCGACGGGCTCGCAGGCTGGGCTGGTCGAGCAGCGTGAAAGAGTCGAGCCATCAGCGGAACAACAAGACCTTGACTGGAAGATTGAGCGTGGTCCATTCCTGATCGCCGCACACTAATGGCAGTCCGAGTCGGATACCTGCTGCGATGCACAGCCCGTCACCACGCGAGAGGTGCCCGTTCGCGGCTCTCGACTTCGCAATGAGGTCGCCCGCGACGATGGCATCTGTGGGAGTGTTGTCAATGACCGCGAAACCGCCGCTTACGAGGTCGGAGTACAGGTCGGCTAGTGGCCTTGTGTATCCCTCGACTGCCGCCCGGTACAGCACCTCGGTCATGTTGGCGGACGTAATGACGCAGTGGCCCGCAAGTTTGGCGACAGTCGCTTGTCCGGCTTCTTCGAAGAGCCACGCAAGCAGTGCGGACGCGTCGAGGACAGCAACCGGTGCGGTCACCGGTTGACCTGTGACGCGAGAAGTGCCATGGAGTCAGAGCCCGAGTTCGGCGAGCAATGATGCGCCCCGCTCGGCAGCGCGGTCGGCTGCCTCCGAATCGGACGCTTCGTCTGCGTTCCGGGCCTTGAACGACGCGTCGTTGCGTTCAAGATCGGCTCGTCGATCCTGCTGGAATCGGTCCACGGCACCCTCAGCGACCGGAGACTTGAAGCCCGCTCGGACGCTTTCGCGTGTCCGGGCCAGCGCGGCGCTGCGGTTCTGCAGCAGAATCGCGCCCTCCCCGGCAGGGACAGCGACGAGGTCGTCACCAGGCTGGATGTGTACCTGAGCCAGCAAAGCCATAGGCAGCGTCGGGCGGCGCTTGGCGTCCAAAGACACCGGGTACGCGACGGAAGCCGGAACCAGACCCATCAAATTGTCCATACCCACAGTACGCCATGTGGGACAGCATTGTGTCATCCCACACTTCGTCACCGGTGGGTCGCTTTTCCCCAGACGTCAGGATGGTTGCACCTTCCGAGGGTGCCTGTGGGCAGACGTCAGAGGATGTCAACTACTGACATCTGGTGTCGTCCTACTGACATTGAGATGTCGGCTTGTATCAGTGAGCCATGTCGACGAAGCGGGAGTAGTGACCCTGGAAGGCGACGGTGATGTCGCGGGTCGGGCCGTTGCGGTGCTTGGCCACGATCAGGTCGGCCTCGCCGGGGCGGGTCGACTCCTTCTCGTAGACGTCGTCGCGGTGGAGCAGGATCACCATGTCGGCGTCCTGCTCGAGCGAACCCGATTCGCGCAGGTCGCTCATCATCGGCCGCTTGTCGCCGCGTTGCTCGGGGCCCCGGTTGAGTTGGGAGAGCGCGATGATCGGCACCTCGAGCTCCTTGGCCAGCAGCTTGATCTGGCGCGAGAACTCCGAGACCTCCAACTGCCGTGACTCGACCTTGCGGCCCGAGGTCATCAGCTGCATGTAGTCGATGACGATCAGCTTGAGGTCGTGGCGCTGCTTGAGCCGTCGCGCCTTCGCCCGGATCTCCATCATCGTCATGTTGGGGCTGTCGTCGATGAACATCGGTGCGCTCGACACCTCGCCCATCTTCCGCGCCAGCTTGGTCCAGTCGTCGTCGCTCATCTGACCGTTGCGGATGTGGTTGAGCGGCACTTTCGCCTCGGCCGAGAGCAGCCGCATCGTGATCTCCGAGCGCGTCATCTCCAGGCTGAAGAAGCAGCTGGTCAGGTTGTTGTGGAGCGAGGCCGCCCGACACAGGTCGAGCGCCAGCGTGGAGTTGTGCGTCGGGATCATCGACGGTCCGGCGAGGTAGAGGTGGTCGGGGTTGTCGACCTGGACACAACGCACCGGCACGCTCTCCACCGCGCATACGTCGTCGATCTTGACGGCCGAGCCGTCGGGCAGGTCGATCGTCCACCCCTGGTCGAGCGAGTTCGCCAGCGCCTCGGTCGTGCGGACGTCATGCGATGTGGTCGCCATAGCGCGCGTCTCGTATGACGTCCGGACGTGCCACTGGTGCAGCGCATCGGCCACGATCACCGAGCCGTCGGAGAAGTGGAGCTCGTAGCAGGGCCGGTCGTGGAGTACGTCGGTGGCGGCGACGACCCGGGTGGGCTGTCCTGCGGCGTCGAGGAGCAGGTCACCCACGGCCACCTCGCCCATCGTGGTCCAGCCGCTCGGAGTCGGCAACGGAGTGTCGAGCGCGAGCGCCTTGCCCATCGCAGGGCGGGCGGCGACGATGATCATCTGGCCGGAGTGGAGACCGTTGGTGAGGTCGTCGAGGTCGGCGAAACCGGTCGGCACGCCGTAGAGGCCGGCCTCGCGGTTGCCGATCGCCTCGATCTCGTCGAGGACGCCGTCCATGATGTCGGAGAGCGGTGCGTAGTCCTCCGCGGTGCGCTTGTCGGTGACCTGATAGACCTCCGCCTGCGCGGCGTCGACCACGTCGTCGACCTGCCCCTCGGCGGCGTAGCCGAGCTGCACGATCTTGGTGCCGGCGTCGACCAGCCGCCGCAGGATCGCTTTCTCGCGCACGATCTCGGCGTAGTAGCCCGCGTTGGCA
>JBBSJW010000158.1:0-3463 GCA_038256885.1 Propionibacteriales bacterium
GCGAAGAAGCACCAGCGCCAGCCGACGGTGTCGACCAGCACCCCTCCGACGAGCGGTCCGCTGACCGTGGCCAGCGCGAAGACCGCGCCGATGTAGCCGGCGTAGCGGCCGCGCTCGCGCGGGGAGACCATCGTCGCGATGACGACCTGCACCAGAGCCGTCAGGCCACCGACGCCGAGGCCCTGCACGACTCGGGCACCGATCAGCACCTCCATCGACGGCGCGAACCCGGCCATCAGCGAGCCGACCGAGAAGATGACGAGAGCGGTCTGCACCAGGACCTTCTTGTCGAACAGGTCGGCGAACTTGCCCCAGATCGGGGTGGTCGCGGTCATCGCCAGCATGGTCGCGACGACGACCCAGGTGTAGCCGGTCTGGCTGCCCTCGAGGTCGTCGACGATGGTCGGCAGCGCGTTGCTCACGATCGTGCTCGAGAGCATCGCGACGAACATCGCGAGAAGAAGGCCGCTGAGCGCCTCGAGCACCTGGCGGTGGGTCATCTCGCCGCTCTGCTCGGCGGTGGGGGGCGGGGTCTGGGTCACGGGCGTCCTTCAGCGGAAGATCTGTGGTTGCGCACCACAATAGTTGCGCTCGACAACCATATTCCTCTCGCGACTCACTCCCAAATGCAGGCGATCCGCGGGTCAGAGGCGTCGTCAGCTCTCCGCCACAACGATGACCTTGTCTCCCGCAACCAACCGGATGGTGTCGGCCTTTCCCGGGTTCATGTGCACGCCATAACCTTCGGCGCTGGCGTGTGCCTGCGCAGCGACGCGATAGCCGATTGCGGTCTCACCCCGTCGGCGTGCCGCCTCGAGCACGGTGTAGAAGTCGACGCTCGCCCCCGGCGCCACATAGTGCTCTGCCGGTCGCAGATAGATCTCACTACCCCCGGCAGAGAGGAGGATGGCGAACACCTCGGTGAGCTTCTTGTTCTCGGAGAACTGCGACATCAGCAAGCTGCCCAGCTTGTCACTGACGATGTAGTCGTCGGCGTTGGTGACCTCGGCCAGTTCTCGGTTGCGGTCATCAAGCATCTCGCTGACGATGCTGAGGTCAACCCCCGTCCGCTCCTCAAAGCTTCGCAGCTGGAGAAGCGTCACGAGCGTCTTGCCATCAGCTCGCTGCTTGTCGAGGGTGTCTCGGTAGGCGAGCACGATGATGTGGTCGTAGGTCTCGACCGCGAGCGAGTCGAGCACGGCCCGACTGGTGGCATCCCCCGCCCGGAACACGACCTCCAGGTTGTCCAGGGTGTCGAAGGCAGCGGGCTGGATGTCAGCGACAACCGTCACCGCCGAACCCGGCGCCACGTATTGGTCGAGCTTGGCGAGCATGCCGTGCAGGCCAGCGTGGTAACCGAGCACCAGCGTGCGCTCCGGCACAGGTGAAGGAACTGGCGCGGCGACGATCGCGGTGGCATCCACCACGCCCTCGGTGCCGAGAGAGATGGTGCTGTCATCCTCCGCGATGACGATGAGCTGGTCGCCAGGCTCGAAGACGGTGCCGACCTCGGGGTTGAGGAACACTTCGTCGCCCTTGACCATGCCGAAGACCGAGCAAGCGGGGAACGCGAGCTGCGTCTGGAAGTAGGTCTTTCCGTGCAGCGTCGGCTGCTGGGTGAAGTAGATCTCGGCACCCTCGAAGGTGAGGAGGCTGGCGTAGACGACACTCATGCAGCTCTGGCGGCTGCTCTGCACCGTGATTCGACCGATGAGATCGGCGACCACCAGCCAGTGGGCCTCGTCACGTCCGACGAGATGCGCCGCCTCGAGGTTTGACTCGTCCTCGATCTCACCGACGATGTGATAGTTCCCCTTCTTGCGCTGAGGGTTGTTGGTCAGCGCAAGAGCCGTCTTGATGACGTCCGAATCGGGGTCCGAGCTGCCGTCTGGTGCCAGCAGGATGACGCTGCGCGCGGTGTGCGGGTTGCTGATCTCGAGGTCGACCAGGCTCATCGGGTCCCCCGAGCGACAGATGACCTTCGTGCGGCCGGTTCTCGGGACCTGCGCGCGGATCTCATCCTCCATCTCCACCTTGGGCTTGTCGCCCAACACGACTATCACTGAGCGTCCCTGCGACTCGTTGGCGACGCAGATCTCGTTGATGATCGAGAACACCTTGGCGTTCCACCCCAGGATGAGAGTGTGGCCGTCCTCGAGCACCTTTGATCGGCCCTTGCGCAGCTCCTCGATCTTGGCGTCGAAGGCTCCGGAGACGATCCCGATCAGGCTCGCCACGATGATGAGGCCACCGATCGTGATGATCAGCATGAGGATGCGGTACGTCCAGCCGGTGTCAGCGCCCATCGTGCCCGGGTCGAGCGTGCGCATGAGGTTGCCCCAGAGCGTATCCGCGGGGCTGGTGGTCGGGTCGCCGTTGGGGTAGGCGCCGAACATGGTGAACACGGAGACGAGCCCAAAGACCGCCAGCACGAGCACCAGGGTCGCAATGCCCAGGAGCACCATGAGGGCGATGGTGCCCTTCGACATCCAGTTGTCGAACCAGTAGCGCAATCGCTCGCTGATGCTGGGCGTGTTCATCGTCGGACGGTCCTTTGCGTTCGAGCAGCCATGGGAGGAACCGCTCGCGGGACCTTGGCCAAGGGTGGCACAACGACCCCGTCGCGCACTGACGTTCAGACCATCAGACATGCAGCGACCCGCAGGCTGCTGCCCCAGTGAAGGGGCCCCGGGGGATGACTCCGGGGGCCTGCGGGTCGGGTGGCTGCAGTGAATTCGCCGGCAGCTCGTCGGCGATGCCGGGGCTGCCTAGCGGGCAGCCACCTCACTCATCCGAAAAGAATTCATTCTCCGGATCACCTCCCTTCTGTGTGGCTCAACCGTACGTTGCGCGGCTGTGCCACTCAATGGGTTAATCGCGGCCGATGTCCGGGCCTCAGACCACCATCTCCTCGGCCGGCGACTCGAACTGCGAGCGGTAGAGATCGGCGTACGCCTTACCTGCAGCCAGCAGCTCCTCGTGGGACCCCTGCTCGACGATCGACCCGTCCTCCATGACCAGGATCAGGTCGGCGTCACGGATCGTCGAGAGGCGGTGGGCGATCACGAAGGACGTCCGGTCCGAGCGCAGCGCGGCCATCGCCTGCTGCAGGAGCAGCTCGGTGCGCGTGTCGACCGAGGAGGTCGCCTCGTCGAGGATCAGCAGCGCCGGGTCCGACAGGAACGCCCGGGCGATGGTGACCAGCTGGCGCTCTCCGGCCGAGAGGTTGGAGCCGTCCTCGTCGATCACCGTGTCATAGCCGTCGGGCAGCGAGTGCACGAAGCGGTCGACGAAGGTGGCCCGCGCCGCCTCGAGGATCTCGTCCTCGCCGGCGTCGGGCCGCCCGTAGGCGATGTTGTCGCGAATCGTTCCGCCGAACAGCCACGTGTCCTGCAGCACCATGCCCATGCGGCTGCGCAGGTCCCGACGCGTCATCTGGGAAACGTCAACGCCGTCAAGCAGA
>JBBSJW010000159.1:0-3402 GCA_038256885.1 Propionibacteriales bacterium
CCAGCCGCCCCCGTCCTGCTAGCCGTCTCGGACGAGGGCGGTCATGGCGCGTCTCACCATCGGCCAGCACTTCGGTCGGCCGACCGACCAAGCGTGAATCGAGACGCTGTGGGGCCACGTCAAAGCCGAGAACCCGCACCTGTTGTCGATCACAGATCCGCAGGTCCTGGCCGCCGAGCTGGAACGAGCCCGCCGGGACTACAACGGCGTCTGCCTCCACGAAGGCATCGGCCACGGCACCCTCGACGACGAACACCAAGGCCGCGGCGACACCATCCGCCAAGCCCGCCGTGACGGACTCACCGCCGCCGATCAAGCCCGCCGCACCGCCCACCGCGCCCAGCGGGCAAGCGGGCTGCCATCATGAACACGACCACCCCCGGCAGAACCGCTCCCTGCGGTCTGAGTATCAGCCGGACTTGTCGCGAAGAGATCAGACACACCTCACCGACGCGCCACAGAATATCTCTAGCAACTGGTGTATAATACGTCATGACAGTACGATCCTCGTCGGCAACGCAGCGCCCCGCCTTCGCCTTGTCGCTGCGGGCACCGTATCGCCTTGATCTCACCGTGTGGGCGCTTCGGCGTCGATCGCGCAACCGGATCGATCGATGGGGAGGTACGTATCGCAGGGCGCTGATAGTGAACGGCCGCCCGGTGAGCGTCGAGGTCGAACAGAGAAGCGAGCATAAGCCGGTGTTGGAGGTGTCGGTGCTGACTGCCGGTGACTACACGGCCGAGGACATGGATTCGATCGAACGACAGGTGCGCCGACTCCTCGGCACCAACGTCGACCTCCAACCGTTCTACGACCTTGCGGACACGGATGTCCGCCTCGCTGATCTAAAAGAACGCTTCCTAGGGGTTCGACCACCTCGATTCCCAACGTTATTCGAATCGATAGTCAATGCGATCGCCAACCAACAGCTCTCTCTCGAGGTTGGCATCGAGTTGCTCAACCGGTTCACCGATCGATTCGGCGCTCGTCCCCCCGATGCGCAGGGCCTCGTCGCGTTTCCCGATGCAGAGTCGATCCTGGCGGTCGGCCCTGATGATCTACGTGGCCTGGGCTTCAGCATGCGCAAGGCCCGATACATCTTGAGCAGCGCCCACGCCGTCGCGACCGGGACGGTCAGCGATTCGGGCTTGGAGGCCTGCGACCGAGCCGAGGCCACCGAGCTCTTGCTCGCTCAACGGGGGATAGGGCGGTGGTCGACCGAGTACATCCTCCTGCGCGGGGTGGGCCGACTCGATGTCTTCCCTGCCGACGACGTCGGGGCGCGCAACAAGCTGCAGCGGCTGATGGAGCTCACGCATGCACCAGACCGTGACGAGATCATCTCGATGACCGCCCTTTGGAGCCCATGGGCCGGCATGGTCTACTTCCACCTTCTGCTCGATGGGCTCGCTCGGAACGGACACATCGATAGGTGATCCATCTGGGCTCGGCGCAGCCTTGGTCTTCATCTGACTGAGCGCAACAGGATCCGCTTGGGGTCAGACGATCAGCGCTGCGTTCCCCCGCTCGCGGCCGAACGGCGGGCTGGGACGGGTCGACACCAGGGGTGTGCTGGGGTGCAGGCGTCTCTCCGGCCCCGGGGGCTGGCGCGGGCTGACCGAGGGTGCGTCGGTTGGCGCCCCCGGCGGCGGAGGCGAATCGTCGACGTGCTCGGAGGCTCGGGAAAGGTTGCCGCGTAGTCGGCGTCGGGTAGGGACGTACACATGGACATCCGTCTGAGGCGTGCGCATGCGCCCGCGACATCCGCAGACGGCTATCGCGTCCTGATCGATCGACTCTGGCCGCGCGGGTTTCACGCGAACGCGCCAAAACTCGACGAGTGGGAGCAGGAGCTTGGCAGCCAGCGCCACAGCGCTGCGGCGCCGAGGGCGCGACGGCACGCTCACGCTCGTCTACGTGGGCGGCGATACGGAGTGCAACGACGCGGTCGAGCTCGCGGAGTTCGTGCGGCGTGGACTGCGCAAGGCCACCAAGGAGCGGCGATGATCGTCGCCGGTGCGTCGACGCTCCTGATGCCCCTGCCGAGCTTGCGCTCGGTCGGGATGTTCGCTGACCAGCGTCTCAAACGAGGAGGAGTCTGATGGCACGACGTGTGCTCGTCCTGACCAGCGAGGATCTCGCCGACGCCAATGAGGTCCCCCCGGCCATTCGTCCGTTCATCGACGAGGCAGAGGAGATCTACGTCGTCGCGCCGGCGTTGACGTCGTGGATGCAATGGCTGTGCGACGACAGAGACAGCGCATTGATATCGGCCGATAAACGTCTGCGGTCAGTCTTTGATCACCTGCATGCAGACGGCCTGGAAGCGCACGGAGCCGTCGGAGACGAGAATCAACTCATCGCGATCGCCGACGCGCTCAGTCGGTTCGATGCTGATCTGATCGTGCTCAGACTGCACGTGCCCGGCGCGGAGCACGAGAACTGGCGTGAACACCGTATAGCCGAGAAGGTGCGCGCGCGCTTCGATGTTCGAACGATGGTGTTCTACTTCGACAGCGAAGGACGCGTCGTGGAGCGCCAGGAAGCATGAGCAGGTCAGTCACCGCGATGCGAGAGACCCCTGAGTGTGTCGACGACGGCCTTGTCGCCCGGTTCTTCGCCGCGGCTGGTACGACCGAGGTCCCAAGCCGACGCTATGGACAGGCGATATGAACGTCTCGAGCGTCAACCACGGGAGCTGCCAATGAGCAAGCAGAGCTTCGTCATCGTCGGCGCGAGCCTGGCCGGCGCCAGGCGGCCGAGTAGACCATCTAACATTGCGAACAGGTGTTCCCATGAGGCGGCCTGAGCCGTAGAGGAGGTGGCCAGCTATGGCCAGGGTAGAGATCAACGACGATGGCATTGAGCGGGTGCCCCGAGAGGCGGTGGAGAGGTGGGCAGCTGCGAAGCAGCCGACCTTCGACAGGATCCATCAGAGTCACCATGGCAAGTCTGTTGAGGAGGTGAAGGCTGCTCTGAAGATGGCATGCCTCCAGGAAGAGATGACGCCCGACGACGAGCAGTTGCAATCCTGGGCCGCGATAGTCAGTGCCGGAGAGCGCATCGTCCTCCGCCCGGTCCCCGAAGACGGCGTACTCCGCCCGGATCCGTGAAACGGGCCGCACAGGCGTTGAGCGCCGCGTTGGTTGGGCATGGGGGGCGCGTAGCGGTCAGGCTGGGTGAGGACGGCGGCGTCGTGGCGGATCCGCTGGCGCCGACCGCCTAGACGGTCCCCTCGCCCCGGTTGGGCTCACCCAATCGGGCTCTTCGTCCTTGAGCGGGGTGTGACCCAGTTGTGGGGGTCCGCGTGAGCGGCTCGTGGCCCGACCAGCCTGCTTGTTGTCTGGACGAGCAGAAGGTGGGCCACGAGCCATGGACGAGGTTAGGCAGGTGCTGTTCGG
>JBBSJW010000160.1:0-3376 GCA_038256885.1 Propionibacteriales bacterium
AGGCCATGGCTACCGCGACCAGCTTCGCCTACATGGGGCGCGACTCCGCCGGAAAGATCGTCAAGGGCAAGGTGGATGCTGTCAGCGAGACGGCCGTCGCCTCGCGGCTGCGCACGATGGGCATTTCGCCGACATCGATTGCGGCGGCGGGGAGCGGGACTGGGCTGAACAAGGAGATCTCTCTTGGGGGGCTCTTCGAGAAGCAGGTCGGGCTCAAAGACCTCGCGGTCATGAGCCGCCAGATGGCCACCATGATCTCTGCCGGCCTCTCGCTGCTGCGAGCGCTGACGATCTTGACCGATCAGAGCGAGAACCCTGTCCTCAAGAGAACACTCGACCGGGTTCGGTTGGATGTCGAAGCCGGCGCGTCGCTCTCCGAGGCGTTCGCCAAGCATCCGGTGATCTTTCCCCCACTCATGATCAACCTGGTGAAGGCGGGCGAGACCGGTGGATTCCTCGAGGGCTCGCTCGAGTCGATCGCGGACAATTACGAGAAGGAGGTTAAGCTGCGGGGCACCATCAAGTCGGCGATGACCTACCCGGTCGTCGTACTCGTCATGGCCCTACTGGGCGTCGTGGGCATGCTCATCTTCATCGTGCCGGTTTTCGAGACCATGTTCGAGGGACTTGGTGGGGAGTTGCCGCTGCCGACGCAGGTGCTTGTGTGGCTCTCGGGAATTCTGCAATGGCTCGGGCCCGCGCTCTTCGTCGCACTCATCGCGTTCTCCTTCTGGTGGGCGAAGAACAAGAACACCGTGAAGGTGCGGAAGCTCATTGACCCGATCAAACTCAAGCTCCCCGTGTTCGGCGCGCTCATGACGAAGATCGCCATCGCGCGGTTCACGCGAAACTTCTCCACGATGATGAAGTCGGGCGTGCCGATTCTGCAGGCTCTGTCAATCGTCGGCGCGACCTCGGGCAACATGGTGGTCGAGAACGCGCTCGAGAAGGTGCAGGAGTCGGTGCGCCAGGGAAAGACCGTGGCTGGCCCGCTCGCCGAGGAGACGATCTTCCCGTCGATGGTGACTCAGATGATCTCGGTGGGGGAGGACTCTGGTGCGCTGGAGACGATGCTGGGGAAAATCGCGGACTTCTACGACCAGGAAGTCGAGTCCACGACTGAGCAGCTCACGGCACTCATCGAGCCGCTCATGATCGCGTTCATGGGCGTCGTGCTCGGCGGCATGATCGTGGCCCTCTACCTGCCAATCTTCAGCATCTTCACCCTCATCGAATAGGCCATTCTGCCCCGTGTTCTGGGGGCTCTCTCGCCCCTTTAGGGGGATACTCGTTTTCCCCGCCGGCTGCCACTGTGGTTTCAGGGGGCAACAACTGGGGGCCGCCTGTCCACACCACACCACATCACTTCCGAACAGGATTGGAACACAATGCTTTCTCTCGCCAGGGCGCTCGCCGCCCGCCAGGACAAGATCCGAAACAACGACAAGGGCTTTACGCTCATCGAGCTTCTCGTGGTCGTCATCATCATCGGCATTCTCGCCGCGATCGCCATCCCGATCTTCCTCAACCAGCAGGACTCGGCCAAGGGAAGCGCCGTGGAGTCCGCGATCGCAAACGCGAAGATTGACGTTGTCGCCGGGCTTGTCGAGGGTGATCCAGTTCCAACAACACTCACGACCTCGGACACCGCCATCAACCTCTTCATCGAAGGTGATTCGTCGGGCTTTTGTATCAGCGGAACGCACGACGACCTCGCCGCCACCGACACTTGGGCTGCCGATGACGAGAGCGGAGTCGTCGAAGGTGGCGCGTGCGACGGATCCGGAAGCTTGGTCTAACACCTTTCCGATGGCGGGCTTCGCTCCGGCGGAGCCCGCCATCTTTAGTTGGCCGCACTGACTTTCCTGAAAGGAGGAAATGACAACGATGAACTGTTATCGCCGCAGGAAAATGACCCGCCCGGCCGACGCAGGCTTCGGCCTCGTTGAGATCATCGTCTCAATGTTCCTCCTCGCCCTCCTCGCCGCCGCCTTCTTGCCAATTCTTGTTCAGGGCCTCACGACCTCGGTGCGAAACGCTACGATCGCGACAGGAAGTCAAATCGTCGCGCAGCAGCTTGACGAGCTGCGCACGCTCGACATCACGTGCACAGCCGTCAGCACGTTCGACGACATCAGCATCCTGGCAACGACCGACGAGAGGGGCACCGTGTTTCAGTCCTTCCGGGAGGTCGCGACCTGCTCCACCGATCCCGTCGACTACCCGACCGTCGTGGAGGTGCGTGCCTGGGTCACCGAGAACGGCGCGGTCGACGCCCTCACCGAAGCCATTACTCTCGTCTACCTCGAAGCACCATGATCGCCCACATTCAGGCGCCGACCAAGCCCCAGCGCGACGGAGGATTCACCCTCATCGAGCTGCTGATCTACTCGATGCTCTCGATCGTCGTGCTACTCATCGTCGGCGGCATCTTCATCAACTCCCTCAAGGCTGAACGCGCGGTTCGCGCTGCCTCCGAGGGCACGAGCACCGCGCAGCTGGTCGCCCAGTCGCTGACCAACGGTGTGCGCAACGCGAGCTCGGCGAAAGTGATCAGCCCGACGGTGGGCACGCGGCTGCTGATGACCCGCAGTGTCGGTTCCGACACAACACCCGTGTGGTCATGCCGGGCCTGGTACTTCGGCAACGGCCAAATCCGCACGATAACGTCGAACTCGGCGATCCCCGTGCCAGCTGCCCCCGCCGACGTCGCCGGCTGGATGCTGCTGGCCGATGGGGTCACCGCCGATACATCGGCCACTCCGTCGCCCGTTTTCGATTTTCCGAGCGGTGACACTGCCTTCTCGAGTCGGCAAGTGGACTTTGTCTTCAACGTGAGCACTGGCAACGGGCCGAGTGTTCTGATCAGCAGCTCGGCAGTCAGCCGACAGTCGCCCCCCCCGCCCACAGGAGAGAGTCCAGCATGTTTCGTTCCCTGAACCGCGTGCTTCGAGGCGACGACAGTGGCAGCACCATGCTTGCCGTCCTCGGTCTTACCGCCGTGACCGCGGTGATCAGCGTGACCGTGGTCTCGGCCACGATAAACGGGCTGAGTTTCACGAGCTCCACCCGGGCGGGCGTGCAGGCGCGAGCGGCCGCTGAGGCTGGCGTGGATCAGGCCCTTGTCGCCCTTCAAACGAGCTGCGTGGACGAGTTCTCCTCCACGACCGACCCGCGGTTCGACTACAAGATCTACCACTCCCTCACAACTGCGACGCCGACCTGGTTCGAAGCGTGCCCCGGCGACAACTCCCTGCTGGTCAAGATCGCGGCGACGGGCTATGCACAGAGTAAGGGCGTCGCGGGCAATGACTCCGGCGATGTGCGCTATGTCGAGGCCATCTACAACTACATTCCTGCCGCCGTGGAGGTGCCC
>JBBSJW010000161.1:0-3346 GCA_038256885.1 Propionibacteriales bacterium
CGACACGATTCCGGTCGACACGATTCCGGTCGACACGATTCCGGTCGACACGATTCCACCAGCCGGCGTGAACGAACCGATCCCCACCCAAACGGTGAACCCGGGTGCCGAGGTGCTGCCGACCCGCGACGGCAGTGCCGAATGCGTCGGGCCAGCTCAGGGCACCGGCGAGGTGTTCGAGCGCGGGAGCGCGGCACCGACCCTCGACCCGGCACAGGGTTGGGGCGTGGCCGTCGACCTGCGTGGCGGCGAGGGGAGTGACACCTGGAACAACCTCGCCAGCCAATGTTTCAGCCTGGCACCGACCTGCCCGACTCAGCGACTCGCGATCGTGCTCGACAGCGTCGTGCAGTCGGCGCCCACCGTGCAGGTCGCGAACTTCCAGGACTCGGTGTCGATCACGGGCAGCTTCACGCAGTCCGAGGCGGACGATCTCGCGTCGGTACTGAACCGCGGCGCCTTCCCGGTCGAGGTCGAAGCTCAAGAGGCGCGCACCGTGTCGCCATCGGCCGGTTCCGACTCGCTGCAGGCTGCCATCATCGCCGGGTTGGTCGGTTTGGCGCTCGTGCTCGTCTTCCTGGTCGCGTACTACCGGTGGCTGGCACTGGTGATCGTCGGTGGGATCATCGTCTGGGCCGGCATGGTCTTCTCGATGGCGTCATTCGTGTCCGGCTGGACCAACTACGCACTCAGCCTCGCCGGCGTCACGGGCATCATCGTGGCCATCGGCGTCACCGTCGACAGCTACGTCGTCTTCTTCGAACGAATCAAGGACGAGCTGCGCAACGGGCGCACCATCAAGAACGCTGCACCGCGCAGCTTCAAGATGACGTGGCGAACGATCTGGTCAGCCGACGTCGTGTCGCTGATCGCTGCGGGGATCCTGTTCTCGCTCAGTGTCGGCTCGGTACGCGGCTTTGCGTTGTACCTCGGACTCACCACCATCTGCGACCTGCTGGTCTGTTACTTCTTCACCCGGCCCGCGGTGCTCCTGCTCGCTCGTAGCAAGTTGATGGCCAAACAGGAGACGCTCCTCGGCATGAAGGTGGCAACGGCATGACACTCGACACCACCGTCTCGAGTTCAGGGTTCGGCCGGCTGTTCCGCGGCCAGACCGCGATCGACTTCTACGGCAAGCGCAAGATCGGCTTGATCCTGGCCGTCGGCGCGCTCGTCGTCACCGCCGGATCATTGTTCGGCCAAGGGCTCGAGCTCGGGCTCGACTTCGAAGGCGGCAACGCCTGGGACATCCCGGCGAGCGAGACCTTCGGGGTCGACGAAGCCACCGAGGTGCTGGTCGCAAACGACATCTCGACTTCGGGATCGCGCATCCAGCTGCGGAGTTCGGAGACCTCCGACGTCGTCACCGTGCAGGTCAAAGAGGTTCCTCGCGAGCAAGCGGACGTCGTCACTGCCGCCTTCGCCGAGGCCGCAGGCGTCGCCGTCGCCGATGTCAGCTTCTCGTTCACCAGCTCCACCTGGGGCAGCGAGATCACCGAGAAGGCGATCAGGGCCCTCGTGATCTTCCTCCTGGTCGTCGCCGCGTTCATCTCGCTGCGCTTCGAGTGGCGGATGGCGGTCGCGGCGATTGCGGCCATGGCCAACGACCTCATCGTCGCCGTTGGTGTCTACACGGTGTTCCAGTTCGAGGTGACCCCGGCCACGGTGATCGCCTTCCTCACGATCCTGGGCTACTCGCTGTACGACACGATCGTCGTGTTCGACCGAGTCAAGGAGAACGAAGGTCGGTTCGCTGGTACGAAAGTGCCGTACGAGGACATCGTCAACATCTCGATGAACCAGGTCTTGATGCGCTCGCTGCTCACCAGCCTTTCGTCGATCCTTCCGGTGATCTCGCTGTTGATCCTCGGCTCGGGTCTGCTCGGAGCGGTTGCGTTGCGCGAGTTCGCGCTGGCACTGCTCATCGGGATGATCTCGGGGGTGTACTCCTCGATCTTCATCGCCACGCCGTTGCTCGCCGTCTTGAAGTCGAAGTCGGGCCGTAACTCGCGCCGTCAGCGGTTGCTGGGCGACGACCTGCGCGCGGCGGTGATGGGCGCGGGCGTGACCGGCCGGATCCCGCAGGACACGCTGCACGCCGACGATCGCGTGGGCGACGGCGACCAGCACGAACGTCAGCCGGTCGTCGCTGGGGTCGCATCGGGAGCGAGCGCTCCGGCGCAGGCCGACCGCCTGTTGACGCATCCTCCGCGACCGCGCAAGAAGAAGCGCCGCTGAACGACGAGCTGATCGAGCACGAGCCCGTCATCGTCGACTGCAGCCAGGGGCGGTAGCCTCCGACCATGGCAGGCGACTCCACAGCCGACGCTGTCGGCGATGATCGGGGGCTCCGCAGTTTCGTGCGCGAGATCCAGGACTACCCGACCGACGGCGTGACGTTCCGTGACATCACCCCGCTGCTCGGTGACGCTGCGGCCTTCGCAGCCGCTGTCGACGGGCTCGTCGAGGAGTTCTCGGGTTCGCCGGTCGACCGCGTCGTCGGCGTCGAAGCCCGTGGTTTCATCTTCGCCTCGGCGGTTGCCTATCGCATCGGGGCGGGTCTCGTACCCGTCCGCAAAGCGGGAAAGCTGCCGTGGGCGGTCGTGCGAGAGGAATACGACCTCGAATACGGCTCGGACAAGCTCGAAATCCATCGCGATGCGATCCATCCGGGTGAGCGAATCCTGATCATCGACGACGTGCTCGCCACTGGCGGTACTGCGGCGGCCACCGCTCGCCTCGTCGAAACCCTCGGCGGAGTGATCGCCGGGCTCGGCTTCGTGATCGAACTCGACGACCTCGGCGGACGGGCCCACATGGGGGAGCGCCCCGTGAGGGCGCTCCTGCACTACTGAGGAAACCGGCGTGGGCACCGTCGACCGTGTGTTGCCGTGGCGACGTCAACACGTCGAGGTCGCGAACTCCGAACTGACGCCGCTTCTCGCGTCGTACCGCCGTCGGCATCCCAAGTCGCCGGTGTCCACGATCAGCCGCGCCTACCGTGTGGCAGCAGAGGCCCACCAGTCGCAGATGCGCTCGAGCGGCGAGAGTTACATCAACCACCCCCTCGCCGTGGCCCAGATCGTGGCCGACATCGGCCTCGACGAGGTGTCCGTCACCGCCGCGCTGCTGCACGATGCGGTCGAGGACACCGAGATCACGGTCGCCGATGTCGAGCGCGACTTCGGCAGCGAGGTTGCTGCGATCGTCGACGGCGTCACCAAGCTCGAACGGATCCGCTTCGACTCGCGTGAGGAGCAGCAGGCGGCCAGCATGCGCAAGATGCTGGTGGCGATGGCCAAGGACCTCCGGGTGCTGGTGATCAAGTTGGCCGACCGTCTCCACA
>JBBSJW010000162.1:0-3321 GCA_038256885.1 Propionibacteriales bacterium
TCCTGCATCCAGCGCGGCAGGTCCTTCAGGTCATCGACGTCCAGGCACTTGGCAACGCTCATCACGCTGCTCCGATGCTGGTGTGACGAACTGGAGGCCACAACCGAGGACGGTCATCGAGGAGGCGCGTCTCGCGAGCGGGCTCGGCCAGGCCGAGCTCGCGGCCCTCGCTGGCACCTCACAGCCGACGCTGTCGGCCTACGCGCGGGGCAAGAAGAGCCCGGGTCTCGCCGTCGCGGAACGAATCGTGAATGCCGCTGGCTGGAACATGGCGCTCCAACCGCAGGTCAGCTTCACCGAGCACCCAGCGCCGCCGGGATTCCGATTCCCGTTCACCGTCCCCGACCGGCTGTGGCGCCTGGAAGCCCCCGCGTGCTTCCGCGCACGATCAAGTTCTTCGACCTCATCGACAACGACAGGTTCTAGTGGGACCTCTCCACCCGCGCCGACAGGAAGCTCGTCTACGAGCGGCTCCTCACCTACGGGTCCGAGGCGACCCTGGTCCTCTACCTCGACGGCGCGCTGCTGATCGACCTATGGAACGAGATGGAGGTACCTGAGCCGATGCGCACCCACTGGGCCGCGATCGTTGAGGCCACGCTCCACGCACCGATCGCCGCTGACTCCGAGCAGTACCGTCGCGACGACGACACCCGGCGCACAGCACTCGACGTCGTCAAGCACGCCGACCCGTGACAAGGGGTTTCGGCAAAGCCCGACGCGCCCCGGTCTGAGAAGATTCCCGGACTGTCGGCGCGGCAGTAGACACTGGGAGAATCGCATTGCGCGGTCCTCCCGATTCGGCCCGGCGGGCTGCGGCAGGATGGCAATACACCAGATCTCGGGCGACACCTCAAGGACGGCGTCATGACCGTTCGTGTCGACGTCGCTCCGGCGGTGCTTTCCTGGGCTCTGGATGTGACCGGTGCCGACGAAGCAGGCCTGCATCGGCGCTTCAAGGTGGACCGGTGGTTGAACGCTGAGGCGCGCCCGACGTTGAAGCAGCTCCAGGACTTTGCACGAGCTGCCGGGGTCCCGTTCGGGTACCTGCTCCTTCCTCTGCCGCCCGCCTGGTCCCTTCCGGTCCCCGACTTCCGTGAAGGCTTCGAGCGCACGCCAACCCCGAGCGCCAACCTCATCGCCGTCTTGGGCCAGTCCCAGCGTCGGCAGGAGTGGTACCGCGACTACGCCCTGGGGCTGGGGGCAGAACGGTTGGAGTTCGTTGGCTCCGCAGCGGACCTCGATCCCATCGAGACCGCGGCACGCATCCAGCGAGCGCTCGACTTCGAGGTATCCGACCGCCACGGAAGCTGGGCAGATACGCGCAAGGCGATGCTCAAAGGCTTCGAAGCCCTCGGAGGTCTGACCGTTGCCACCTCCATGGTGGACAACAACACCAGGAGATCCCTCGACGAGAACGAGTTCCGGGGGTTCGCGCTCGTCGACGACATCGCACCCCTCGTCTTCGTCAATACCCACCAGACCCTCAACGGCCAGATCTTCACACTCGCCCACGAGTTCGCCCTCGTCTGGCGAGGTGCCAGCGGGATCGGCAATGAGGACCCCCACAAGGACGGACAGTCCGAGATCGAGCGCTGGTGCAATGCAGTAGCTTCCGAAGTCCTGGTGCCACGGGCAGATCTGGAGTCTCGACACGCCGCGGTGGCGAGCACGCCGCTGACCGAAGCGCTCGATGCCCTAGCGCATGACTTCCGCTGCGGCACCCTCGTGGTCCTCCAGGCACTCCACCGGACGGGCGTCCGTCGCATCGACAACTACGCCAATGCGTACGACCAAGAGGTCGCCCGGCTCCGGAGCCTTAGCGCGCCAAGCGAAGGTGGCGGCGGCGACCACTACAACAACCAGCCCTTCCGTGTCGGCGAGCGTTTGTCCCGAGCTCTGATCGCGGATGCTCTCGAAGGACGGATACCCATCAGCGAGGCCATGCGCCTGATGTCCATGAAGTTCGTCAGTACCTTTGACGAGTGCGCACGTCGCCTCGGAGCGGCCTGATGTACCTCCTCGATGCCAACGCCTTCATCGAGGCGAACCGCCTCTACTACGCCTTCGACATCGCACCCGGTTCTGGACCTGAGTCGCAAAGCCACGAAGCCGCTACGGACCCCAATCGCGGCACCGCCATGGGCGACCGTCGTGGGCGACCCAATCGGCGTCACTCGTAAGGTCCTTGCCATGCACACGGCAGCGCGGCACCGGTTGGGACGGTTACTCGCCGGGGACCAGGCAGAGTGATCCGACAGCGCCATGCTTCGTTTGCCGAGTGACGCCCTCGAGCTGCACGTGACTGAGATCGGCGGCGTCACACTCCCGGTGCGAGCGGCTCAGGCGAAGCGCCTCATCTCGGCGGCACGCCCAGCCATGTTCGGACGCGGCCAGGAGACCCTGAGCGACCGCTCGGTTTGCGACACCTGGGAGTTGACGCCCGCGCAAGTGACGCTCGATGGCCCACAGTGGGATGCACATCTCGAGACCGCGCTGACGCACTTCCGCGACGAACTCGGCCTCCCGCCGGGCTCGCAGTTGCGCGCCGAGCTGCACTCGCTGCTCGTCTACGGCAAGGGGCAGTTCTTCCTGCCCCACCAGGACTCCGAGAAGCACGACGAGATGGTCGCCACCCTGGTCGTGTCGCTGCCGTCGGTGCACACGGGTGGTGAGCTCGTCATCGACGACGGTGGCACCGAACGGACATATCGCGGTTCGCGTGATGAGCTCGTCCTCGTCGCCTTCTATGCCGACCGCCGGCACGAGGTCAGACCGGTCCGGTCGGGCTACCGCGTCACGCTCACCTTCAACCTCATGCTCACCGGACCAACTCTGACCTCCGACGCCGATCCGGTCGGGCAGGCGGCCCAGCACCTGACCGAGCACTTCACGTCGCGAGCAACCAGTCGGTACAGCGACCGCGACCTGGGCGAGCCGACACGTCTGGCCTTCCTGCTCGACCACGAGTACAGCCAGACCGGCCTGAAGTCCGGCCGTTTCAAGGGCGCTGACGCCGAACGGGGGGCGGTGCTCCGGGCAGCAGCCGAGCAGACCGGATGCGAGATCGTGTACGCCCTCGCCGAGATCAAGGAGACCTGGGACGCGATACCAGCTGAAGAGTCGTGGGGCCACGGCTGGTACGACGACGCCGACGCCGACGAGCCAGATGACGACACTGACGACCCGACCTACGACCTCAACGAGCTGATCGACGACGAGATCACGCTCGGATGGTGGATCGCCCCGGACGGCTCCGGCCCGGAATCGATCAGCCTCCCCTTGGGCCATCACGAGGTCTGTGCGGTCACGCCCTCCCGA
>JBBSJW010000163.1:0-3189 GCA_038256885.1 Propionibacteriales bacterium
ACGAGCTCACCGTCGGCAAACCGCAGGTCGTCACGCAGGAGATCGACGGCAAGCTGCACGAGCCGATGGAGCGCCTCACGATCGATGCGCCCGAGGAGTACCTCGGCACCATCACCCAGCTGCTCGCCGTGCGTCGCGGTCGTATGGAGCAGATGATCAACCACGGCACCGGCTGGGTCCGCATGGAGTTCATCGTCCCGGCACGTGGCCTGATCGGCTTCCGTACCGAGTTCCTCACCGACACCCGCGGTACGGGTATCGCCCACCAGACGTTCGAGAAGTACGAGCCGTGGGCCGGCGAGATCTCGACCCGCCCGTCGGGCTCGCTCGTCTCGGACCGTGCAGGGGCTGCGACCTCGTACGCGATGACCAACATCCAGGAGCGCGGCACGCTGTTCATCGAGCCGGCGACTGAGGTCTACGAGGGCATGATCGTCGGCGAGAACTCGCGTGCGGACGACATGGACATCAACATCGTCCGCGAGAAGAAGCAGACCAACGTCCGCTCCAACGCTGACGAGTTCGAGAAGCTCGTGCCGCCACGCAGGCTGTCGCTAGAGCAGTCGCTGGAGTTCTGCCGCGAGGACGAGTGCGTCGAGGTCACCCCCGGCAACGTCCGTATCCGCAAGATCATTCTCGACGCCACCGAGCGCGACCGGGCCAACCGCCGCGCCAAGAAGTAGCGCTCAGAGCACTCCGCGGGGGCGGAACTGAACGCTGATGCGCGGCCCGACGGGGCGCGCAGTCTTGAGGATCGCGTGCTCCCAGGTGCGCTGGCACGAGCCACCCATCACGACAAGGTCGCCGTGACCAAGCGCGAAGCCGATCGCCTCACCACCACCTCGAGGACGCAGCGACAATCGGCGGGCAGCGCCGAGCGAGACGATCGCGACCATGGCGTCCTCGGTGCGACCGCGTCCGATGCGGTCACCGTGCCAGGCGACACTGTCTTGTCCATCGCGGTAGTAGCAGAGCCCCGCAGTCGCGAAACGCTCGCCGAGCTCGTCCTCGTAGTGGTCACCGAGCAGCTCGCGCGCCTCAGTCAGCAGCGGATCGGGCAGGACATCGTCACGTCCGTAGGAACAGACAAGGCGAGGCACGTCGACGACAGAGTCGTACATCTCTCGCTGCTCTGCTCGCCACGGCACCTCAGCCTGCAGCCGCAGGAACAGGTCGTCGGATCCCGCGATCCAACCAGGCAGTACGTCGACCCACGCCCCTCGCGTCAGTGCCGTACGTCGTGGCGCAAGCGCACGAATTTCAGGTGTGACACCCGCGTCGAGCAGCGAACCCTGGAAGTACGCATCCATGCTGGAAGCGTACGCTGACTCGAACGTATGTTCTAGGTGGTTGCACGGCTAGAGTTCTGCCATGTCAGCCGACCCGTGGGATGAGCTGCTCGACATCATCGATCAACTTGCCGCCGACCCGGAGGCCGTGCTGGACCGGTCCGTCGAGCAGGCATTCGTACAACTCATCGTCCGGGGTATCGAGAATGGAGCCGTCGATGGGGAGCTCCACGTCGACGACACGGCTCGCTGGCTGCGCGCCATGCTCGTGGCGCACCGCGCAGCCCGCGACGTACATCCAGATGTTGCTCCGGATGACGATCTCGCGGTTCTGCGGCTCATCGTCACGCGGTGGCTACACCCGCACCGGCTCGATCAGCGCGAGTCCGAGCCCCGCACCTGAGCGAGATAGACCAGCGCGGCGACCGTACCGACCAGGCTGAGCAGCCCGAGCGGCCGGAAACCGTCGACGACGTGCCCGGCCACCGCCAGCGCGAGGATGATGAGCCAGCTGCGCTTGGGCAGCGTCTCGATGTAACTGAACTGGGCTGCCGGCCGGCCGACACAGTCGACCAGAGCGAACGCCTTCGCTGCGAACAGGGCAACGCCGATGATCAGGGAAAGGCCGTTCTGGACCGCGAACAAGTCAGGCACGGAAGCAGGCTATAGGGCGCTCCCTTGGGATACGACAAGACGGGCTCCCCCAAAGGGGAGCCCGTCCTGGTGTTGGCGTGAATCAGGCCTTCTTGGCAGCCGTCTTCTTGGCGGCCGGAGCCTTCTTGGCAGCCGTCTTCTTGGCGGCCGGAGCCTTCTTGGCAGCTGTCTTCTTGGCGGCCGGAGCCTTCTTGGCAGCCGTCTTCTTGGCGGCCGGAGCCTTCTTGGCCGGAGCCTTCTTGCCAGTCACCTTGGTGACCGTGGCCTTGGCGTCCTCGACGAGACCCTCGGCGCGCTTGCTGGCGTCGTCAGCGAAGCCCTTGGCGGACTTGCTGGCGTCCTCAGCGAAACCCTTGGCAGTCTTGGTCAGGTCGTCGACCTTGAGGCCCTTGGCCTTGTTGACGAGCTCGTCGCTCTTCTTGACGAAGTCGGCGTACGCGGCAGTCGCAGTGCCGAGCGCAACCTGCGCGAGGTCCTGAGCCTGCTTCTGGAGGTCCGCAACGTCGATCTTCTTGAGCGTCTCGGGGAGAGCCTTGAAGTCTTCGACGATGGACTTGACCTGTGCGTTGATCGTGTCATTGATAGTCATGTTGTCTCCTGGTTTGCTTCGGTCACGGTTGCGACCAATTGGTTGTCAGTGGCTTCATCGGTTCCGACGAAGGATCGGTAGATGTCGAGCAGTGCCGTCTTCTGACGCTCGGTGAGACGGGAGTCGAGGGCTATCGCGTCCTCAACCATCCGCGCTCCGCTCTCGTCGGCATCGAGGATGCCGGCTCGAACATAGAGCGACTCAGCCGAAATACGCAGCGCCTTGGCAATTTGCTGCAGAACCTCTGCCGACGGTCGACGCAGACCTCGTTCGATCTGGCTGAGGTAGGGATTGGAAACATCCGTGAGCTCGGCCAGCTGTCGAAGCGACATCTGTGCCTGACCCCGCTGCTCACGCAGGTAGTCGCCGAGTCCCTCGACGGTCTTCTGCATGCTCAACTTGGCCATGTCTCAAGTGTGCTTGCAATAGTTAGCAAATGCAAGCAGAACGGCTTGCGACATGGGTCACACCTCCGTCATCGCTGCAGGTCAGAGCGGTAGTCAGAAGAGTTCCGAGAAAGTTGTAAGGACTTGTGGGGTCTGTGGCTCCTACCTACAAGCAACACCACAGACCAACTGAAGAACTTCCACCAAAACCCACAGGAGAAATCATGAACCGCACCATCCGCAACCTCGTCGTCGCAGCACCGCTCGTACT
>JBBSJW010000164.1:0-3179 GCA_038256885.1 Propionibacteriales bacterium
GCCCTCGACCTGAGCCCAGCGGAGCTCATCGCAGCGCTCGAAGACGCCGACGTGGTCGATGCCGGGGCCGGCAGCCGGCGCATCGGCGATGTCGTCTCGGGACCGGTGGCCTGGTGCGAGGCCGACGACGCGATCAGTCCCGCGGCGCATCGGCTCTACGAGGGCAACTTCTCGCAGATGCCCGTCCGTGAGGGCGGACGATGGACTGGGCTGCTCACCACCGAGGCGATCGCGCGATGGATGGCGGGACGCGGGGCCCTGGGTCTCGAGGTGGATGAACGCGCGCCCGTCCGCGAAGTCATGGCGTATGCGGAGGAGCCGGACAACTTCCATGTCGTCAGGCCCGGCGAGCGGGCGACGGACGTGGCGAAGCTGTTCACCGAGAGAACGGCCCAGGGGCGTCCGTTGGCAGCGGTGCTCGTCGCCGATAGCGCGCTCGAGAGCGGCGAGCTGCTGGGCATCGTGACGCCCTACGACTGGCCGTCATTAGGCTTGACCGCTTGACTGCCGGCGAGAACCACATCTAGCGGCGAGCGACTTGAGACGTCGCTCGCGTGGTCAACCGTCGAGTGAGTGTGTATTTCACCAGGGCGATGCTGGCACACATCTCGCGGGCGTGGGGACAACATACACAACGCAGCAGGAGAACTTGATGAGCCGACCGCTCACGTTACCTGCGGCGATCGTGATGCTGTATCTACTGGCAGTACCGGTTTCCGCCCAAGACGCTTTCGCGGCGCACGTCGTCGTGATTGCCGTGGTCGCCCTATTCACCGTCGCCTTGATCGGGGCGACCACCATGCTGGTCCGCGCCCGCCAGCGGGACACCTATGCCATCGCCGCGACCCTGGTGCTGGCCGTGTCCGCTTGCAGCTCGCCGGCGGTGGAAGAAGACCCGACGAGTGCACCGACGACACCGTCGCCTACCGCGGACGTCAGCTCGCCCACGACGCCATCACCTGAGACTGAGGCAACGCCGACCGCGACCCCGGAGCCGACCGCGACCCCGGAGCCGACCGCGACCCCGGAGCCGACCGCGACCCCGACAGCCGACCGCGATCCGTTCTCCGAGACGGACACCTGCACGAACGCCGACGAGGGCTGGACCGTGGAGTTCCCCGAGTCGTGGTGGACCAACACCGCCTTCACTCATTCGTCAGGCGACGCGGTGCCGGCGTGCTGGATGTTCGCGGCCGGTGGGTTTGATGCCACCGACGCCCGTAATTCCAACCAGCCGGCATCCGGCGCTGAGGTCTACCTTCGGCTGGTACCACCGCCGGGCATGGTGGGAGTCTCCGGCGAGATCGCCAGCGAAGACGACGTGACCATCGACGGCTTCGAGGGCCGCCGCGTCGAGTGGCGTGGGACCGAGTCGGACACGACGATGGGCGAAGACGATCGACTGCTCCAGTACGTGGTGGAGCTTCCCGACGACGTGGAGTTCATGGCATTCGCGGACAGTACACGCACGAGCGATTACGACCACGCTGTCGAGGCCCTCGACGGCATGATGGAGCGGATCGACCTGGGCGATCGATGACGGCGGGCTGACGCCCTTCTGTGATGGGGACCGGATCGATGGAGCTGCCCCTCGCGAGTGCCGCTGCCGTGGCCCTAAATACACACTCAGCGCGTCAGGTGTCAATTCCCCACTTAGCCCGCCCGCTGCTTGGTCGATCGCTGGCGCTTCCGCGTCGCGGTGTTGGCTGTCACAAGCGGCTCGGCTTTGCCGAAGAGCGTCCCCTGCACCTGCACCGCGACATCGTCACCGGCGGTCTGCTCGGCAGACTCGAGACCGGGGCCAGGCGCCACCGCCGATTCCGCCAGAAAATCGACCGTAATGGTCTCCGGCACCGACGCCGAGAAGGGCTTGGCCCCCAGGGCGATCAGCCGCTCTGATGCCGATTGACTGCCTGAGACCTGACGAACGAGGAGCGTTGTCCAATCGTTCTTCAGGGCTTCAGTCGCACCAGCCCATGTACCGCCCTTTGCGGGTGTGGCGCTGACGACGAGCGCGAAAGCGCTCAATCCGTAGATCAGCTTGTTTCGACCCATGGCAGCGCCGACAGAGAAACCCGTGTTCGACCCGTAGGGCGAGAGAAGGCAGAGCTGCTCATCGGCTAGCCAAGCTCGAACTTGGGGTTCCCGAATGCGCTTTTCCAGGCCATCCGCGACGACACCCACGGCGCACCCACCATGCTCAAGTGCCGATGTCATCGCTGCGGCATCGACTCCTCGGGCCGCTCCAGAGCTGATGGTCAGGCCGCCCTTAACAGCCGATGCCGCCACAACTTCCGTATACGAGATTGCATCATCATCCGCGTCCCGCGAGCCAACGATGGCCAGGCTCTCCTGTGCGGCCACCGCGGCTCTCCCTACTCCGAAGAGAAGCGGCGGTGCCTTATCACCCAAGGTGGCGACCAGTCGCGG
This sequence comes from Propionibacteriales bacterium, assembly GCA_038256885.1. Lineage (GTDB taxonomy): Bacteria > Actinomycetota > Actinomycetes > Propionibacteriales > Nocardioidaceae > Aeromicrobium. The sequence goes on from JBBSJW010000164.1 coordinate 2,431, forward strand.
CGGATAGTCCTCGTCGCCCAGGGCGGCCATCCAGATTCCGCGGCTCGCCAGTCGTTCGATCTCGATCGCCACGGGGCCGCCGCGACCCAACAACCTAGATACCCGGTTGGCCTGGTCGGCGGTGAGGTCGAGATCTCCTCTCAGCGCCTCCTCGGACATGCCGAGAAGCTGCCCTGGAGCGAACTGCCGCTCCGCAAGTAACTGTTCAAAGTCGTGCCATGCGGCCGGCCCGAAGGCAGGTGCAGCGGCCCCTCCGAGCGAGGTGGGTGCGCACAACAGGATGAGTGCTTGCCGGTCGAGGTCAGCGAGAGCGGCGGAGGTCATGTGTCACCACGGGCGGATGCAACGGCGAGAGCGAATGGGTGAACCTCCCCGGCGCCATACTGTCGGAGGAGCCACCCGGCGTACGTGAGCGTCCAGCGCGAGTCGACGATGTCGTCGACCAATAGCACCGGCCCTTGGGGAACAGGGGCGACGATCTCAAGCTTTCGGGCCACATTGCGAAGCTGCTGCGCACTGTTCTCCATGAGCTTCTGGTCTGGACCATCCAACGCGCCGATGACTTCCTCGAACGGGAGCCGGAGACGGTGTGCTAATTCTGAGCCAAACGAGCCAAGCAGTCCTGGACGCTTGATGGACGGTAGAGCCGTGACCCACGTCGGGCTCGGTTGCGGCTGCCACTGCTGCTGAATGAGTTCGGCTGCCGCTGTCACCAAGCGCGCGTCGAATCGCCCATCACGATACTTGCC
>JBBSJW010000165.1:0-3146 GCA_038256885.1 Propionibacteriales bacterium
AGCTCCACCGGCTACCACCAGCTCGCCCCCGGCGCCAAGCCGGCCTGGCAGGGACTGAGCATCGAGCGGCGGTTCACCCGCCCGGACGTCCACCCGTACGACACCGTCGAGTGGGACCTCCGCGACTCCGCCATTACGAACGAGCACGGCAAGACCGTCTTCGAGCAGAAGGACCTCGAGTTCCCGAAGAGCTGGTCCGCCCTGGCCACCAACGTCGTCGCCAGCAAGTACTTCCGCGGCCACCTCGGCACCCCCACCAGGGAACGAAGCGTCAAGCAGATGATCGACCGCGTCGCGGACACGATCGCCGACTGGGGAGTCAAGGACGCCTACTTCGCGACCGATGAGGACGCCGATGCCTTCCGCAACGAGCTGAAGGACATCCTCCTCAAGCAGCGCGCCAGCTTCAACAGCCCCGTCTGGTTCAACGTGGGCATCGACGCGCACCCGCAGTGCTCCGCCTGCTTCATCAACTCCGTGGACGACACCATGGAGAGCATCCTGACCTTGGCCAAGACCGAGGGCATGCTCTTCAAGTTCGGCTCGGGCACCGGCACCAACCTGTCGACCATCCGCAGCTCGAAAGAAACCCTGCGCGGCGGCGGCGAGGCGTCCGGCCCGGTGAGCTTCATGAAGGGTTTCGACGCCTTTGCCGGCGTCATCAAGTCAGGTGGCAAGACCCGACGCGCCGCGAAGATGGTGATCCTCAACGCAGACCACCCTGACGTCGAGGAGTTCATCGACTGCAAGCTGACCGAAGAGAAGAAGGCCTGGGCGCTGATCGATGCCGGCTACGACGGGAACTTCAATGGCGGCGAGGCGTATGCATCGGTCTTCTTCCAGAACTCCAACAACTCCGTCCGCGCCTCTGACGACTTCATGCGCGCCGTCGAGGCCGATGCGGACTGGGGTCTCAAGGCAGTCACCACCGGCGAGACGCTCGAGACCGTGAAGGCCCGGCACCTCCTCAACAAGATGGCCGAAGCTGCCTGGGTGTGTGGCGATCCCGGCATGCAATACGACGACAACATCAACCGCTGGCACACCTCCGCGAACACGGCCCGGATCAATGCAAGTAACCCATGTTCCGAGTTCGTCTACTTGGACGATACGGCCTGCAATCTTGCGAGCCTCAACCTCATGAAGTTCGTCAAGGATGACGGCGAGTTCGACATTGAGACGTTCAAGCACGCCGTACGCATCGTTCTGACGGCGCAGGAGATCCTGGTCGACAACGCCAGCTACCCGACCGAGAGGATCGGCGCGAATAGCCGCGACTACCGGCCGCTGGGGATCGGCTACGCGAATCTTGGCGCCCTCCTCATGAACCGGGGCCTGGCGTACGACTCTGACGACGGTCGCGCGTATGCGGCGGCCATCACGGCCATCATGCAGGGCGAATCCGAGCTTCAGTCAGCGCGGATCAGCCGCGATCAGGGTGGCCCGTTCGCCGGCTACGAGCGCAACCGGGAGCCGTTCATGAATGTCATGAACATGCACCGCGACGCGGCGTATCGCATCGACCGCAATCTCGTCCCGACTGACCTTGTCGACTCGGCGCTCACGACTTGGGACGAGGTCGTCGCCCTTGGCGAGAAGACCGGCTTCCGAAACGGACAGGTTTCGGTCCTAGCTCCGACAGGCTGCCTGACCGGCGACAGCTTGGTCACCACCGATCGTGGCGTCGTCCGTCTCCGCAGCTTGGGGAATCCGGACGGCCAGAAGTGGCAAGACCTCGAGATGAAGGTCGCCACCGACGACGGCCCGCAGCAGGCGACAAAGTTCTTCGTCAATGGGGCCGAGCCCGTGGTGACGATCAAGACCAAGCGCGGCTACCAGATCAAGGGCACGCCAACTCACCGCATCCGCGTCCTAGACGCAGATGGCACCTGGCAGTGGCGGCGATTCGCCGACCTGAGGCAGGACGATCGCGTCCCGCTGATGCTCGGCGGCATGGTCGGGGAGGCACGAGAGGTTTCACTGCCCCCCTTGGCCGAGGCGTACTGGACCTCAGACCACCTCACCTTCGTTCCGCGCTACATGAACGCTGATCTGGCGGAGCTGGTCGGCTACTTCATGGGCGATGGCTCGCTCCACTCGCGCGGGCTCCGCTTCTGTGTCACCGCGTCCGACACCGACGTCGCTGATCGACTGGTTTCGCTCGGCAAGACTCTGTTCGGCCTCGAGGCCGCCCTCACGCCAAGGCAGGGCTACACCGAAGTCGCGTTCCACTCGGTGCGCCTGACCCTCTGGTGGGAGGCCTGCGGCTTCGCCAAGCGAGCGCCGAACGGCGAGCACCGCGGCAAGGGCTACGAAGCCCACATTCCCGATGCGGTTCTCTTTACCAACGACCCGTCTTCGTACCGCGCCTTCATCCGCGGCCTATTCGAAGCCGATGGGAATACCAATCACGGCTACGCGTACTGGGCGACCGTGTCCGAGCAGTTCAGTCATGACGTCCAGTCGCTGCTGCTCGCGCTCGGCTTCGTGACAACGCGCAAGACTGATCAGGCCGGCTGGGGCCACCTGGGCAAGAACCCCATCCACTACCTCCGCCTGCTCAACGCAAACACGTCCGGCACGTTCCTGTCCGAGATCGGGTTCATCTCCGAGCGGAAGCGTGAAGCTCTCGCGAAGACCGTCTCGAACCATCCGCAGGCCGCGAAGCACGATCTGGTGCCGATCGGGCGCGTGACGCTCGATCGGATCAACCCGCAGAACGACCGTTTGCGTCGGAATGCGCTCCTGTCGCTGTCACGGACGGGTCTCGTGTCGCGCAAAGTGGCGACCGCCCTGCTGGAGCGGACGGCCGATCCAGAACTGGAGCAGAGCCTCGGCTACTTCTACGACAGCATCGCCAGCGCGGAACTGGGCGAGGAGCAGCTGACCTACGACATCTCGGTGCCGTCGAACGTCACCTACGTCGCCAATGGCTTCGTGAGCCACAACACCATCGCGTTCCTCATGGACTGCGATACGACCGGTGTTGAGCCGGACATCGCGCTCATCAAGTACAAGCGCCTGGTCGGCGGGGGATACCTCAAGATCGTGAACCAGGGCGTCCCCGCGGCGCTCAAGAAGCTCGGCTACGAGGCCAAGCAAGCGGAGGAGATCGTCGCCTGGATCGACGAGCACGAGACGATCGA
>JBBSJW010000166.1:0-3101 GCA_038256885.1 Propionibacteriales bacterium
CGGGCCCGCGCCGCCGTGACCGTCGAGTCGTTCCGGGCTTTCCTCGATGAGCACAAGGACGAGATCACCGCCCTCCAGGTGCTCTACAGCCGCCCGTACGTCAAGCGCCTCACCTACCGAGACGTCAAGGAGCTCGCCGAAGCGATCGGCCGACCGCCGCACCGCTGGACCCCAGGGCGGCTATGGGAGGCATACGAGACCCTCGACGCCACGAAAGTTCGGGGCTCGGCCGGCACGGTGCTCACCAACATCGTGTCGCTTGTCCGCTTCACCCTCGGTGAGGACAGCGAGCTCGCCCCGTTCCCCGAACAGGTCGAGGAACGCTTCGAGGCGTGGCTGCTGCACCAGCACAACGCTGGACGCGCATTCACGGCGGAGCAGCTCGACTGGCTCCGCCTCATCCGCGACCACCTCGCGGCGTCGCTGTCGATCGATTCGAGAGAGCTACTCGACCCACCCTTCAGCCAGCGAGGTGGTCTCGGCCGCGCCCGCGACCTGTTCGGCCAAGATCTTGACGGGTTGCTCGTGGAACTCACCGGGATAGTCGCAGCATGAGCGATCTGCCTGCGAATTGGGAGTGGACGACGATCGGTAACGTTGCCAGTATCCAGCTCGGCCGACAGCGTTCACCAAAGAACCACAACGGCCCTCATATGCATCCGTACCTGCGATCTGCGAACGTGACGTGGGGCGGGATCGACTTGGCTGACGTAAAGGATATGAACTTCGAGCCGAGCGAAGTGGCCACCTTCGAACTCCGGGCGGGCGACCTACTCCTCAATGAAGCATCGGGCAGCCCAAACGAAGTCGGTAAGCCGGCACTTTGGGAGGGCCACCTCGAGGGCTGCTGCTTCCAGAACACTCTGCTGCGGGTCCGTTCAGACGCGCCGTCTGTCGCCTACCTCTACTGGTTCTGCCGCTCGGCTGCGCTCGCTGGCGACTTCGGTCGGGCCGGACGTGGCGTCAACATTCGGCACCTCGGCAAACAAGGACTTGCGTCCTTTCCGCTACCACTGCCGCCATTGGCGGAGCAGGAGCGCATCGTCGCCGCCATTGAGGAGCACCTCTCCCGCCTGGACGCCGCCGAGGCGGCGGTCGAATCAGCGCGACATCGGGTGCGAGCTCTCTATCAGGCCCTTCTCTCACGCGCACAAGCCGAGGGCGAGGAGGTCGCGCTGGACGATCTCCTCGTCGACATCGAGGCAGGCAAGTCCTTCAAGACCCCGGGAAGGCCAGCGCACGCAGCCGAGTGGGGCGTCATAAAAGTAAGTGCCATGACTTGGGGCGAGTTCGATGAGAATGAGAACAAGGCCATCCCCGCCGGGAGGCCCCCCGACCCCCGATACGAGATTCGCGCCGGCGATCTGCTGCTATCGCGAGCGAACACGAGTGAGTACGTCGGTGCAACGGTCCTCGTCGGCGCGTGCCGACGGCGCTTGCTCCTGAGCGACAAGAGCATGCGGTTGCTGACGAGGCATGGGGTGGAGCGCCGCTGGCTTCGGTTCGCCCTGGGATCGAGGCAGGTACGATCGCAGATGTCAGCGCTGGCTACGGGCACCAGCGATTCGATGAGGAACATTTCGCAGGCCAAGGTGCGAGGGTTACGCATTCGTGTTCCAGGCGCCGATCGCCAAAGGGTGCTCGCGGACGAAATCGAGGGAGCCCTCCATGCAATCGGGCGGCTCGAGATCGAAATGGAGCTTGCCAAGCGTCGCGCGACCGGCATGCGCCGCTCTATCCTCAGGGCGGGGTTGTCCGGCAAGCTCATCCCGCAGGACCCGGTGGACGAGCCTGCCTCTGTCTTGCTCGAACGGATCCGACATCAGCGGCTGGCGGCTACCCCGAGCGGCGCACCCAAACGCGGGCAGCGTCGCCGTCAAGCTCTCGGGCCATCCTGCGAGGATGAACCGTCTGACCGTAACCGCAGGCCGTCGTGATCGCTGAACTCAGGGAGCACCGTGATGAGATGGTCGAGCTGTGCCGGCGTTTCGGCGTCCGGCGGCTGGACGTGTTCGGGTCGGCGACCAGCGGCGAGTTCGACCCGACTCGTAGCGACATCGACTTCCTCGTCGAGCTGGAGCCCCCGGCGGGAACCAGCCGGTTCGATGCGTTCTTCGATCTGAAGGAAGGTCTCGAAGCGCTTTTCGGTCGTCCGGTCGACCTCGTCGACCCGTCCGCTCTGGACAACCCGTACTTCGCAGCGATGGTGGAGCACACCAGGCAGGAGCTGTATGCCGCGTGATCCTCGGGCGTACCTCTGGGACGCTCGTCGTGCCGTCGCTCTCGTTGTCGAGTTCGTGGCCGGCCGGTCATGGGCGGACTACGAGGCCGACGCACTGCTTCGGTCAGCCGTTGAGCGGCAGTTCGAGATCGTCGGTGAGGCGCTGAGCCAACTCGCCCGACATGCCCCGGACCTGGCCGCAGGCGTACCGGACCTTCCTCGGATCGTCGCCTTCAGGAACCTGCTGATCCATGGGTATGCGGCCATAGACGACCGGCTCGTCTGGGAAGTGGCCACCGAGCGCACGGCGCCGCTTCTGGCCATTCTCGACGAGCTGTTGGAAGCGGGATCGTGAACGACGCCAAGGCGATCGTCGACAAGCTCTGGAACTACTGCAACATCCTGCGGGACGACGGCCTCTCGTATGGCGACTACGTCGAGCAGCTCACCTACCTGCTCTTCCTTAAAATGGCAGACGAGCAGCATCAGTATGGCTTCGACCGGATCGTGCCGCAGGGACTCGACTGGCCGTCGCTGCTCGGCTTGAAGGGCGAGGCGCTCGAAGCCCACTACATCGCCATCCTAAACCGGCTGGGTCGGGGCGACGACATGTTGGGCGTCGTGTTCCGCAAGGCGCAGAACCGCATCCAGGATCCGGCCAAGCTCGAACGGCTCATCAAGGACCTGATCGGCAACGAGCAGTGGATGACCCTGGACGCCGATGTGAAGGGCGACGCGTACGAGGGGCTGCTGGAGTAGAACGCCGCCGACTCCAAGTCCGGCGCCGGCGAGTACTTCACGCCGCGAGCGCTGATCTCGGCGATGGTCGATGTGATGCAGCCGGGGCCGGACATGCGGTTCTGCGATCCCGCCTGCGGCA
>JBBSJW010000167.1:0-3026 GCA_038256885.1 Propionibacteriales bacterium
ATGTGGGCGCCGTAGCGCAACATGGTCATCGACAGCGCGCCGGAACCGATGCCGCTCTCGAAGACACGCACGCCGGGCCCGATGTCGGCGAGCATGCAGATCGGACCGAGGTCCTTCGGGTAGATGACCTGTGCACCGCGGGGCATCTCGACGACGAAGTCCTCGAGGGTCGGCCGGATGACGATGTACTCGGCACCCTTCGTCGAGTTCAGGAACAGGCCCTCGGGCTGACCGATGATCTGACTGTGGGCGACGAAGCCGTTGTGGCTGTGGAACTCACCGTCATCGGCGAGGTCGATCAGGTAGCGGCGCTTCTTGCTGTCGAGCAACAGTGCTTTTTCGCCGGCAGCGAAGATTCCAGTCATCGGGTACGCAATCAATCTCGTCGGGAAGGATGTGGTGAGTTCAGGGTGTCAGTGTCGTCGGCGGCGCTTCGTGAGCACCATCTCGACGGGAACGGGCTCATGTGTACCCGACTTCTCGACCAATCGGCAGAAAGCACACACATCTCCCGTCGTGGGCGCGCCGCACTGCGTGCATTCGTCCACCTCGCCGCGCGAGGCAGCGGTCTGGCCGGCCAGCAGCGGCGACATCTTCGACAGGAAGTTGAGGTAGAACGCCGACTTCGAGCCAGGTGACTGCTGCTCGATCGCATTGAGGGCCTCCTTGTAACCGAGGTGCCGATTGCCGGCGGCGATCGGGCACTCTTCGACGACGTAGTCGATACCGCGCACGAGGCAGTACGCCGCCATCTCGCGCTCGGTGAGCCGGACGAGTGGCTTGCACTTCTTGGGGAAACCGTTACGGGCTTCGAGCACCGGGAGTTGGCGGGCGAGGTAGTCGATCTCCCATCGCAGCGTGTTGCCGAACAGGACGGCAGCTTCGTCATCGAGATTGTGGCCGGTCACCACGGCGTCATAGCCGCCATCGAGGGCAGCCTTGTCGAACAGGTGGCGCTTCGAGAGTCCGCACGCCGAGCAGGGCACACGTTTGGTCGCGAGCGACGCCGTCGGCACGTCATAGCCGTAGTCTTCGCGCAGGTCGACAGTGATGAGGTGCAGTCCGCGTTCCGCGGCGAACCGGCGGACGTAGCCCCCACTGTCCTCGGAGTACTCCCCGATGCCGAGCCCGACGTACAGACCGTCGGCCTGGTAGCCGGCCTCGATCAACATGTCCCAGACAGCCAGGGAGTCCTTGCCGCCGCTGACTGCGACGAGGAGCCGGTCCCCGGGTGCGAACATCTCCCAGTCGTCGATCGCCTTGATCATCTGACGAGTGCAGAGTTGGATCAGGTGCTCCGCGCAGAAGTTGGCGTTGTGACGCGGCAGGTCGATCACTGCGGGCGCCTTGCACGAGCGGCAGCGGCTGGGTTGACGGGTCATCCGCCCGAGATGACGGGCCGGATCTCGACGACGTCGTCGTCGCGGAGCCGGGTGTCGCCGGGAACGAGGGTGCCGTTGCAGATGATGAGGTGGGCCTCACGGCTCAGTTCGAGGTCGTCGAGCAGGCGGTGCACACTCCGACCCCCGGCGACGTCGATCTCACGCTTGGGGTTCCGCAGGAGCACCTTCACCGGACATGAACTCTCTGTGCGACAGCGGCGGTGGTCATGACGCTCGCTTGGCCGCTTTCTTGGCAGCGACACGGCGATCGGCTGCGGCCATGGCTGCGGTCTTCTCGGCGCGGCGGACGACCTTGCGCTTCGGCTTCGCGGCAGCCTTGCGCGCCCATGCGGCTGCGACATCGGAACTGGCTTGGGCCTTGATGTCCGCCTTGGTGATACCGGCCTGCTTCTGCTGCTTCTTCGTCATCGGCTTCGCGTTGATCACGTTGACGAAGGAGTTGAGACCGATCTTCTGCGTCGTGATCTTCTCCGGGCTCTTGCCGAAGAACTTCTTGATCGTGCCCTGCCCGAAGACCAAGGCCGCAATGACCTTCCACATGCGGCTCGGGCCGAGCAAGCCCGACCAGATCGCCTTGCGACGGATGATCACCGACGGGCGCAGAGCGCGTGGCAACAGGGCCATCAGCGACACACCATCAGACGCGGCGGATCTCGATGATCGCGCTCTTCTTCTTACCGGCACGCTTGCCCAGCAGGAAGAACAGGATCATCAGGACCATCGCGCCGCCACCGGCGACGCTGGCGATCGTGGTCTTCTTGTCGTCGACCTTGCCCTGAACATCGCCCTGCAGACCCTGCAGCTTGCTGCGCAGATCGTCGGCGGTGATCGTCTCAGGAGTGTCGATGGGAGACTTCTTTGCCATGAGGACGGCTCCTACTTCTTCTTGTTCGGGAGGGGTTCTTTGTTCAGGTAGGACTTCTTGATCCGCATCATCGTGAGGCCGAGCAGCGCCACGGTGATCAAGAACGCGAATGCGTACGCCGACCATGACCACGACCCGCCGGCGGCCCAGTCGATCTCGGCCTGGAAGAGCCGGAGCACACCGAGCATCATCAACAGCAAGCCCAGGCCCAGCGCCAAGGCGCCAGCAGCACCGAAGGCCAGCCAGGAACCAGCGCCCTTCAGCGGTCCGATGGTCTCCTGCTTGGCATAGGCCTTGACGAACTCGATGACTTCACCGAGCGATGCGTCGTCCTGTTTGCGGGGCGGCTTCGTCGCGTCGATCCTGTCTGGCACGAGCTCGTTTCTATCAGGTCGACACGGCGTTCAAACCAATGTCTCTGCAAACCGGGCCGAATCGGTCGCTGAGAGGTCGTCGAGGTCAACTCAGGTCAACTCAGGTCAACTCAGTCGGAACTTGAGCATTGCCTCGACATCGTCGAGGACATCGTCCAGCACGTCGAGTCGAGCCATGGGTCCGCTCGCGGCAAGCAACCGGAACCGGTCTGCAGGCCCGATCGGTGCGAGAGATGCGAGGTGATATGTGGCAACCAGCGGATCGTCGGAGATCTCCGATTCGGTGATGTCCAACTCGACATCGCCGAGTTCTGCGGCGAGCGCCAGTGCGGCACGGACCCGGCCATGCGTCGCCGCCACGGCGACGGCGAGTCCGGGCGGGTC
>JBBSJW010000168.1:0-2980 GCA_038256885.1 Propionibacteriales bacterium
CCGCGACAGCGCGAGAGACGCCCACGCCGTACGAGCCCATCGTGACTGTGACGAGCTTGCCGTTCTCGTCGAGCACCTTGAGACCGAGCGCCTCGGCATACAGGCGACCGAGCTGGAAGATGTGACCCATCTCGATGCCCCGGGCGAGCTCGAGCGGACCCGAGCCGTCGGGAGCCTCATCGCCGGCACTCACCTCTGCGGCCTCGATCGTGCCGTCGGCGGTGAAGTCGCGGCCTGCCACGAGGTCGATGACGTGCGAACCCTGGACGTTGGCGCCGGTGACCCAGCGGGTGCCGTCGACGACGCGTGGGTCGAGCAGGTAGCGGATGCCGGTGCTGCTCTCGGAGCCGAGCGCCTCCGGTCCGATGTAGCCCTTGACCAGCCCGGGATTGGCCTTGAAGTCCTTGTCCTCGAAAGCTTCGATCTCGGCTGGAGCGACCTGCGCTTCGAGGCGCTTGGCGTCGACCTCACGGTCGCCGGGGACACCGATGGCGACCGGCTCACGTGTGCCGTCCGGGTGCCGGAGGATCACGAGCACGTTCTTGAGGGTGTCCCCTGCCGCCCACGGGCGGTCTTCGCGGGGGAACTTCTCATTGAGGTGCGACACAAGACTTTCGATGGTTGGAGTCTCTGGAGTCTCCAGCGCTTTCGATGGGGGCACGTCAGCCCAATCCAATGGCTGGGGCGTGATTGTGGTGACGGCTTCGACGTTGGCGGCATAGCCGCCGGGCGAGCGTACGAAGGTGTCCTCACCGGTCTCGGAGACCGCAAGGAACTCCTCGCTAGCCGAGCCGCCCATGGCGCCTGACGTGGCCTTGACGATGACGTATTCGAAGCCGAGGCGCTCGAAGATCCGCACGTATGCCTCGCGGTGCGCCTGATAGGAGGCCTCGAGACCGGCGTCGTCGACGTCGAATGAGTAGGAGTCCTTCATGATGAACTCGCGGCCGCGCAGGATGCCGGCACGACGGCGCGCTTCGTCGCGGTACTTCGTCTGGATCTGATAAAGGCTGAGCGGCAGGTCCTTGTAGGACGAGTAGAGATCCTTGACCAGCAGCGTGAAGAACTCCTCGTGGGTCGGACCGAGCATCATGTCGTTGCCCTTGCGGTCCTTGAGGCGGAACACGTTGGGGCCGTAGTCGGTCCATCGGCCGGAGACCTCGTACGGTTCGCGCGGCAGCAGAGCCGGGAAGCGCACCTCTTGGGAGCCGATCGACTCCATCTCCTCGCGGATGATGCGCTCGACCTTGGCCAGCACCTTCAGGCCCAAGGGCAGCCAGGAGTAGATGCCGGGAGCGACACGGCGTACGTATCCGGCGCGTACCAGCAGTCTGTGGCTCGGGACCTCGGCGTCGGCCGGATCGTCTCGCAGGGTTCGCAGGAACATCCGGGACATACGCATGTGGGGAGCCTATCGGCCCGGGTGGTGTCCGGAGTCAGCCGCGTGCAGCCTTCTGAGCAATGCGAATCATGGGGAGCTGCAGTGGCAGTCGGCCGATCGCAGCGGCCTTGCCCCACGTGGGTGCCTTCTCGTTTCGTACGACGTCCATGGCCATCTGGACATTGGCTGGGAACACGGCCGTAAGCAGGCCCACGGAAACGCGGCCACCCAGTCGGCGAGTACGCGGATGCAGCATCAACGCGCCGAGGGCGATCTCGAGAACGCCTGAGCCGAGCACGAGCTCCTTCTTGTACGGGAGGGGCTTGGGGACGATCGCGACATACGGCTCCGGCTTCACCAGGTGAAGAACACCTGATGCGGCGAATCCGATGGCAAGTGCTTTGACGTCGCGGCTCATGGCACGACCCTAGGCCAGATCAGAAAAGGATCGAGGCGAACGTCTCGGTGTGCTTGAAGCCGACGCGCTCGTATGCGCGCCGAGCCGGGGTGTTGTGGCCGTTGACATAGAGCGTCACCGACGGCGCCACGGACGCACGGACCTGCTCCACGACAGCCGCGACAGCCGCAGCTGCGATGCCCTGTCCGCGCAGGTCAGGGCGCACATAGACGCCTTGGAGCTGGCAGGCGTACGCGGTTGCCGCGCCGACCTCGGTCTTGAACAGCACGTCGCCGTCCTCGATGATCGCGAACGCCCAACCTTGCGTGATGAGCTGGGCAACGCGGGCCCGGTAGCCGTTGCGGTTGCCGAGCTCGGGGTCGACACCGACTTCCTCGGTGAACATCGCGACGCAGGACGGATAGACCAGGTCGAACTCGTCGATCGCGACCGGTCGTACGCGTGGATCAGGCCGAATGTCCGGATCGTGCTCGAGCACCATGAAGGGCTGGTCGAGGCGCGGTGAACGGGCTGGGCCCCAGTGGGGTTCGAGGATCTCCCACATCGGCTCAACGGCGGCACGAGGTCCGACGATCGACGAGGGTCGCAGGTTCTCGCGGAGCGCGCGATCGGCAAAAGCCTCGATCGCCCTCGGCGTGGCCTGGACCGGGACGATGTTGGCGCCGGCGTGGCAGGCCGAGACGAGCTCATCGCCCTCGAAGTAGCCCCAGATCTCACCGCCCAGCCATCGAGTCTGCAAACGACTGGCATCAACACGCCCGCGTACGAACAGGTTGACCAGCGGATCCTGGTCGAGGAGCTCACGAAGCGCAGGCACGTCGGCGGCCGACAACGCGCGTACTTGCGTTGTGGTCTCGAGCACGGCTGCCTCCGGGAGTGAAGTCACTTCAGCCTACTTGTCGGAGGGTCTCAGCTCACGGTGACGGCTGCGCCAGCGCCTTCGACAGGCTCCATGTCCTCGGCGAGACGCATGGCCTCTTCGATCAACGTCTCGACGATCTTGGACTCGGGAACAGTCTTGATGACCTCTCCCTTGACGAAGATCTGACCTTTTCCGTTGCCGGAAGCGACCCCGAGGTCGGCCTCGCGGGCCTCGCCCGGGCCGTTGACGACGCAGCCCATGACCGCGACGCGCAGCGGCACCTCGAGCCCCTCAAGACCAGCTGTGACCTGCTCGGCGA
>JBBSJW010000169.1:0-2973 GCA_038256885.1 Propionibacteriales bacterium
GCTGCGCAAGGCCCGTCCGGTTCGCCGGGCGGGCCTTCGTCGTACCCGGGGTAGCATTTCTGGAGTGCCGGTTGCCGCGAATCCCAAGTCCCCGATGGAGTCGATCGCGGCCACGCGCCGGGCCGGATTCATCCAGGCGGTCTCCGCCTACGGGCTGTGGGGTCTGCTCCCGGTCTACTTCCTGCTGCTCGCCCCGACCGGCCCGTTCGAGATCGTCGCCGGGCGCATCCTGTTCTCGCTTGTCTTCTGCGCTGTCCTCCTCAGCGCGACGAGGCGATGGACTGCCGTCGCGCTGATCGTGCGCACGCCGCGACTTCTGTTCACGATGGCGCTCGCGGGCGCGTTCATCTATGTCAACTGGCAGGTGTACATCTTCGCAGTGCTCACCGACCGCGTGCTCGCGGGTGCGCTGGGGTACTTCATCAACCCGATCGTCACGGTTCTGCTCGGGGTTTTCGTGCTGCGCGAGCGGCTGCGGCCCCTGCAGTGGGTCGCGGTCAGCATCAGCTTCGTCGCGGTGCTCGTGCTCGCGATCGGGTACGGCGAGTTTCCCTGGATTTCGCTCGCGCTCGCCTTTTCGTTCGGCTTCTATGGCCTCATCAAGAAGCGTGTCGGCCCCCGGGTGGATGCTGTCAGCGGGCTCACCCTCGAGACGGCGTGGCTCGCACCCGTCGCCATCCTCCAGCTCGCGCTCGTCGCCGCGACCACGGGGCTCACGATCGGCACCGTCAGCGTGGCGCACACGATCCTCATCGTCGGCTCCGGGGTCATTACGGCCGTTCCGCTGCTGCTGTTCGCCGGCGCGGCCCGGCGGCTTCCGCTCATCTCGCTCGGCCTGATCCAGTACCTCGCCCCTCTGATCCAGTTCGCGTTTGGGGCGTTCGTGCTCCGCGAGGCGATGCCGCCGGAGCGCTGGGTCGGATTCGGGCTCGTCTGGGTTGCCCTGGCGGTGCTGACCTTCGACATGATCCGGAGCGGCAGGGCTGTCAGGCGCAACGTTCCCCTGCTCACCTGACGACGCACGAAAATGCCGAGTTTCACGGTGTGGACAACCGAGTACCGCCGCGGTTGATCATCCGAATGATGAAATGTAACGATTTAGTCGCGTTACACGCCTGTAACGCCGTTGTATTGTGCCCGCGCGCGCGCCTCTATACCTTCAAAGAACAGGCGTGGTATTTCTATGCCTGCAATCACAACATCAAGGAGCACAATGAGCGCATTCCTGAAGGGCTCACATCCTTCCCGCTCGAACGCCTTCGCGACGGGCATCAAGGCACTCGCGGTGGCTTCCGCGAGCATCCTGCTGCTGGCATCCTGTGCCAGCACGCCCGCCGAAGACAGTGAGGGCGACGGTCCCGCAACCTCCGGTCGCGCCGCTGACGGCGTACTGACGGTCGGAACGATTCTTCCGCAGACCGGTAACCTCGCGTTCCTCGGCCCGCCCGAGTTCGCCGGGGTCGACCTCGCCGCAGCCGAGATCGGCGAATCAGACTTCGAGTTCGATGTGGAGGTCATCCACAAGGACTCCGGTGACGGCGACACCGACATTGCAACCCAGTCTGCCGGCGAGCTCGTCGACGCCGCCGCGGACATCGTCGTCGGCGCCGCGTCGTCCGGCGTCTCGTTCACGTTCGTCGACCAGCTCATCGCAGCGGGCGTCGTGCAGATCTCGCCGGCGAACACCTCGCCCGACTTCTCCGAGTACGACGACGACGGATGGTACTGGCGTACCGCCCCGAGCGACGTGCTCCAGGGCCGCGTGCTCGGAAACCTCATGGTCGGTGACGGTGCCGAGAAGGTCGGCATCATCTACATCAACGACCCGTACGGAACCGGTCTCGAAGAGAACGCCACGATCGCCATCGAGAACGCCGGAGGTGAGGTGACCGCGTCGGTTCCCTACAACACCGGTGATACGCAGTTCACGTCGATCGTCGACGAGGTGCTCGCGAGCGGCCCAGACGCGGTTGCCGTCATCGCCTTCGCCGAGACCGCCTCGATCATCCCCGAGCTCGTGAACACGCAGGGCTTCGCGTCGGACAAGGTCTACTTCGTCGACGGAAACCTCTCGAACAGCTACGAGTTCCCCGAGGGAACCCTCGATGGCGCTAAGGGAACCCTTCCGGGTAACTTCGCCACCGACGAGTTCCGCGAGCGTCTGCTCGAGATCGACCCGGCGCTGACCGACTTCAGCTACTCGGCCGAGTCCTACGACGCCGTCATCCTCGCCGCGCTTGCCGCGGCACAGGGAGGCAGCGACGACCCGACCACGATCCGCGACAACCTCAAGTCGGTTTCCGAGGGTGGCGAGAAGTGCGAGACGTTCGCGGACTGCCTCGTACTCATCGGGGACGGCGAAGACATCGACTACGACGGCCCTTCGGGACCGATCACCTTCGATGACAACGGCGACCCGACCGAGGCGTATGTCGGTATCTACCAGTACGGAGCGGACAACCGCTACGTGCCGCTGAACGCCGAGTTCGGTAGCCTCGCGGAGTAATTCGCACCAGCACCACGCATGAACCCCGGAGGGGCCCGGCCGAATAGGTCGGGCCCCTCTGTCGTGCGCAGAGCGCACTGCTCCGTGCCCGCCTGAGCCCACAGAAAAGGCCCCACGACCGAGACTCGGTCGTGGGGCCTTCGAGGCGTCAGGAGCGACTCAGACCCCGCGTGCCTTCTTGTCGGCGTCGACGTCGGCCGCGAGGGTACCCAGGTACAGCTCGGTCACCTTCGGGTCCTTCAGCAGCTCACGCCCGGTTCCCGTGTAGGCGTCCTTGCCCTGGTCGAGCACGTAGGCCCGGTCGCAGATCTGGAGGCAGCGTCGTGCGTTCTGCTCGACCATGATGACCGAGACTCCGGCGCGGTTGATCTGGTGCACGCGCAGGAACGTCTCGTCCTGGCGGACAGGGGAGAGGCCGGCGGACGGCTCGTCGAGCAGCAGCACCGACGGGTCCATCATCAGGGCCC
>JBBSJW010000170.1:0-2961 GCA_038256885.1 Propionibacteriales bacterium
AGTGCAGCGAGTCGCTCTTGTAGATCGGCGCGGTGCAGCCCTCGACGTAGTGCACGTACGAGCCCTCGTCGGCGATGATCAGCGTCCGCTCGAACTGGCCCATGTTCTCGGGGGTGATCCGGAAGTAGGCCTGCAGCGGGATGTCGACGTGGACGCCCTTGGGCACGTAGATGAACGAGCCACCGGACCAGACGGCCGAGTTGAGTGCGGAGAACTTGTTGTCGCCGACCGGGATGATCGTCGCGAAGTACTCCTTGAACAGCTCGGGGTGCTCCTTGAGAGCCGTGTCGGTGTCGAGGAAGAGGACGCCCTGCTCCTCGAGGTCCTCACGGATCGAGTGGTAGACGACCTCGGACTCGTACTGAGCTGCAACACCGGAGACCAGGCGTTGCTTCTCGGCCTCGGGGATTCCCAGGCGGTCGTACGTGTTCTTGATGTCGTCGGGCAGGTCGTCCCAGGTCGCAGCGACCTTCTCGGTCGAGCGGACGAAGTACTTGATGTTGTCGAAGTCGATGCCGCTGAGGTCGGAGCCCCACGTCGGCATGGGCTTGCGACCGAAGAGCTTCAGGCCCTTCAGTCGGAGGTCGAGCATCCACTCGGGCTCGCTCTTGAGCGCCGAGATGTTGCGTACGACGTCTTCGCTGAGCCCACGCTGGGAGGTGGCGCCGACATCGTTCTTGTCGGACCAGCCGAACTCGTATCGTCCGACGTCCTTGAGGCCTGGGTTGGCTTCTTCTACGGCGTTGGGTGTCTCTGACGTGGTCGTCATGAGGGCAACCTCTCTGCGGTTGTGTGGGGCAAATGGGTCGTACAGACGCCGTCGCCGTGGGCGATCGTCGCAAGTCGTTGTACGTGCGTTCCGAGGAGACGAGCGAACATCTCGGTCTCGGCTTCACACATCTGTGGGAACTCCTCGGCCACATGGGCGACCGGGCAGTGGTTCTGGCACATCTGGGTACCGGCAGGCGTGCTGCCGACGGACGCTGCGTAGCCGTCCTCGCTGAGCGCCTTGGCGAGCACCTCCACGCGATCCTCAGGCTTGGCACTGGCCAGCAGCGGTCGGTAGCGCTCTTCGCTCTCGGTCAACCGGTGGCGGGCGAAAGCCATGACGGCGTCGTCTCCCCCGGTTTCCTTGAGATAGCGCAGGGCACCGGCTGCAAGCTGATCGTACGAGTGCTTGAAGTGATCGCGACCGGAATCGGTGATCACGTAGACCTTCGCGGGACGTCCTCGGCCACGCTGCCCAACAACACGCTGATCGCGAGTCATCAGCACGCCATCGGCCAGCAGCTGGTCGAGGTGCCGGCGAATCGCGGCAGGCGTCAGGTGCAACTCAAGAGCCAGATCGGCCGCTGTGGACGGCCCGTGCTCAAGGATCGTGTTGGCCACACGCTCACGGGTCGGAGCGTCGTCAACCAACGACGCGTCATCCAGCCCGGTGTATTTCACAAGACAAGTGTGCCTTTATTCACCAAGGGCTTTCAACAAAGGTGAGCCTTACCCAGCGCAGGCGGCCTTGGCGTACGGAGCGCCCCTAGAGTGAGGCCATGGCATCTGATGCGGTCGAGATCGACGCTGGGGGGCGCTCCGTACGCGTTTCCAGCCCGACGCGCGTGATCTACGAGGCCACGGACTTCTCCGCTGAAGTCACCAAGGTGATGGTTGCCGAGTACTACGTCGCGGTCGCCGACGGGCTGATGCGCGCCCTCCAGAACCGTCCGGTCGCTCTGGAGCGTTGGCCCAAAGGTGTACGCGAAGGCATGGTCATGTCGACGCGTGCCGATAGTCACGGTGACGCGTTCTACCAAAAGCGGATGATGCGAGGTGCTCCCCCGTACGTCGAGAGCACCCGCATCCTGTTCCCGTCCGGCCGGCCAGCCGACGAGATCTGTATGACCGAGATCGCCGTCGCGGCCTGGGCGGCGCACATGGGAGCCATCACGTTCCACCCGTGGCCCACGCGTCGTACCGACAACGACCGGCCCGATGAGCTCCGCATCGATCTCGATCCGTTCGGCAAGGCGACATTTGGCGATGCAGTACGCATCGCCGACGTCGCTCGAGAGCTGTTCGCTGAGGCGGGCATACGCGCCTTCGCGAAGACCAGCGGCAAGCGCGGTATCCACGTCTACGCCCGGGTCGCACCGAAGTGGACGTTCACCGAGGTTCGGCATGCCGCGATCGCTTTTGCACGTGAGCTCGAGAAGCGGACGGATGGCGTCACCACCAAGTGGTGGAAGGAAGAGCGCGGCGACAACGTGTTCGTCGACTTCAACCAGAACTGCCGCGACCGTACGATCGCATCGGCCTACAGCCTTCGCCCGACGCCGGGCGCGTCCGTCTCGACCCCGGTGACTTGGGAAGAGCTGGCCGGGCTGACGGGTCCGCAGGAATTCACGCTCCACACAGTGCCGGCGAAGCTCGCGGCAGACGGAGACGCCTGGGCCGAGATCGACGATGTCGAACACTCGCTCGACACGCTCCTGCAGTGGTGGGATGCCGATCCAACCGAGATGCCCTATCCCCCGGAGTATCCGAAGATGCCCGGCGAGCCCAAGCGCGTGCAGCCCAGCCGGGCACGCTCTGATTCCAGTGAAAACTAACCGCTATTGACGTGTGGTGTCGCAAGCATAGCGCTTACTCTCCTGATATTCTGCACGTATGGAATCAGCGAGTTTGCGGGATCTAGGTCAGAGCTTCGCCCGCCACCTACGCGCTGAGCGCAAATCTCCCGGCACGATCCGCCTATACGGCCAATCGGTCGAGTTCTTCTCCCGGTGGCTCGAAGCCAGTGACCTCTCCCCCACACTCGACAACCTGACCCGCCGCCGTATCGCTGACTGGTTGGCCGACCTCAATACCGTCAACGAGCCGTCGACAGTCAAGACCCGCTACCGCGGCCTGTTTCGCTTTTGCGTCTGGGCGCTCGCCGAAGATGAGATCGACGCCCACCCGATGCTC
>JBBSJW010000171.1:0-2937 GCA_038256885.1 Propionibacteriales bacterium
GACCCCTCGTTCCAGGCCCTGATGCAGGAACGGATGGACGCGTTCAACGCCTTGCCCTTCGACGATCGCAAGGCGATCACCGACCGGATGCTGCCGGGTGGGTTGCCGCAGTCGCAGCGGGTCCGCATCCCGGTCGTGGACATCCCACCGACCGAGGACGAGCTGCTCGCCAGCGTCTCGCAGTCCCGGCTGCTCGCCATGGTCGAGGCCCTTGTCGACTACGTCGGCCCGAAGGGCATCGCGCTCACCCAGGCCGGCAACCTGCGGCTCGCGGATGCCGAGGAACTCGTCGCGCGACTCGGCACCGACGACGAATGGGAGCGGCGTCCGCCCTGGAGCGATGAGACCGAGACGGTTCGAACCTCCACCGATCTCGTCCAGCTCACTCTCGTGTTCGACGTGGCCATCGAGGCCGGCGCGCTCGAGTTGCTCAAGACCAAGGTCAAGGCTCGCCCGACATGGGGACCGGCTCCGATTGCCGACCGGGCCCGAGCCGTCACCGACGCGCTCCTGGCGATCGGTCCGACGTCGTCACGAGCACGGTCGGAGCTGTACTTCCAGCTCGCCCTCATGCTCGAGGACGGCATCCCGCACTGGCTGTCCATGGGACTGGGCGCCGGCGTCGAAGTCGACGTCGAGATGACGGTCGACCAGGCCGTCAACGTCGTCGACGACGCGCTGCGCAGCCGGCCCCGGCTCTGGGCGACCGACGACTTGCTACGCGATGCCGTGTCCAGCGAGGTGTCCGAGCTGCTGACCGTGCTGGTCTTCGCCGGCCTCATCGACTGGCAGGAACGGGTCGAGGTCAACGGCCCGTACGGCACGTCCTACGAGCAGGGCGGATGGTTCCGGCTCACCCCGCTCGGCCGGCACACCATGGTCGACCACATCCGCGATGCCGGCTACGACTTCCCCACAATCGCAGACCTCTCGACCGCCGAGGCCGAAGACCTCGTCAACGTGGCCCTCACCGAGGCCGGGGACCTCGACACGCTCCTGGCTCGGTGGCGTCCGGGCGATCCCACCTCGCAGCGCGCCGGCGCGCTCGTGGCCTTCGCCATGGAGGCCCAGCTCCCCGAGCAGCGTTTGACCGTCATGACGCTCCTCGACCTGCTCGAACCGGTGGCCGATGTCGAACCCGCGGTGCGCCAGATGCTCGACTCGCCCTGCGCCGGCCACGCCACGGCGTTCTTGCTCGACCACGAGCTCGCCACCCTCGACGAGCTGGGTTCGTTCTTCGACATCAGTCCCCTCGTCGACATCCTGGCCACCACCCTCGACGACCCACCGGTCTTGTGCGACCTCTTCACCCAGGCCGTCGAACAGGCACACGGGGACCTGCTCGAGGACCTGTGGCGCCACGACCAACCCGAGACGATCGAGATCCTCGACACCCTCGGCCGCCACCTGCCGGACAAGAAACTCGCCAAGACCTGCCGCAAGGCCGCCATCCGGCACCGGAGCTGGAAGGCCAACCAGTGTCAACCCGGCCGACGCTGACGTCGCACGGCAGTCAGGGTCGGATCTCGACGGTCGTCGTCACGGGATCCAGCCACCCCCACTGCACCTCGAGCCGGTACGCGCCGGGCTCGACCGCATCGCCGCGGACTGGAACGCCACCGATCTCAAGATCGTCCGGGAACGCCGTCGGTTGGTTCCACACGCGCTGGTCCCAGGTCTCGCCCACACCCGTCCGGCAGGATCGAGGCCCCCAGGTCAGATCTTTCAGTTCCAGGGTGAAGAGGTAGTGGCTGCTGTCAGCCACTACCTCGCCCGCCGAGTCCAGGATGCGCCACGACGGCTTGCCGTCGTCGGATCTCATCGGGAGCACGCTGTTCGAGCACACGGTCAGTGTGAACGCGACGGGCTCACCCCTCTCGTACGATGCACGGTCGAGCGTCAGGCCGGCGCGCAGCGACCGCCCCACATTGCCGGCGACCAAGAGCCCGATCACGACGACACCAGCGAACGAGAACAGCGCCGCTCGGCGCGTCATCCCCACGCTGCGCATCGTGCCAGGTCAACAGCTCAGACGAGCATCAGTCTGCGGAGGCAACGTGGGCTCCACCAGAGGACTCCATCGCTTGCTTTCGATCGATATCAATCGAAAACTGAGCGATCCGTCCGACGCTGGATCTCAGCGACCGGAGCTTGCCGTCTCATCGAGTGCCTGGTGAAAGCGGTCGTTCTCCGGGCGCACGTCGGCCCAGGCCTTGCTGAGATGCACGATCTGCTTCGCCTCGGCCAACGGCACGCCGAGCCGCTCGACGGTTGCCTTGATCGACTGCGTTTGTGAGAAGCCCTCCTTGCGGAGCTGCTCGAGAACGGTGTCCCAGAGATGGAGATCGGTGAGCAGATCGCCGGCCCGGCGGCTCGCATCAGCTGTCCTGCTCATTCGTCTCCTCCTCCTCTGTGAGAGAGATCGCGATCTCCACTGTACGACCGGGATTGGCTCCGGTGACCCGCGTTCCGCGAATGACCAGGGAAGAGGCTCCGCTGCCCCTGAACTGATTCGGCAGTTCTCGTCGTGCGGCTCGGAGGACGGCCGCCGCCCCAACCTTCACCGACGCGCCCGACGCCGGGTACACCGCGATGTCATCGAGATAGATGACATCGCCGATCTGTCTGCGCTCGGCGAGGACCTCGATCTCCTGGCCATCGACGACCACTGACCACTCGAACAGCTCAGTCATCAGCCTGCCCACCGAGCAGTTCGCTGGGGTCGACACGCTCGAGCCGGTCGAAGTCTTGCTGCGATCCGATGGTCGAGGACGGAGCTGACGCCTCGTTGCGTTGGATGATCGGCTCGAGGTGGTCGTTCGCCTCGGCCAGTAGCTGGAGCGCCGAGTCGGGGTCCTGCTCGGCCAGGGCTTGGAAGCCGGTCGGGGTGAGCTTGACGAGATCGACGAGGAGGCCGGCCATCTGCTGGATGACCTC
>JBBSJW010000172.1:0-2907 GCA_038256885.1 Propionibacteriales bacterium
CGCTGACCTCGTCAAGGCCTTCATGGAGTACGTCGTGTCCGACGAGGGCCAGGCTGCTGCTGCCGAGAACGCTGGTTCCGCACCGCTGGACGCCGAGACGGCCACCCGTGCCCAGGACATCGTTTCCGCAATCTCTGCTGGTTGAGGATGATGGTGGCGTGAGCCACCGGATGTGACGCGTGCGGCGAGCCGATCGGCTCGCCGCACGCGTGCAACAGAACTGACTAGCCGAGGGAACCGAGTTTTGTCTTCCACCGTGAAAGCCCCGCCGAGGGGTTCAGCCCCGACCCAGACCGGTGACCGGATCTTCTCGGGCATCTCCCGGGCAGCAGGGCTCGTCATCATGGCGACGCTGGCGGGTGTCTTCATCTTCCTCGCGATCGAGGGCATCCCGGGCTTCTTCCAGGACGAGCAGTTCTACAAGGGTGCGGGGAGCTTCTGGGGCTACATCGACCAACTGCTCTTCGGCACCGTGCTGGTGGCCATCATTGCGCTGATCGTGGCGGTCCCGCTCGCCTTCGGCATCGCCCTCGTCGTCAGCCACTACGCACCGAAGTGGATCGCCGGTCCGGTGGCCTACGTGATCGACCTGCTGGCTGCAGTGCCCTCCGTCGTCTTCGGGCTCTGGGGGATCAACCTCTTCGCCCCGAAGATGGTGCCGATCTATGAGTGGCTGAACTCGAACCTCGGGTGGCTGCCCTTCTTCGCAGGCCCGGTCAACCCGGTCGGCACGACCATCCTGACGGCTGGCCTGGTGCTGGCCATCATGATCCTTCCCATCGTGACCGCCATCTCGCGTGAGGTCTTCACCCAGACGCCAGTGCTCCATGAGGAGGCGGCGCTCGCACTGGGGGCGACCCGCTGGGAGATGATCCGTATCGCGGTCTTCCCCTACGCCAAGTCCGGGATGGTCTCGGCCGTGATGCTGGGCCTGGGCCGCGCGCTGGGCGAAACGTTGGCGGTCGCCATGGTGCTCTCCGGCGGTGGCGGCATCAGCTTCAACCTGATCACGAGCTCCAACCCCACGAGCATCGCGGCCAACATCGCTTCGCAGTACAAGGAGAACACCCCCGGCACGCTGCACGTGCTGATCGCAACGGGCCTCGTGCTCTTCCTCGTGACCTTCCTGGTCAACTTCGCCGCTCGCTGGATCGTGGCGGGCAACGACCGAAAGATGGCGCGATGAGCACCACGCTGACCCCCACCCCCGTGTCGGTCTCGAGCATCCCGCTGACGCACGGTCATCTGCCTCGCGGAGCCGAGTTCCTCGTCGGTGTCGTCGCCATCGCCGCTGCGGGCCTCTTCCCGCTGCTGCTCGGCTGGGGCGTCGTCGCCTGGGTCGTCGTCGCGGTGATCTTCTTCATCGCCGGGCTGACCATCTGGTCGGCGGTCGTCGAGACCCGGCGCTCGGCGACCGACCGGATGGTGACGGCGCTGGTGTGGACCGCGTTCGGCATCGCCCTCGTGCCTCTCGTGTCCCTGCTGTGGACGGTGGTCTCCAAGGGCGTGCCCGCCCTCAGCAGCACGTTCTTGAGCTACTCGGCCTTCAGGACGAGCCTCGACCAGCCGATCGGCATCTACCACGCGATCATCGGCACGCTCGTCATCACCCTGTGCGCGGTGGTCATCTCGGTCCCGATCGGGATCTTCGCAGCGATCTACCTGGTCGAGTACGGCAAGGGCAACCGCCTGGCTCGGGGCATCACCTTCCTCGTCGACGTCATGACCGGCATTCCGTCGATCGTGGCCGGCCTCTTCGCGTTCTCGATGTTCACCGCGTTCTTCGGCGCCGGCTATCGAGCCGGGATCGGTGGCGCGGTCGCGCTGTCGCTGCTGATGATCCCGATCGTCGTGCGCTCGACGGAGGAGATGCTGCGGCTCGTGCCCGACGACCTCCGGGAGGCGGCGTACGCCCTGGGGACGCCGAAGTGGCGCACCATCACCAAGGTGGTGCTCCGCACGTCACTGGGTGGAATCATCACCGGGGTGACCCTGGCGACAGCGCGCATCATCGGCGAGACCGCCCCGCTGCTGCTGATCGCCGGACTCACCACCCGCACCAACGTGAACCCGTTCGAGGGGTTCATGACCACGCTGCCGGTGTTCATCTACTCGCAGTTCCAGAAGGGCACGGCAGCCGACTTCGAGCTCGCCTGGGGAACAGCCCTCGTCCTCGTCATCATCGTGCTGCTGCTGAACATCGTGGCACGTGTCATCGGCAAGATCTTTGCGCCCAAGACCGGTCGCTGAAGGAGCTAGGAACCCACACATGGCCAAGAGCATCGACGTCTCCGACCTCGACATCTACTACGGGGACTTCCTCGCGGTCGAAGGCGTCAACATGACCATCAAGGCGAGGTCGGTGACGGCCTTCATCGGCCCGTCCGGATGCGGCAAGTCGACCATGCTGCGCTCCCTCAACCGCATGCACGAAGTGATCCCCGGTGCGCGCGTCGAGGGCAAGGTGATGGTGGACGGCCAGTCGCTCTACGAGAGCGCGGTCGACCCGGTCGCCGTACGCCGCCAGATCGGCATGGTCTTCCAGCGTCCCAACCCGTTCCCGACGATGTCGATCTATGAGAACGTCCTCGCCGGCAACCGCCTCAACGCCAAGAAGATGAAGAGGGGCGAGGCCGACGAGATCGTCGAGCGCTCGCTCAAGGGCGCCAACCTCTGGAACGAGGTCAAGGACCGCCTCGGCAAGCCCGGCATGGGCCTCTCGGGTGGGCAGCAGCAGCGCCTCTGCATCGCCCGCGCGATCGCTGTGGAGCCGCAGGTCCTGCTGATGGACGAGCCGTGCTCGGCCCTCGACCCGATCTCGACCTCGGCCATCGAGGACCTGATCCACGACCTCAAGACCGAGTACACGATCGTGATCGTCACCCACAACATGCAGCAGGCCGCCCG
>JBBSJW010000173.1:0-2877 GCA_038256885.1 Propionibacteriales bacterium
CGCTCGTCCACGGTCTCCAGGACCGTCTCCAGGTTGACGAGCACCCGACCGATGACCTCGTCCCGGTCGGCGAGCGTGTTGGTCAGGGAAGCGGTGCGGGCCATCAGGCTCTCGATCGTGCCGCCCTCGCCCTGCAGGGTCTGGATCAGCTCGAAGGCCGCCTGGTTCACCGACTCGGGTTCGAGGGCCTGGAACAGCGGGCGGAAGCCGTTGAACAGCACCGTCAGGTCCAGCGCGTTCCGCGTCTGCGCCAGCGGGAGGGTGGCCCCCTCCTTCAAGGGCTCCGGGCTGCCCGGCCCCTCCGTGATGGCGACGTAACGCTCGCCCACGATGTTGCGGTAGCGGAGTCGGGCGACCGCGCTCTGCGGGATGGTGCGGCCGTCGTCGAGGGAGAAGGTCACCAGCGCCAGTGAACGGTCGTTCAGAGCGACCTCGTTGACCTGGCCGACCCGAACCCCGGCGACCCGGATCTCGTTGCCGGGCAGCAGGCCGGTGGCGTCGCCGAAGACGGCCTTGTAGGACGTCCGCCCACCGAAGCCGATGTTGCCGATGGTCGAGGCGAGCGTGAACGTCAGGAACGACGTCACGACCATGAACACGATGAGCTTCACCAGGTCGGTCGAGGTCTTCACGACAACCCCACCTCCGTTCCACGTGCCATAGGGCCGAACAACAGGTAGGCGAGGTCCGGCACCTCGTCCGGCGGGACCCCCAGCACCGGGCTGAGCACGGTGTCCATCACCGCCCGCTGGCCGGCCGGCGTGGCCAGCGCCATGGCGGGATCCTTCGACGCCGAGGCGGCGATCCCCTGCGTGCTGTCCGGGGGACCGTCGTCACGGTAGCCGTCCTGGAAGTTCACGTCCCCCGCCTGTCCCTTCGGGTTCGGCAGGTCGAAGCACGACGGACCCCGCCTGTCCGTATAGGCCGGCTCGTCGCTCTCGGGCAGGTAGGCCCCTTGCGAGCCGGTGAGCTCGAGCGTGATGTGCAGGCCGGGCTGCAGCCCCCCGAACGTCTCCGTGACGATCTCGTCGAATCTGTCGAGGCCCTGGGCCAGGCACGGGAACTCCGGGGAGTACTTGGCGTACAAGGAAAGTGGAGCCAGGCTGTCGGCGGCCAGGCGCACCAGGCGGCTCTCGTTCTCCCGCAGGAACGAAGCGGTCTCGTCGGCGAACGTCGTCGTCGACGTCAGGAACGTGCTCAGCTCCTGCTCCTGGTCGACGAGGTTGCCGCTGATCGCTGAGAAGTTGTCGAGGAGGGCCAGCAGGTCCGGCCGGCTGGCCTCGACGTTGTCGGCGAAGTCGGCGAGCCCGCGGAAGTTCTCTCCCAGCGCTTCGATCTCGGGGTTGAACTCGCGCAGGTAGCCGTCGACGAGCTCGAGGTTCTGGCCCAGCAGCTCTCCACGGCCACGTAGCGCGGTCGACAGGGCGTTCAACGTCGTGCTGAGCTGCTGCGGCTTCAGCGCTTCCAGCAGCGGGAGCAGGTCGTTCAGCGCCTCTTCGGTCTCCCGAGCAGTTGAACTGCGGTCCTGCGGGATGACGTCGCCTTGCTCGAGGTGCTCGGGCGACGGCGTCTCCGGGATCGACAGGTCGACGTACTTCTCCCCGAACAGGGTCTTGGGCAGCAGCCGGGCGACGACGTTGGCGGGGATCAGCTCGATCTGGTCAGGGTCCATCGCCAGCTCGAGCTCAGCGCCGTCGCCCGTCGAGGTCACCTCGCGAACCTCGCCCACGATCAGCCCGCGCAGCTTCACGTCGGCGGGTGCGGAGAGCTGGTTGCCCGCCTTGCTCGCCTGCAGTGTCACGTCGATGACAGGGGTGAACGCCTTCTGGTAGAGCAGCACCGACAGCCACACCAGGCCGCCGATCACGGAGAGGAAGAGCAGGCCGGACAGCCGCTTCTTCACGAGGGCGCCCATCAGCCGGCTATTCGCACGGTGGTGGTGGCGCCCCAGATGGCCAGGGACAGGAAGAAGTCGACGACGTTGATCGCCACGATGGCGGTGCGCACGGCGCGGCCGACGGCAACCCCCACACCGGCGGGGCCACCGCTGGCGTAGTAGCCGTAGTAGCAGTGGATCAGGATGATGATCACTGCGAAGATGAGCACCTTGAGGAAGCTGTAGAGCACGTCCACCGGCGGCAGGTACTGGTTGAAGTACTGGTCGTAGGTGCCGCTGCTCTGGCCGTAGAAGCCGGTGGTGATGGTGCGGGCGGCGAAGTAGGACGAGAGCAGTCCGATGACGTAGAGCGGCGTCACGGCGATGAAGCCCGCGATCATGCGCGTGGTGACCAGGAACGGCAGCGACGGCACGCCCATCACTTCCAGCGCGTCGACCTCCTCGCTCACCCGCATGGCGCCGAGCTGTGCGGTGAAGCCGGCGCCCACGGTGGCGGACAGGGCCAGCCCGGTGACCAGGGGTGCGATCTCCCGGGTGTTGAAGTACGCGGAGATGAAGGCGGTGAAGTTCGCGATCCCGAGCTGGTTGAGGGAGGCGTAGCCCTGAAGGCCGACCTCGGTGCCGGTGAAGAAGGTGAGGAAGGCGATGACGCCGACGGTGCCGCCGACGAGCGCGAGCCCGCCCGAGCCGAGGGCGACCTCGCCGAGCAGGCGGACGACCTCCTTCTTGTAGCGGAGCAGCACGCGGTAGGTCCACCCCAGCGATCGGGCGTAGAAGGACAGCTGTGCACCGAGGTCGTCCAACGCCGAGGCCGGGCGGCGGATGACGCCCTTGACGATCCGGGCCGGACGCGCGAGGCGCGGCGGCAGCGGGGTGCCGACGGTGGCCATCAGCCGCCCTTCTGCGGGACGACCTGGAAGTAGATCGCCGTGATGATGAAGTTCGTCAGGAACAAGAGCATGAAGCTGATGACGACGCTC
>JBBSJW010000174.1:0-2867 GCA_038256885.1 Propionibacteriales bacterium
GATGTTGAGGTGGGTGGCGACACCCTGGACGTCGAGCAGGACGGGAAGCTGGTCGGTCCGGCGGGAGGGTTTGGCCATCACGCCACCGCCCGCACAGCCAACCGGGCGCTCACGGCCTCGGCACGACTTCGCTGCTGACGGCGGCCACCGTCGGGTCGCCGCCGGCCGTCCGCACGTCGTGGTTCCCCAGCGCCGCCACGAGCTCGGTTGGGCCATCGAGGACCGGTCCGAACGGGTCATACACCTTCGCCTGCACCTGACCGGGATCACCCGCGGGGTACAGGTTGTCGCCGAGGAGCAGCAGCGCGTCGAGCTCACGTGACCGCTCCAACACGTCCATCGCCGCCGCAGTCGCGTACGCCTCAGCCCCGCCGGTCCCGACGTCGCCTGCCGGGACGAGGCGCGCAAGGGGCTCACCGAGCGCCTCGGGATAGGGCTCGGTGGCCTTTGGCGCGCCGACGTCGAGGCGCCGGTGCGACTCGATCCACTGCCAGCTCTGTGACCAACCGATCCAGGTCCCGAGCGTGATGGGTGACGAGCACGACGATGGTGACCCCGGCCGATGCCTGCACGACTGTTCGCTTGCGGCGAGCGATCTGGACCTCTTGGACGCGCAGGACCGCTGTGACCGGCCCGCAGAGGCGTCCGACGCAGCGATCCTCACCGGTCATGGTGTGCGAGCCGTTTCGAGGCTCGATCACTCAGACGACGAAGCCAGTGATCAACCCTGAGCGGCGTCGTCGGTCTCCTCATCGTCCTCGACGCCCTCGTCGTCCGACTCGTCCTCCTCCTCTGATTCGTCCTCCTCTTCGGCCTCGTCAGCATCTTCGACCTCGGTATCGAGGACAGCTCCGTCCCCAGCGTCGACCTTGACCTCGGTCTCGGTGCCGTCGTCGCCGATGACCTCGACCTCGTAGACGACGACGCCGTTCTCGTTCTCGAGCTCGGCCTCACCCGGCGTGCCCGCCACCGCTGCGGTCGCAGCTGCGACGGCCTCCTCGCGGGTGATGACCTCCATGGACTCCAGTGCCTTCGCCTCGTCGGCCTCGGACTGGCCTTCGACCTCGGCTGGAGCCTTGACGGACCCGTCCAGCTTCGGCTCCTGGAGGTCGTCCGTCTCGGACTCGCCGGACGTGTCGGGCTCCGAACTCATGCCGGCAGACGCGATGGCGGCCACGCCGAGCGTGAGCCCTACGGCGACGGCGCCGCCTGCGATGATGCGTCCAGTTCTTGACATGGGAGATCTCCTCGTTCAACGGCGGGGTACTCGTGCATCGTCACATGGCCTCCCTGAGCCCACGCTGAACGAACCTGAACGAACCTGACAACCGAGCCGTCGAGGACGCAACCTCCGTCAGCGAGGAAGAGCTCGTGGCCGGGGTTGATCATCCGCTCCGATGGCACACCGTGACTGAACCTCGAGGGCGAGCTGCCTCGGTCTCGGCGCGCCGGCGACTGGGGTGCACGTGTGGGACCGGCAGGTGCCACGCGGTCGAACGCGCCGAAGCGCCGAGACATGGTCCCGGCGCTTCGGTTAGGGACTCCTGGTGCGTGCGTGGCTCAACCGGCTGGCGTCACCTCCGCGGCCTCGTCACCCTCCGGGCCCTCGTTGGCCTCGTCCTCCTCGGACTCCGAACCCTCGTCACCCTCGGCCTCGTCGCCTTCCTCGGACTCCGGGCCCTCGTCCTCCTCGGACTCCGAACCCTCGGCTTCGTCGCCCTCCTCGGTCTCCTGGGCCAGGACCTGAGCGTTGCCGGCGTCGACCTTGACCTCGATGGCCTGGCCAGCGGGGTCGGTCACCTCGACCTCGTAGACCACCGAGCCGTTCTCGTTCTCCAGCTCGGAGCCCGTCACGGTGCCTCCCGGCACCGCCGTGAGTGCCGCCTCCTCGGCGTCTGCGGCCGAGACCTTGGCCATGCCTTCGAGGCTCTTGGCCTCTTCGGCCTCCGAGAGCGACTCGTCGTCGGGGGCCTGGACCGACCCGTTCAGGGTGGGCTCCTGCTGCTGGTCCCGCTCGGCGCCCTGGGGCGCCGCCTGATCGGGTGTCGTCGCAGCACCGGCCAGCGTCGCGACGCCGAGCGTCAGACCGACGGCGGCGGCACCGGCCACGATGACTCGCTTGGAACGATCCTTGATGGACATGTGATGGCTTCCCTTCATCGCTGGGTTCGGTCCGGATGACCTCGCCTCTTGATGCAGTGATCATCACGAACCCCCACTGAAGTGACCCTGAACCGCCCTGAACCGCTCTTCAGAAAAGTGGGAGGAAGGTCACAGATGTCTGGGCTCGCGTCGCCGCCGCAGGAGCGATCACGCCCGGACAGCGTCGCGGGAGGTGGGGAGCGTGACGACGAACCTTGCGCCGCCCAGTGCGCTGTCGTCTGCTCGGACGGTTCCCCGATGCGCAGTGGCGATCTCGGACACGATCGCCAGGCCGAGCCCGCTGCCACCGTCGTCGTGAGCGGGTGCTTCGTCGAGCCGGACGAAGCGCTCGAAGTCGCGCTCACGTTCGCCTGGCTCGATCCCCTGCCCGTCATCCTCGACGGTGAGGAAGACGTGTGCGCCGTCGTCGGTCAAGGAGAGGCCGATGGCGGATCGGGCGTGGCGGCCAGCGTTGTCACTCAGGTTGCGCAGCACCCGCCGAAGCTGCGCCGGGTCACCGTCGACCCGACCAGCGGAGACACCCGAGACGTCCACGTGCAGCGACGAGTTCGCCCGGAGCCGGGCCGCCTCTTCGAAGACCAGGTCGTCGAGATCGAGTGGTTGGCGGTTCAGGGCCAGCGTGCGCTCGTCGGCTCGGGCGAGCAGCAAGAGGTCCTCGACGAGGCGTTGCACCCGGAGATCCTCGATGAGGACGACCTCGGCGA
>JBBSJW010000175.1:0-2860 GCA_038256885.1 Propionibacteriales bacterium
CACGGGGTAACAACGAATCTTCGCATCAGCGCTGATATCTGGACGTGAGCGAACGAGCCCGGACGGCTGCGGCCGCGCGAAATTCGCGCGATGAGTCCGACTCTCCGCTCAGGCCGCGCTGGGGCCACCCAACTCGGCCCGCTCGGTCACGTTCATTCCGAGTGCGGCGGCGATGTCGCAGATCCGCGCCAGGCTGGCCGAACGGTATTCGGTGGCCTCGTACCGCTGGACTTGCTGTTCGGCCACGCCGAGGGCGTCACCGAGCTGGCGTTGGGTCCAGCCGCGGGCGATCCGGGCCTTGATGAGTAGCGTCGACAACTCGGCGAGCGTCGGCGCATCGATGGTGCTCACTTCGCCGGACCGGAGGCGGTCGTACTCGTCGAGTTCTGCGCGGAGGTCTGATGCCTGGGCTCGGACGGCGTCGATCTCGAGCTGGGCGAGTTTCGTCGGTCCGTCGCCCGCCTTGTCTTCGAGGTTGGCGAGTGCCTTCTCGAAACGGCGCAGGTGCGCCTCGGTGTTTCGGCGTTGGACTTCGTTCGTGATCATGGGGTGCCTCCTATGTGGAGCAGGACGATGCCCTTGCGGGATCCGTCGCGTTGGTTCTGGAAGAAGTCGGCGAACTGCAGGCCGGTGCCAGCTTCGACGATGTTCGGGAACAGGTCGCCGCCGAAGCGATCCTTCTGGCGGCGTCGGCCGTCCGGTGAAAGGTCAAGGAAGATCGGGTCAACTACGTCGATGTCGACGCCAGCAGGGTCCCAACATGCGTCGAAGTCGCCGGGTTCGTCCTTCGCCGTCACGAAGCTGCCGTTGAGCCAGACCTGCTGGCAGCCGGCGGCCGCGAGCAGATCAACGGCATCGGCCAGGCCGTCGAGTTGTCGGCGCCGACGCTCGGTCCACCCGAATCGCTCCACGACTTCTTCCCAAGTTGCGTCGTGTATTCCCACAGGAAGCGTGCCGGTGTCTGGATCGAGAGGTGGAAGCACTCCACAACTATATCCATGTGCTTCAGAATGCACACACCCGGTCGGTCGGATTGGCGATGGCTACCGTCAAGCTGGTGGAGCGTCGAACGCTCGTCGGGCGTTGGCGTCTGATCGAGATGGAACTCTGGGACGAAGAGGCGCTGGACCTCGTTGGCCCGCCGTTCGTTGATTTCGCCGCAGACGGGACCGGCGAAGTCGGCTTCGTCGTCGTTCGAGGAATTCTCGACTGCCGCCACCGCAATTCTGGTGACGTAGCGCGGGTGGACTTCACGTGGGCCGGCACTGACGATGGCGACCTGGTCAGCGGACGAGGCTGGGCCGAACTCGACGTCGACCAAACGCTGCGTGGGCACATCTTCTTCCAGTTCGGGGACGACTCGAGTTTCCGAGCCACGCCACTATCTTCTCGATAGGTACGTCCGCCGGGCTCAGCTCCCAGGGTCGAAGCCCGTCCGCTCTTCGCTGTGACGGCGTGGCTACTTCCGCTGCTGGACCTCGAAGCCGAGGGTCTTGTAAGCCGGGAGACGCTTCGCGTGCATGCGCGCGAGGACGGGAACGTCGACATCGACGTAGTCGTGGAGTTCGACACGATGCTTGCCTTCGTCGGCTCGCAGGAGGCGGCCGACGTACTGCACGACCCGCCCCTTGAACGCGATCGGAAAGGCGAGGAACAGGGTGTCGAGTGCGGGCCAGTCGAAACCTTCGCCCAGGTAGGACCCGGTCGCGATGACGACGATGCCCTCGCCGCTGCGATGTTGATCCATCGCAGCGGCAACGGCAGCGCGTGCCTTCTTGCCAAGGCCGCCTCGCAGCACCAGTGGGTCGTGACCGAGAGCGGCGAGCCGCCCGACGAGAAGGTCGATGTGATCGACCCGCTGCGTGAGTACGAGACACGTGCGGCCGGATTCGAGTGCTGTATGGATGTCGTCGCGGATCTGGTCGTTCCGTTGGTCATCCTCAACGAGGGACCTGAACACGTCTTGAATTCCGGCGTCCGGATCGTCGACCCGACTCGCGGTGTCGTGCACGATCACCTCACGGTGGAGCAGAGCCGCCTCCTCGACCGCCGTAGGAGCGATCTCGAATCGGACCGGGCCGCACTGCAAGGCAATGATCCCTTCCAGCCCGTCGCGCCGGTACGGAGTGGCGGTCAACCCGAGCCAGTACCGGCTCGAGGCTTGGCGGACCACCTTGTCGAATGACACCGCAGGAAGATGGTGACACTCGTCGACGACCACGAGTCCGTAGCCGGCGAACAGCTCGGTTAGATCGTTGCGGCGAGTGAGGCTCTGGATCATCGCGATGTCCACGACCCCGGTCGGCCCGGCGGTTCCGCCGCCCAGGGTCCCGATCTGGTCATCGCCGAGGCCGAGAAACGCGCCGAGCCGGTCACGCCACTGATCCAGCAGCTCCTTGCGGTCCACGATCACCAACGTCGACACCGCTCGCTCTGCGATGACCGCGCAAGCCATCACCGTCTTGCCGGCACCGGGCGGCGCCACGATCACACCCCGGTCGTGGTCGGTCACCGCGGCGACCACCTTCTCCTGTTGGTCACGGAGGCTGCCGGAGAACGTCAGGTCGCGTGGAGCGGGAACGGGGCGGTCATCGACCGTTTCGATCCTGCCGCCAAGGTCGTCGATCAGTTCGCCGACCCGTTCCACCACGCCACGGGGAAGGCGTAGCCATTGCAGGTCTTCCTCGTAGCCGCGGATGAACCTGGGCGTGTCCCAAGTCGAGAACCGCATGCGTTGCTTCTCGTAGAAGACCGGGTTGTGAATCGAAGCCAGGTGCTTGAGCGCCGCGACGAACGCCGGTGGCAACCCGGCGCGTTCGATCGAGAGCCACGCACCGAGCCGGGCGTGGATCACCTCCGG
>JBBSJW010000176.1:0-2858 GCA_038256885.1 Propionibacteriales bacterium
CTGCGTGGTTCCCGATGCCAGTGCCAGGGCGGCGAGGAGCCGGCGCTGCGCCGCGCTCGGGAGATCGACCACCTCGCCTCGATCGGTGACGAACCGCACCGCGCCGAGGAGGCGGACGTGCGCGACAGCCACGGCGTTCCCTCCTGGTCCTTCTGGGTCGCGAGCGTAGGACAGGGCTCGGTGACGCGCTGCTGTAACCCGCGTTGCGAGATGCTGCCGCCTCGGAGCTCGACGCCAGAGGAGGCGGTCACGGGAGTGTTCAACGGCGTCTTCCCCATCAAGGCCGAGAGAGACGAGGACGCTCGGATGTTCGCGAGACCGCCGGACCTCACCCTGGCGTCCTCGTCGACTACCAGGCCTGACCCACCCCCTTTGAGCGATCGGAACGACAAAATGGCGAAGCTGTTCCTGCACCATCCCGTGGCGGACTTCGAGAAGTGGCGCCCCGTCTACGACGGCGACTCGCCCCGTCGGGACGCAGCGGGGTTGACGAACGTCCGTGTACTCCGCGATGCCGATGACCCCAGCTCGGTCTGGCTGGTCGCAGACGGTGACGCGTTTGCGATGGAAGAGATGCTGAGGGATCCGAAACTGGCGGAGACGATGCAGGCGGCCGGCGTCACCGCGCCGCCGGAGCTGTTCGTCTCGAGCTGACCCGGGGGAGGGCACCGGCCCGCGCTGCGGGCGCGGCTGCCCACCGGCGTGGTCCAGCCGTTGGCCTTCCGGCTACTGCCCTCAGCGACTCGTTGTCGCGAAGGGTCAGAACGAATGCGCACATCCAAACGGGCGCGGCTGCCCATCTCGGTGGTGATCCTGTCGACGGTGCCTGCAGTGAGTCGTGCGCCTGCCTCCGGGGTCAGGAATCGTCGGTGGAGGCGGCTCCGATCGTGCTCGGCGAGCGGGCCGATCCGGCGATCGCGTGCACACTGCCGGCCGGCGAGATCACAGGACGCACCGACGACTGGCGACATCTGCTCGGGTCTGTCGTCGATCGTGAGGCGCTGCCCACCGGCGAGACGGGCATCAGATTGGTCCTCGACTCGGACGCACCGCTCGACGAGCTGATCCGCATGGCAGTCGCCGAGCAGGGATGCTGCGCCTTCTTCTCCTTCGCCATCACAGTCGACGGGCGGGGCCTCGCGCTCGAGATCCGGGTACCCGCCGATGCCGAGGACGTCGTTGTGGCCACGTTCGGGACGGCGTCGTGAACCGCAGGGAACTGCTCGGGGTCGCGGCGGCCGCTTGCGCCGCGTGTTGCGTGGGGCCGTTCCTCGTCGCGGTCGGTGTGGTCGCCTCGCTCGGCATCATCGGGACCCTCGTTGCGGGTGTCGGTGCCCTGATCGTCGCGGCATTGGTGATCCTGGCAATGCTCGCACTGCGTCGACGTCGCCCGGGAGAACTGCCAACGGAGGAGGTCGCCGTCGAGGTCGGACCGACCCGCCGATGACGGACACGCCTGAACGCGCCCGGATTCGTCAGCCCACGATCCAAGCGAGCGTCGGCAGTCATTCGGGCAGCATCGTCTCTTCGTCCTGCACTGAACCGGACTGTTCGGTCAGGAGATGATCGAGCAGAAGCCTTCGCACTCGGCGGGGTCCTGCGCTGGTGGCGAGTCATTGGAGTTGTTTCCGTGTCGCGCGGAACTCGGCGATCCGGGCGTCGACTTCGGCGAGTCGTTCGGAGACCGAGGCGCCAACATGCTCACACGGTGGTGTGCCGCCGTCGCTGATGTTCAGGATCCGACGGATCTGCTTGAGCGTGAGCCCGGCAGTCTGGGCATGACGGATGAAGTCGAGTCGTTCGACGCGGCAGCTGCGTAGTCGCGGTAGCCCGATGGTGTCCGGTCGGCAACCGCATGCGGTGCGATGACTGACCGCCGTAGCGCGAGCCGGGGCTACGTCAGCCGCCGAGATTCTCAGTTGACTCCAGGAATACCATCTCCGGGCAGGGACTCGGCGACGCCGTCAAGGCCGAGCGACTCAGTCGCCTGACCAAGATCAACACCAACGGCATCAGCGATCGCGGTGCCCTCGCCGAGGAGACCATCGACGTGTTCTCCCAGACCGGTCGATTCCAGGACGCCGCTCAAGCCTTCACCCGACAACAGACCTTTGATTGCATCAATGATGCCCATCACATCTCCTTTTTGGTTGATTCGTTCTATTGCTACGGAAAGATTTCGCAACGTGCGCAGCAGGATGGTCGCGCCGATCGCTCCCGGCAGGACCTTGTCGAGTGCCGACGACAGCGACGAAGCGCCGATATGGATCGCAAGGGCACGCTGACACCTGCTGCGACATGACCGTCAACAGATGTTTCGAGCCGTTGACGAACAATTCATTCGGCGCCACCTCAGCCAGACGTCGCTCGACTTCGTCGACCGCCAACCGTTCGAACAACGATCGTTGCGGCACCACGGCCTCTACGACCGACAATCGATGCCAGTCGAGCCACTTCCAGGACGTAGCGATCCGAAGGTCCGCAAGCGGGGTGCTAGTCCGCGCCAGGTCGGGCAGTAGTCGATCTCGACGCCGGAGCGTTCGGTCATGACGGGGGCGCTGTCGGTGCAGGTTGAGGCAGTTCATGGGGTCTCCAATCGGACGTTCGGCGGCTTCCGGGGCTCGCGCTGGTGCGAGGGGTGCGGACGAGGTGTTTGTGGACTTCGAGGACGATCAGCAGTGCGAGACCGAGGCCGATACAGATGGTGAGGTCGACCGCGCCGAGGGGATCGAGGTCGAGGAAGTCGTTGAGTGGCGTGTAGACCGCAGCGAGTTGGAGGCCGACGACGAGTGAGGCGATGGCGAGCATCACCCTGTTGGTGCTGAACCCGATGGTCCGAAGTGACTCGGTGCGCGAGC
>JBBSJW010000177.1:0-2818 GCA_038256885.1 Propionibacteriales bacterium
CTACTTCGTGCTACTGGTCGACGACTACCCCTCGACGGTCGAGGAGCAGAAGGTCCACCTCGACCTCGATTATCCGGACGTTGAGCGGGACCTGAAGCGCTGGTTGCCCCTGGTGAAGTGGCTCCTCGCAATCCCGCACTTCTTGGTTCTGGTCGTCCTGTCTCTGGCCGCCTTCTTCGCGGTGATCATCGCGTGGTTCGCGATCCTGTTCACTGGGCGGTATCCGCGGGCGCTGTTCGACTTCGTGGTCGGCGTCGGCCGCTGGTGGCTTCGTGTCGAGGCCTACGCATTTCTCCTCGTCACGGACCGGTATCCGCCGTTCTCCCTCCACTGACTGAGGGCCGGCGCCGGCACGTGAGCGTTCACGTCGGCTGGCGCGCGGTGATCACCGTGGCGGGGGTGCCGGCGACAGGACGGTACGTCGATGACGTGTCCTGAAGGCCGGCTCTGGCGAACCGCGCGAGCAGGGCGTCGACGTCGATCGCGTGTGGGCCGTGGTGCCCGTCACCCGCGACCATGGCGAACGGGTGGTCGGGGTGGTTGAGGTCCTCTTCCACGAGGACGACGCGGCCGCCGGCGTGCAGCACGCGGGTCAGCTCGGCAGCGAAGCGGTCCAGGTCCGCGAAGTGGTGGGTCGCGTTGACCGCCCAGAGCGCGTCCACCGAGTCCCTCTCGACAGGCAGCGACTCCGCAGTCCCGCCCCGTATCTCGATCGCGCCCGGACCGCGGCGTACGCGGCTGCGCAGCCGGAGCACTCCTCGCATGGCCCGGGATGGATCCACGGCGATGACGCGACCCCGCGGTCTGACCAGGCGTGCGGCCGCGACGCTCGCGGGCCCCAGGCCGGCGCCGAGATCGAGGACGACCTCGCCGGACTGTGGGTCGACCAGGTCGACCGTGGCGCGGTTGAGCTCGGAGGACCAGAAGTCCCTGAGCGAGCCGACCATGTGCCGCGCGAGCCGGGCCCGATCGGTGAGGCGGTGGACCAACGACATGGGGCCTCCATTCGAATGACTCCCGGTCAGTGACTGATAGTCAGAGTGTGACCATTGGTCAGTCGCACGTCAAGTCGCTAGCATCGGCGGCGTGAACGAGGCGGCGGCAGCAATCACGGAACCGCGCTACCGCCCCGCGGACGTACGGCGCAAGCAGATCCTCGACGCGGCGGCAGCACTGGCCATCCGTGATGGCCTCGAGAGCACGTCGATCGCCGCGGTCGCCGCCGAGGCCGGCGTCGCCAAGGGTGCGATCTATCTGCACTTCACGTCCCGCAGCGAGCTGATCGCTGGTCTCCAAGCGCAGGTCTGGGGGCAGATGATGGAGCAGCCCCGAGTCGTCGCCCACGACGATGCCCTGCCATGGGCGGAGCGACTCGACGCGGTCGTGGCGCACTGGGTGGGCTTCGAGCTGGAGAACCAGTCGCTCTACCACGCGGTCTTCCACACCGTCCCGACCGAGAGCGACGAACCGCTGATGGAGACGCGCGAGGTGCTCGCTGGTCTGCTGAGCGGCGGAGCGGCGGCCGATGAGTTCGACCTGCAGGGCCTCGACACCGCAACGGTGGTCGAGTTCCTGCTGCACGCCTACGTCGGTCCGTGCTTCCACGCCGGCCACGACCAAGAGCGGGTCATCGCCGACGTTCAGCGACTGTTCCGTCGCGCCGTCGGCGCACGCGCTTCCGCCATCGTCGACGGCAGGTGACACAGGTCCTCGCGTGAGGTCTTGGATGCCGCGCGTCGCCCAGGACCACGCCCCTTTCGCCCACTATGACGCAGACGTTTCCGTCTCGCCTCGCCAGCTAATGTCCGGACAACGCGGTCGCGGGTGAACCGCGGGCCAGGTCCGTCATGGAGCAGGCGGCCGGGCTCCGCGAGGCGTCGGCAATCTCGTTGCCCGACGACATCTCCCCGCCTACCCTGACCGGATGGCAGCACTGGACTTGAAGTCCGACCTTGTCGGTCATCTCGACCGGCTCAACCAGGCTGTCCTGCACAAGCTCGAGGGTCTCTCCGAGTACGAACTGCGCCGGCCGATAACGCCTACCGCGACCAACCTGCTCGGGGTGGCGATGCATCTGGCCAGCCTGCAGGCGGAGTACTTCGGGACGACGTTCGGCCGTCCCTTCCCACGGGAAGGCGAGATGTACTTCCTCACCAACGAGAACGCCGACCCGCAGGACGACCTGTGGGTTCGGCCGGGGGCGACGTCGGAGTGGGTGATCGGGCTGTACCGCGCGACGTGGGAGCACGCGAAGCAGACATTCGAGGAGCTCGACCTGGACTCACCGGGTCAGATTCCGACGGGGCCGTACGCGCAGGTCACACTCGGCGAGATGATGGTGCACATGGTCGACGAGACCGCCCGCCACGCGGGACACATGGATATCGTGCGGGAAATGATCGACGGAGCAGTCGGCAGGCATCCCGGCGACGGCAACATCTTCGACGGCTATGACTGGGTGGCCTACCGGAAACGCGTGGAAGCCGGGGCCAGGGAGGCCCAGGATCGCGCCGAGTCCTGAACTGAAACCGTCATGCGAGCCGCTGTCTGGAAGGATTCGCTGCATGTCGACAGCCACTCGGAAGAGTCTCCCTGCCATGACGACTGGATATCGCTTGAGTCCTTAAACCGGACGCCATGGCTGGCGGGCTCTGGCCTGCGGTGAACGCCGGGAGGAACGTCATAGCGCCGCCGGTAGGCGCGATTCCGAGTTACCGGATCTGCTTGTTATGCACGTGATCTTCCAGAACATTTCGATCAGCCGTTGTGGCTGCTCGTCGATGGAGCTGGAGGCCCCGTGATGTCTGTGCCTGATCCC
>JBBSJW010000178.1:0-2791 GCA_038256885.1 Propionibacteriales bacterium
CGACGGCGAATGGCGCGAGCCGAGAGGTGCACTGTCGCAGCAAGCTCATCGACGACGGCCGGAGTCGTCAGGCCCGACCGGCCACGACGACCGGCCACATCGAGCTCGGCAGCGATCCGGGCGAGCTCGCCAAGCATCCAAGCATCGAAGACGTGCAGCGCCTTGGCGTCGATCGCCTCGATCATCAGCCCAGTCACCTCCCAGAACGGATCGAGGTCATCGGCCTCGTCGACCACGGCGACGTCGTCGCCCGGGAGCATTCCACGAGCGTCGACCATGAAGCGGTCCCGCCGGCGGGCCAGGTCACCGACGCCGAGATGAGCGCACACCTCCCGCGTCGTCTGCCCGAGGATCGCGCCAGCAATGCAGCCGTCCTTGAGCCGATGGGCGCTGCTGCACTCGACCCACAGTTGGCTTGCGAAGAGGCCGTCGATGTCCCCCTCTAGATCCCGCAGCTTGCGGGCGCGCGCCTCGGCCCCAGGCAGCAGGGCCCACACCAACGCCGTGACCGCGCCACCGTCCGTCTCGGTCATCGACGCGAGTACGCCGAGCACCGCGTTGGCCTCGTCGACCGGTGCTGCCCTCGTCCAGTCGCGCAGATCGTCGAGCTCGGGCACGACCGCCAAGCTCTGGTGAGTTGCCGACCAGCGTCGCCACGCCGCACGCGCTGCGCACATCAACTCACCCTCCAGGTCCTGGAGGCCAAGGCGATCAGCGACGGACACGGCATGCTCCCGACAAACGTTCCCGCCCATGACGATCAGCGGGGAACTTCCAGCGTGAGCGGGACGAACCTGCACGTCAAGGGCCACTGGTGCCAGGCCGACGAGACATCCCAAGACGTTGAGAGACAGTCCGAGACGACCGGTGACAACCAGCACCAATCGGTGCTGGAATCTCCTCGATCGTCATCTCAGTATGTGACCGTCGATGCCGATTAACCGGCTGCGCTTCCCCCATTTCTGGCTCGGCCCGCCCACGTGGGCGGACCGATCTACGGACACTCGTAGCATGCGTGCCGCTCGGCTTGAAGGCTTACTGAGGCGTCGAGCGGGACTGGTCGACGGGCTCGTCAGCCGTCGTCACTGGTGGCGTCGATGTAGTGATTCTCAGGGCCGGGTCGCGTCCGGCGCTCAGCGTTCTCGCCGTGACTAGGGCGCGTGTTTTCCACGCGCCGCATGCGTCTTCGGCGCACCGGCCGCTGCCGGATGTGCAGGATCGAGCTTCGGCCGCGAGGCCCGTCCATGGTGCGTGAAGTCCTTAGGATGCGGCCAGCGTGGCGCTCTCGAAGAAGGCCGACGGCATGGCGTGCTGCAGTTCCCAGGTGATGGCGATGGGGCGCTCGCCCACGTGACTGACATAGGAGGCGGGCCCCAGCAATACGTATGGCGCGGTGTCGTACTCGCCCTTGTGCGTGATCCGGCAGAACAGCAACACCGTGCTTGAGCCGTTGAGGTAGCGCTGACCGGTGGGTGAGGCGACCGAGGTGGCGTTCTGCGATTCCCAATGAAACAGCGTTGGGCTGATCGGATAGTCGCGGTACATCGTGGTGGGCGAGTAGTCGGCCTCGGACTTCTTGAGAGTGACGAACAGGGCGTCGACGTTGAGCGGCTCGGAGTAGGCGACGCCTTGCATCATGCTCGTCGGTTTGCGCTGGAGGTTGGCGTAGTCGAGGGCCGCGAGGATCTCTTCGCGCTGATACGAGGCGTGAACCCGGAGCGGCACATCGGGAAGGGACTCGGTCAGCGGGAGCGCACCATGGCGGGTTTCGTCGAAGACCAGGTGAATGACCGCGTCGAGTTCGGCGGCGGCCGCGCTCTCGGTGCGGATGGCGGCAA
Source organism: Propionibacteriales bacterium (assembly GCA_038256885.1). GTDB lineage: Bacteria > Actinomycetota > Actinomycetes > Propionibacteriales > Nocardioidaceae > Aeromicrobium. The sequence continues at coordinate 1,839 of JBBSJW010000178.1, forward strand.
GGCCGTCGTCGTACGTCGAGAAGCCATTGGCACCGGGGAACGCTGAGAAGAAGAGCATTCGCGCCAGCCGCTGTTCAACCTGGGTGAGGTCGGCGTACGGGGTGTCTGAGCTCAGCAACCGACGGTAGCCGGCCGCCCGGAGTCCGTCGTCGACGTGGGCGAAAGCGCGGATCCGCTTGAGAAGCTCACCCTCGCGAGGCGTGCCAACGGACGTCGGAAGGCCCGCGTCTCGGCGGAGCTGGGTCCAGGACCGTTGGCCACGGCGCAGGATGTCCGGCAGCTCGATACCGGACTCATGCACGAAGGACGGGAGGTCGAGGTCGCCGTAGGAGCGCAGCTCTGCGGTCATCGACTTCCAGCTGTTGGCGACCTGCGTGCGCAGGTTCTCGAGGATTAACGACTGGGCCTGTCGATCCATCACGATCTGGCAACCGGACGGCAGGAACGGGAACCCGCGTTCGATCTCGCGCTCGAGGCCCCGACGAGTCTCACCGGTGAGCGCGCGCAGCTTTGTGTCGAAGCGGAACTCCTGGCGCTGGTGTCCGACGAAGTCGAGGACGGTCAGCACGGCCTTGTCGGGCGTACGACGAAGTCCGCGACCGAGCTGCTGCAAGAAGATCGTGGCGCTCTCGGTGGGGCGGAGGAACAGCACCGTGTCGACGTCGGGCAGGTCGAGGCCCTCGTTGAACAGGTCGGCGGCGAAGAGGATGCTGACTCGACGCGACTTGAGGTCGTCGAGAGCGCGCTGACGGTCCGCTGTGGGGGTATCGCCGCTGACCGCGAGGGCGGGGATGCCGGCAGCGGTGAACGTCCGGGCCATGAAGCGTGCGTGGGCGACGCTGACGCAGAAGCCGAGCGCGCGCATCGCGCCCGGGTCGATGACCTTCTCGCGTAGTTGCTGGAGGACGATCGCGGCTCGAGCCTGGTTGCCGGTGTAGACGTGCGACAGCTCG
>JBBSJW010000179.1:0-2696 GCA_038256885.1 Propionibacteriales bacterium
CGATCCGCGTCAAGGGTGCTCGATGCGAATGCGGCGCCCATCGCGTCGTTCATGTCGGTGTGGATGGCGAGCACCGTGGTCTCGTACGTCTGCGTGCGATCCGCCTTCGGCGCGTCGCGCTCGTCAGTTGCGTCGCTGGAACCGCAACCTGCAACAGCTACGACGACCACCAGGGCGAGAACGGCGTGGACCACGTGCGTCATCAGTGCTCCATTCCAGCCATCGCGCCGCGGTCGGACATGTCGCTCTTCGCTCGTGCGCCATCGCCATCGCCATCGCCGTCATCCTCGCCCTCGTGCTCCTCGGCGGCGTCATCGCCCACGGGTTCGTAGCCTTCGTAGCGCAGCAGCATGCCCATGCCACCGTCGGCATGGTGCAGCTCATGGCAGTGGATCATCCAGACGCCGGGGTTGTCGGCGACGAATTCGATGTCCATCGTTTCCCCGGGGTTCAGCGTATTCACGTTCCGAGTGAAGGGCGTGGGCACCGGGTTGCCGTCGAGCGCCGTGATCCGGAACTGGTGACCATGCAGGTGCATCGGGTGGATCGACATCGTCGAGGCGTTCACGTAGCGAAGTCGAACGGTCTGCCCTTCCTTGACCACGATGTCGGGAATGTCGGGCATGGCGCGGCCATTGATCGTATAGACGTTGTACTCGCCACCGTGTCCGCCGTGACCGGCCATCATCGAGGCGTTGTAGCCGCCTTGGCCGATGCTCCAGTCGTCCAGGACCAACACCTTGTCCACCTGTGCGGCGGGGCGTGCCCGCCTGGGTTCGATGACGAGCGCGCCCGACAGGCCCATGTCGAGCTGGCCGGCTTCCTCGCCCATCTTTCCACCATGCGTGTGGTACCACCGGGTGCCGGAGGGCGTCGCGGTGAACTCATACGTGTAGGAATCGCCCGGCTTGATCGCCTGCTGCGTCACGCCAGGAACGCCGTCCTGCTCCCACGGCACGTCCACGCCATGCCAGTGCAGGGTTGTTGCAACCGGCAGGTCGTTCTGGAACTCGACGCGAATGCGCTCGCCTTCCCGTGCAGTGAGTGCTGGGCCGGGAATCTGTCCGTTGTAGCCCCACGCGGCAACGCGCTGTCCGTCGCGGTATTCCCAGTTGATCGGCTGTGCGGTGAGCTCGAAGGTTCGCGTGTTGCCGACGCGCTTGCCGGTGATTGCGCTTTCGGCATCGTCGGGGCCAGCCTCCTCGACGCTCTCGAGATCATCCTCGCCCATCGATTCGCGGGTCATCTCCGTCACTTCCGAGCGGGACATCTTCATGCCCGCAAGCTCGATCCCCCCAGTGGTGGGCTGCTCCTCATCGGAATCGCCGGACTGCGTGGCGACCCCCACAGCGACGACGGCGATGATGGCGATCGACGAAACGAGCAGGATCAAGCGTGATCGGCGCATGACGGTTTCCTATCCAAAAGTGACGAACTACTACAAGCAGTAGCATAACGAGCAAGTCCAGAAGGCGTCGGCTTGCGCCTGAAATAGCTCGACCTGCTCGAGCACGTAGCGAGAGATCTCCTGCGTAAGGCCGCGCGGCGCGGATCGACGCAGCGCCCGTCGAGTTCGCTCAGTCGGGAGTGGATGAGGCGCGCGGCCATAGCTGGAGTGAGATGGCCGAGCCACTCGACCGCTCCGACGTCCGCGTATCGCCCCTAGGCCGATGCGGTTCCGATGCGCCGTGCCGGAGAAACCCCCGCCGCAGCCGGGGTTTTCGTGGAAGCCGATGAGCGGACTCGAACCGCTGACCCCTTCATTACCGAGACTATGCAGAGGTTGTCGAGCGCGTTCATCCGCGTACATTCGAGGGCGCGAATGACCTGCAAATCGGGGCTTCTCTCCTGAACGACGGTGCCCCCGGATGACCTCGGCAGGGCGGTGAGTTGTGTTCTCCTGGTACCCCTTGCTGTCGTCGGGATACCGATTCGGGCCGGCTTGGGCGCCGAGCGCCAGCGCGAGCGGTCCATTCTGCCTCGCCGGCTGAGCCTATGGTTGAGCGACTGCGGTCCAGGCTGTAGTCGTGCTGTAGGAGCCTGCAGACTGCAGCGCCGGCATCACGAGTCGTATGTCGAAGTCGCGTGTGGGTGTGCCTGGGGCGATGTTCGTTGCGGCGATGGCGTCGGTGGTGGTGTAGCCGGTCCAGGTGCCGCTCGCCGAGGGCTTCCAGAGATAGCTGGTCGCGAGCGGCAGCGCGGCGGGTCCGGCCCATGCGGTGGTGCTGGTCGTTACCGCGGTGGTGGTGTCGCTGGTGATCGAGATTCGCACTGCTGGTCCGGCGAGTGTCTGGCCTGATCCGACTGGGCCGATGTCACGGGTCTCGGACGGTGTCATGAGCCCGAAGTCGACGCCGTGGGGCGCGACCGCATCGCGGGCTGCGTCTGAGAAGCCCAGGGTCGAGAGACCGATCGAGATCGAGGGGGCGGTGATGGTGAAGATGGCGGTGCCGGTTGCGTTGGAGGCGTCGAGGTTGGTGACAGTGATGTTGCGAGCGCCGAGCGCGGCGGCGCCGGTGACGTCGAACGTAGCGGTGATCTGCGTCGGGGTGACGCCGGTGACGGTTGCGGTGACGCCGGTGCCGGAGATCGCAACGGTCGCGCCTGCCTGGAAGCCGGTGCCGTCGATCAGCACCGTCAGCCCGCGGCGACCCTGTGGCGCGCTGTTGGTAGTTGCTGAAGTCACTGACATCGCC
>JBBSJW010000180.1:0-2625 GCA_038256885.1 Propionibacteriales bacterium
CAAGTCAAGGGTCCGCTCATCGGAATGAGCGGAAGGTTCTAGGCCCATAGGCGGGGGAAAGACCCGGGTTGGACAGCGTGCGAATCGCGACAGATTGAATCCCCCCGGCGAGTCCGGACTCGCCGGGGGATTCAGACAGATGTCAAGTCATGGTGTGGCGTCGGGCCGAGCGATGCTGGTGATCGGCAGGCGCACGATGAAGACTGCGCCCGCACCGAGGACGGACTCGACGTGCACCCGCCCTCCGTGTCGTTCGGTGATCTGTTTGACGATCGTCAGGCCCAGGCCGACCCCTGGGATTTTGGCCGCGGACGGCGCCCGGTGGAATGGCGAAAATATCGCCTCCAGATGCTCGGCGGGGAGTCCTGGTCCCTCGTCGGCGACGCGGATCTCGGCGTCTCTGCCGTCGTCATTGACACTGACGTGCACGTAACCACCGTCTGGTGAGAACTTCACGGCGTTCGAGATCAGGTTGTCCAGCAGTCGCTCGAGCTTGGCCTCGTCGCCTCGGACGATGCTCGGAGCGTCCGTGGTCGGGTGCCTGTCCACTACGACACGGATCCCGCGGGGCGGTTGCAGCAGCTGGTGTCGAGCAACCGTTTGGGCAACCACCTGAGACACGTCGACCGGTGTCAACCTCAGGGGGGAACCACCGAGAGTGACAGCCTGCACGAGCTCGTCGGTGAGTGCCGACATCTTGCGAGCCGCGCGGTTCGCCCGCTCACTGAGGTCGCGTTGAGCTGAGGTGAGTTCCTCGTCGTTGAGGAGCATGTCGGTGAAGCCGATGATTGTCGTGAGCGGGGTCCGCAGGTCGTGGGCGACGGTTCCAAGGACCCTTTCGGAGCGTTCTAGTTCGGCGCGCGTGCGGGCGAGGTCACGAACGGTACGACGGTGCAGGGCTGCGTACTCGTGGGTGATCTGTCCGACCTCAACGAGCAGCCGCTGGTCTCGGAGATCATCGTTGTCCGTCATGGTTGACCTCCATCAGCTGGTTGCAGACATCGACGGCGTTGCGCGCGTCGCTGGCACAGCCGTCGGCGCCGACCGCGTCGACGAGGTCGGGCGCGACGAGGAAGGGGCGTCCACCCACGACGACCTTGACGTCCCGGGTCAGCGGGTCCTCTCGGATGGCTCGGATCATGGCTCTGACGGAGGAAATCTGGCTCGGCATCGAGACCGAGACCAGGAGCAGGTCGGCCCGATTCTCGGCCAGGAGGCCGGCCAGCGTTTCGAACTCGACGTTCCCGCCCAGATAGGTCGTGTCCCAGCCGTGGCATTCCAGGATGTCGGTCACCATCCGCAGCCCGACATGATGCATCGACCCGGGCGCGTGGACAGCCAGAAGTCGTCGCTCGCTGTCCCCGCCGCTAAACATCCCTGGGTAGAGATCGGTCATGGCGAATTCGGTCACGGCGGTGCAGAAGTGCTCTTGCGCGATGGAGATAAGTCCGAGAGCCCAGAGTCGGCCGACCTCGCGCTGGGCGGGCTCCAGGATGTCCATCAAGATCTCGGCCACAGCCATGCCCTCTGTGGCGCACCGGCGCGTCAGGGCAATGGCGGCCTCCCGATCGCCCAGAATCAGGTGTTGGATGTAGGCGGAGGTGGAAGGTGCAAGACGTTCCTGGCTCGGTAGTGGTGCAGGTGCGGGTTCCGCACTAGCGCGCCCGACGAGGTCTCGCAGGTCGTCTTGCTGCTCTGTCGTGAGTGGCGAGCTAGCAGCGGCCAGGAGTGCGACCCCCAGTTCCCGGACTCCGACGTAGGCGAGACATCCCACCTCGAGGCGACCTCGGGCAAAGCCGAACGCGTCGTTTAGCACCTCGGGTTGATCGGTCTCCCACGCCGTACCCAGGGCCGCGTGCAACATGGAAACAATGTCGCGAACCTCAGGGTCGGTGCTAGGCAGGCCCAGTAGTTCGACGAAGCGGTCGCTCAGCTGATCAACGGGCAGTAGCTGGGTCGGGTCGTCCTTGGATAGCAAGTCGAATGCCTGCGGTTCCATGGATTTCACCCTTCACTTCATCAAAGACCGTACTCCCTGCCCCTACCCTGGCGCCACGATCGAGGCCGTGTTGACGGTCCTAATCAGGAACGACTCTTCCTCCCTTACGGGCTCGTCGCTGGCGAACCGCAGGATTCGAGGCGGAAACCAACGGGGCAGAATGATCGCCCCAAGGCCGGAGGTCGGCTCGCTTACACGATGGACACGTGGGCTGCTGTTCAGTAGCCTGCCTGACGCACAGGGGGCCGCCAACCGTCGCTGACGCGAGATGCTTCGCCGGTCTCACCAGGTCCACGCGCGCCGCTCGTGGTCACCATACGACGGAGGTAGATCGTCTTGGGGTGAAGCGCAGCGCGCGTCACCCAGCACCTGGCCAATCCCGTGAATGGATCAGGCTACGCGGGGGTTGTCTTGAGCATGAGGTGATCAAGGACCACTCGCGATCAATAGACCTCAACGAGAATTGGCAGGTCGTTGTTCCGAACCGAGGGCCGGCGCCATTCGCGGGCGACCAGGGAGCCGAGGTCGACGGCTGCCAGTTCGAGTCACATACGCGGCGAAGTGACGCAGGTAGTCCCTGAGCGAGAGCAGCGTCCTTCAGCGCTCTGCCTCTAGCGCATCAGTAA
>JBBSJW010000181.1:0-2584 GCA_038256885.1 Propionibacteriales bacterium
ACACCCCCTCCGACACACTTGTTAGTACACGCGTCAGGTCCTGCGGAGACCTGCATGCGTCCGTCATCGTGGTAGACGACGGCGAGGTTGAGTTCGCTGTATACCGCTTTGCGATCTTCGGGGTCGGCGTTGGCCAGGATGGCGACGATGCCTTTGAGCTGGGTGACGAGGTCTTTGATCTCTGACGAGGTGAGTCGGCCGTTTGCCGTCTTGGGTCGAAGCGAGATCTCGGCGGCTTTCCGGGCGAGCTTCACTTCGGCGATCCATTCGCCAACGATGGTCGGGTCGGTGCCGGCTTCGAGTGCTTGGCGATAGCTTTGAATACAACCCGAATGGCGATTTGATCAAGACCACCGACCCAACAGGTGCATTTACTACCTCGACCTATGACTTAACAGGTCGACTCGTCGCAGAAACAGACGCAAATGGAGCCGTCACCAGCTTTATTTATGACACCCATGACAACCTGATTGAGACCCGCCTGCCAGGCGGAGCCGTCACCAAATCAAGCTATGACTCACTTGGTCGCTTGTTGAACTCAACTGATGCCTCAGGAGCAGTCACTACTTATAGCTATGACGCTAACGGCAATCAGGTAACCACCACCGATCCAACAGGAGCCGTCACCTCTCGGGTACTCGATGCTAAAGGTCGAGAAATCCAATCAATCGATGCCCTTGGCCGCATCACCAAAACTGAATATGACCTGTTAGATCGAGTGATCAAGGTAACCGACCCAACAGGGGCAAGTACCCGCACCACCTCCCAGTGTTCCAGCGCGGTGGAGCCGCGGGACAGCCAGGATCATGTCTCTGTGATATGGTTTCGACATGTCCGATGGTTCGACGCTTGCACGTCTGCTGGAAGTTGCAGTTGGTCAGCATGGCTTCATCACGCCTGAAACGGCCGACGCTGCGGGAGTTGACCCCGCACGACTGCCGGTCATGCTGGCGCGAGGGCAGCTCGAACGGTGGGGCAGAGGTCTGTATCGCATCCCTCAGCTGCCCATTGGCAAGCATGACAATCTTGCAGCAGCAGTCATACGTGTTGGCCACGGTGCCGTGGTATCGCACGCGTCCTCGCACTACCTCCATGGCTCGACCAACACTTCGCCGGAGACGATCGAGATCACCGTTCCCACGACGGCGAGAATTCGACGCTCTGGTCTCGACGGAATCAGAGTCTGGCGGGCGGATCTTGCTCCCGCCGACGTAGCGACGGTCGACGGAATTCCGACCACGACGGTCGACCGTGCGACACGCGATTGCCGCGAGACCAGCGATGGCCTTGCTGTCTTGAGTTCGGTCGGCGAAGAGACGTCCATCAACCACAATGGGCCAGTGGAACGACCGCGTGTGGAGCTGATCGACGGGAAGGTGCTTTACGAGGGACGGTCGCTCGTCGCATGGGCCTCCCGAGTCGCCGACCGAATTGTCGAGCGCTGCGATGCCAGCCGTGTCGTCCTCTACGGCTCGGTTGCGCGCGGCGATGACGGCCCCGACTCAGACATCGACTTGCTCGTCGTCATGCCGATCGTCGGCCGCCGCCACGACACATCGGTCCGCGTGCTCAACGAGCTTCGCGACCTTCCGGTCCCCATCGACATCACCGTTGTCGATCCGGCGCACCTCGACGAAGAAGCAAGCGTCCCCGGTGTTGTGCGCGCCGCAATGCGCGAGGGGAGGGTCCTTGTCGCCGCCTGATCACACCGACATCGCTCAACGGTGGCTGCGCTGGGCCGACGAAGACCTGGCTCTCGCCGAGCACACAGCTGCTGACGCCGATGTCGTTGCCCGCGGCGCGTGCGTGTGGGCGCACCAAGCTGCAGAGAAGGCGCTCAAGGCCCTGTTGATACTGCGAGACATAGATCCACCCAAGCTGCACGACCTCGACCGATTGGCACAGCGACTGCCCGACGACGAGGGGAGTGCCTTCGCCACAATCGAACTTCCCGAGCTGACCCGGTGGTCGATCGAAGGGCGGTATCCCGCCGATCTGGATGAAGCCACGCACGCGGACGCCTTGAAGGCAATCGTTGTTGCCCGACAAGTTCTCGATGTAGCTCGCTCTCTCATCGCCACCAAAGGACCGCGGCGATGAGACACCTCGCGGACGCCCGACAGCGGGGTTCGATGAGCCTCTCGACCAGGATGGCCCCACGCGAGATCGATCCGCCTACGAATCTCACCGAGGGTGTGGCCCGATGTCGATGACCCCGCCACCGACTCCTGAGCGACTGGTGAAGTCGGTCGAGCGCGTACGAGACCTTGGGGAGGTGTTCACGCCAGCGGCGACGGTCAAGGCCATGCTCGACCTGATCCCGGAGGCGATGTGGGTACCGTACCCGTCATTCACGTTCCTCGAGCCAGCCTGCGGCGACGGCAACTTCCTCGTCGCGATCCTCGAACGCAAGCTGGAGGGCGTCGCCCGTGCACACGTCGAAGGGGACTGCTGCACGATCTGGTGACATCTAACCTGTGGTGCCGGAGGGTGTCACTGAAAGGATGTTCACTATGGTTAAGCCCTATCCCAGAGAGTTCCGCGATGACGTGGTCCGTGTTGCCCGTAACCGAGATCCGGATGT
>JBBSJW010000182.1:0-2550 GCA_038256885.1 Propionibacteriales bacterium
GCACACGTTTGGTCGCGAGCGACGCCGTCGGCACGTCGTAGCCGTAGTCCTGGCGCAGGTCGACAGTGACGAGGTGCAGGCCGCGTTCCGCGGCGAACCGGCGGACGTAGCCCCCGCTGTCCTCGGAGTACTCCCCGATGCCGAGCCCGACGTACAGACCGTCGGCCTGATAGCCGGCCTCGATCAGCATGTCCCAGACGGCCAAGGAGTCCTTTCCGCCACTCACGGCCACGAGCAATCGGTCGGACCGGCTGAACATGTCCCAGTCCGCAATGGCCTTGATCATCTGACGCGTGCAGAGTTGGATGAGGTGGTCGGCGCAGAAGTTGGCGTTGTGACGTGGCAGATCGATCACGGCCGGCGCCTTGCAGGAGCGGCAGCGGCTCGGTTGCGCGGTCATCCGCCCGAGATGACGGGCCGGATCTCGACGACGTCGTCGTCTCCCAGCCGGGTGTCACCGGGAACGAGGGTGCCGTTGCAGATGATGAGGTGGGCCTCACGGCTCAGCTCGAGGTCATCGAGCAGACGGTGCGCGCTGCGGCCACCGGCGACGTCGATCTCACGTTTGGGATTGCGCAGGAGCACCTTCACCGGGTATCCACTCCGGTCGTGGCGACCACTCTGTTCAGGGCAACAGAGCCGGTCATGACGCCCGCTTGGCCGCTTTCTTGGCCGCCGCACGGCGATCAGCGGCGGCCATTGCTGCAGTCTTCTCAGCGCGACGGACGACCTTGCGTTTCGGCTTCTTGGCAGCCTTGCGGGCCCATGCAGCTGCGACATCGGCGCTCGCCTGGGCCTTGATGTCAGCTTTGGTGATGCCGGCCCGCTTCTGCTGCTTCTTGGTCATCGGCTTCGCGTTGATGACGTTGACGAAGGAGTTCATTCCGATCTTCCGCGTCGTGATCGTCTCCGGAGTCTTGCCGAAGAACTTCTTGATCGCACCCTGCCCGAAGACGAAGGCCGCAACGACCTTCCACATGCGGCTCGGGCCGAGCAGGCCCGACCAGATCGCCTTGCGGCGGATGATCACCGACGGGCGCAGAGCGCGTGGCAACAGGGCCATCAGCGACGTACCATCAGACGCGGCGGATCTCGACGATCGCGCTCTTCTTCTTGCCGGAGCGCTTGCCCAGCAGGAAGAACAGGATCATCAGGACCATCGCACCGCCACCGGCGACGCTGGCGATCGTGGTCTTCTTGTCGTCGACCTTGCCCTGAACATCGCCCTGCAGACCCTGCAGCTTGCTGCGCAGATCGTCGGCGGTGATGGTCTCAGGAGTGTCGATGGGAGACTTCTTTGCCATGGGGACGGCTCCTACTTCTTCTTGTTCGGGAGGGGTTCTTTGTTCAGGTAGGACTTCTTGATCCGCATCACCGTGAGGCCGAGCAGTGCCACGGTGATCAAGAACGCGAAGGCGTACGCCGACCACGACCACGAACCGCCGGCGGCCCAGTCGATCTCGGCCTGGAAGAGCCGGAGCATCCCGAGCATCATGAGCAGCAGACCAAGACCCAGCGCAAAGGCACCGGCGGCACCAAAGGCTAGCCAGGAGCCGGCGCCCTTCAGTGGTCCGATGGTCTCCTGCTTGGCGTACGCCTTGACGAACTCGATGACCTCGCCGAGCGATGCGTCGTCCTGTTTGCGGGGCGGCTTCGTCGCGTCGATCCTGTCTGGCACGCACCCGTTTCTATCAGATCGACACCGCGATCAAACCAATGACTCGGCAAACCGTGCCGGGTCGGCGCCCATCATCGGGTCGAAGTCAACTCAGACGGAACTTGAGCATTGCCTCGACATCGTCGAGAACTTCGTCCAGCACGTCGAGCCGCGCCATGGGTCCGCTCGCGGCGAGCAACCGGAACCGGTCTGCCGGCCCGATCGGCGCGAGAGATGCGAGGTGATATGTGGCAACCAGCGGATCGTCGGCGATCTCCGATTCGGTGATGTCCACCTCGACATCGCCGAGTTCTGCGGCGAGCGCCAATGCGGCCCGGACCCGGCCATGCGTGGCCGCAACGGCAACGGCGAGTCCAGGCGGGTCGGGTTCATCGTCGGGCCAGTCGTCGACGTCGGCCATCGGGTACGGGTCATCGGGAAGCCACGCATTGATTCGGATCCGACGCGTTCCGACGGTGATGAGCGCGTAGCGCTCTTCATCGAGTGCCTCGACCTGCACCATCTGCGCCACGGTCCCGACCATCGACCGTTCGTCGCCACCGCCGGCATCAGAGCCGTGGGTGATCAGCGCCTGACCGAACTCCGGCTCGCCATCCTCTTTCAGACAGTCGACGATCATCTCGCGATAGCGCGGCTCGAAGACGTGGAGTGGGAGAACGCCCCCGGGGAGGAGGACCATTCCGAGCGGGAACATCGGCATCACGGCCATGTCCGCACCGTACGTCGACCGGTCGCCCCGCGCCAGACCGGGCGAGCGCTGTCCAGCGCAACTTGTCAGCGCAACTTGTCAGAGCGGAGCGAGGTCGCTGCGTTCGGGCCCGTCAGGGAAGGTGGCGAATCGCTCGGCGAACAGCGCCCAGATCAACTGGTAC
>JBBSJW010000183.1:0-2547 GCA_038256885.1 Propionibacteriales bacterium
GTGAGCCGTCGACCACTAGGCTGGAGCGATGGTGCGCCTGTCCCGTTCAGAGGTGCAGAACCGCAATCGTCGCGTGCTGCTCGACGTCGCTCGCGAGGCCTTTTTGCGTGACGGATACGCCGCGACTTCGGTGGCCTCGATCGCGAAGAGCGCTGGCTTCACCACCGGCATCGTGTACTCGGCGTTCGGGAGCAAGGCCCATCTGGCGATGCAGGTCGCGACCGAGCTGCAGGAGGAGCAGATCGCCACGCTCGGTCATCACCTCACGGCGTCCGAGCATCATCTGCTGGTGCAGCAGACCAAGAGGTGGGCCCGCTCGGCCGCGGAGTCAGGCTGGGTCAGGTTCGAGCTCGAGCTGTTGCTGGACTCGATCGGCAACCGCGCGCTGGCTGATGCCCAGATGGCCCGTCAGCAGCGGGCCGTCGCACAGATCGCGGAGATCGTCCGCCGGATCGTGCCGGTCGGCTCGCTGACCGACGACGCCATCGAGGTCATCGCCGAGACCACCGTCGACTACTCCATCGGCATAGGGGTTCGTCAAACGACGAATCCCGCGGCGACTCCGGAGCGGTTCTTTTCGATGATCGAGCCGATGCTCATCGCCATGCTGGATGGCAGCCCGTCGCGTCCGTCCTGATCAGCCAGCGAGTCGTTCGGCCATCTGATCCAGTGCCATGCCCCATCCGGTGGCGCCGGGGGAGTCGGCCGGAATGCCGTGGTGGGTGAGCACGAGACGCGTTGAGTCTCCGACGGCCTCGAAGGTCACCTCGACCTCGGTCTCGATGATGGCGCCGTCGGGTCCGGGCACTGGGGCACCGCTCTCGTCGCACATCGTCTCGCTGTAGACGAGGCGGTGCGGCTCGTCCAGCTCACGGAACTGCCCGGTGAACCACATCGTCATCGTCCCGTCGGGTGTCGCCATGGACATCTCGACGAACCGGCTCCCTCCGGGCTTCACGTCGAAGCGGGCGATGGGGATCGTGGCGCCCGTCGGCCCGTACCAGGACGCGAAGTGGTCGGCGTCGGTCCACATCTGCCAGACCGCCGCGATTGGCGAGCTCACGGTTCGCTCGATCACGACGGACTGGGTGGTTGCCTTGTTGGTGTCATCGGTCATGGGGCTGGTTCCTTTGCGATGGGGGGCGGCTGGGCGTCGAGGTAGGCATCCAGGCGGTCGAGGCTGTGAAGCCAGAGACTCCGGTACTGATCCGCCCAGGTCGCGACGGCCGCCAAGGCTGCTGGCTCGAGCGTGCACGGCCGGAACTGAGCGTGGCGCCCACGCGCGATGAGCCCGGCCGCCTCGAGAACCTTGAGGTGCTTCGAGATGGCCGGCAGGGTCATGTCGAATGGTTCGGCGATCTGGTTCACGGTGGCCGGACCCGACGCCAGCCGGTCGAGGATCGTGCGTCGGGTTGCGCTGGCCAAGGCTGCGAACGTCGCGGTGAGGCGCTCGTCGTCGGTCGTGTCGACAGACATGATCAATATTCCAATCGGTTAATTAACTGATATGGAATCTACGAGGGGGTCAATGATCTGTCAATGGTTCGATGGCGCGGTTTCCGCGGGCACTGCGCGCGGGTGCGTCACCGCCGGGCAGACTGACCACTCGTGGGCGGGGGCGCCGACGTGGGAGCGTCGACATCTCGCACACGACTCTAGCCCGAGGTGGCACAGTGGTTCCGACTCGCGGTCAGGGTGACTGCTCGAGAGAGGCAGCGGTGAGGCATGCGGCAGGCGATTGACGACCACTTCCTGGCGCAGGTCGAGAAGTGGCGTGCGGCTCCGGAGGGTGCGGCTCGGCGGGCCGACCCGATGGCGGGCCAAATCGCGCCGGGGCGGCTGATGTCGCTGTTCGAGGCGCAGCTGCAGAGCCGGCACCTCGACTTCGCGGCGCGCTGGCTGCACGCCGAGGGCGAGGGCTTCTACACGATCGGTTCGGCCGGTCACGAGAGCAACGCGATCGTCGCGGCAGCGCTGCGCCCGACGGATCCAGCCCTCCTGCACTACCGATCAGGCGGCTTCTACGCGGCGCGCGCGCAGCAGATGCCGGGGTCGACGCCGGTGGCCGACGTGCTGCACAGCCTGGCGGGATCGGTGCTCGATCCGATCTCCGGTGGCCGGCACAAGGTCTTCGGACACCCGGACCTCGCCGTGATCCCGCAGACCTCGACGATCGGCTCGCACCTGCCGAGGGCCATGGGTCTGGCGTTCTCGCTGCCCCGCGCCCACCAGCTCGGCGCCGACGTCCCGTGGCCGGCCGACTCGGTGGTCGTGACCAGCTTCGGTGACGCCTCGGCCAACCACTCGACGACGATAGGCGCGCTCAATGCGGCCTCGTTCATCGCGCGTCAGGGCCTTCCGATCCCGCTGCTCCTGGTGTGCGAGGACAACGGACTGGGCATCAGCACCTCGACCCCGAACGGGTGGATCGCTGCTGCCCTGTCGAGGTTCCCCGGCATCTCCTATCACGCAGCTGACGGCACGGCTCCTGCCGAGACCATGCTGACGGCCGACCGGGTGGCCCGTCGAGTCCGCGTGTCGCGCCGA
>JBBSJW010000184.1:0-2534 GCA_038256885.1 Propionibacteriales bacterium
CCTCGTTCGCGGCAAGTGACGTAGATCGTCGCGGCAGGTGACATCTGCGTTCGCGATGGGTGACATGGCGGTGCTCGCGACAGTTAGCGCGCCGGCCCGATGGCTTTTCGCCAGCGGGCCGGCGCAGAGAGAAAAGCCATCCGCACGATCGACCCGGGGGGAGGGGCGCAGAGCGACAGAACAAGCCCGTCACCGTGACGGGCACCAGAGCACCGGAGACCTGATGCTGACGAACCTTGAGATCGCCGACTTCTTCTCGAACACCTCGGCCGCCGTGGTCGGCAACCCGAGCCTGCGTCGTCCGCAGGTGGAGGGCTACGAGGCGGTGCGCAAGTACTTCGAGGGTGGTGGCCAGCGAGCGCTGGCCCAGATCCCAGTGGGGTGCGGCAAGAGCGGGCTGATCACCCTGCTCCCCTTCGGCGTGGCCCGTGGCCGGGTGCTCGTGATCGCTCCCAACTTGCAGATCAAGGACCAGCTGGCCGGGGACCTCGACGCTTCCAGCTCGAAGTCGTTCTACGCACGGCGCGGTGTGTTGGCGCCGGGGACGGTCGGGCCGTTCAGGGCGGAGCTCGACGCGACCGCCAACCGCCACGACTGCGATGGCGCCCACATCGTAGTGACGAACATCCAGCAGCTCGCTGAGCGGCCCGACGGTTGGCTCGCAGGGTTCCCGGCGGACTACTTCGACCTGATCATCGTTGACGAAGGGCACCACAACGCTGCCCCCAGCTGGCAGCGGGTGTTCGAGAAGTTCCCCGCCGCTCGGGTCATCAGCCTGACGGCCACGCCGTTCCGAGCTGACGGCGCCGAGGTCGAGGGCGACGTCGTCTACGCCTACTCGTTCCGTGACGCCATGCTCAACGGGTACATCAAGTCGATCCACGCCGAGAACGTGGCGCCCGTCGAGCTGTACTTCACCTACGCAGGCGACCCGCGACACCACACGTTGGAAGAGGTCTGGGAGCTGCGTGAGGAGGACTGGTTCTCAAAGGGGGTCGCCTTGGCGGAGGAGTGCAACGTCTCCATCGTCGACGCGTCCATCCAGTGGCTCGAGGACCTGCGGGCGTCCGGCACCCGCCACCAGCTGATCGGGGTGGCGTGCAGCATCGACCACGCCCGCCAGATCCGGGCCCTCTACCAGGAGCGCGGCCTGGAGGCGGAGGTCATTCACTCCAAGCTCGACGCTTCGGCCAGGGAAGAGATCCTCCGCCAACTGAGGTCCGGTGCCCTCGATGTGATCGTGCAGGTCGCCATGCTCGGCGAAGGTTTCGACCACCCCCTCCTGTCGGTCGCAGCGGTGTTCCGCCCGTACCGCTCGCTGAACCCCTACATCCAGTTCGTCGGTCGGATCATGCGGGTCAACGCCCAGAACGCACCCAACCACCTCGACAACCGCGGTGTCATCGTCTCCCACGTCGGGCTGAACATCGAGCGCCACTGGGCGGATTTCAAGCGCCTCGATGCTGGTGACGCAGCGCTCATCGAGCAGTGGACCTCGGGCACAACCGTCGAGCGCACCGGCGGTGCCGGTGGGACGGGAAGGTCCCCGTGGCGGGACGGTGGCGTCATGGACGTCCAGCGTGAGGTCTTGTCCGACCGCTTCATCTCCGACTCGTTCCTCGACGACGACGGGACCGACGACGCCGTCATCGACGGTCTCCTCCACCACGCCGAGGAGCAGGGCATCGACCTGGAGGCGCTCGGCCTCGGCCGCGACGACCTGCGCCAGCGGATGGCTGACCAGAAGCGCCAGGGTCCTCAGGGCCCTGAACGCCTCCAGGTCCAGCCCCAGGCTCGCCGCAAGGCTCAGAAGCAGCGGCTGGCGGAGCGGGTGCAGTCGGAGGCGAGCGCTGTGTGCTCAGCACTGGGACTGCCCCTCCACGGCGTGCGGGTCCCCCTGGCCGTTCCGAGCACCGCAGCGGTGAACAACCTGACCGCCGTCATCGTCATCCTGAACCGCAAGATCAAGGACCTGCTGGGCGTCAGCTCCGGTCAGCGCGGCGAGCTGTCCCTCGACCAGATCGAGCAGGCGATGGCTGCGTTGTCCGCACTCGTGGACGAGGTCAAGGCCGAGCTCTCCGAGAAGCTGCGCTGATGGCGGGCCCGGTGCGCAACCTGCTCCTCCACCTCGAGGTGCGTCCAGCCGGCAAGCGATGCCGGTGTGCGCGGGACGAGAAGCACGTCCTCGTGAAGGGCGACACCCGGTTCGTGGTGAAGGCTGCCGGGCCCATCGGCGCGGAGAAGGGTTACTGCTCGACCTGTGCGGCGGCGATGATCTCGAAGGCTCGCACCGAGCTGGACGATCTCCAGGCGTTGCTCGGGGTCTCGTCCTGAGCGGGTCCCGGTGACCGAGCCGCCCTCCTTCGTGCCGCAGGCAATGCTCGAGCTCCCGCACGACTTCGGGGTGGAGGCCGAGGTGACGTGGCGTCCGGCGCGCAGCTTGGACGAGGCGGTCCGCCTGAGCCGAGCCATCGACCAGCACGTCCAGGCCGTCGCGGTGCGCCGGCTCATGCGCCTCCAAGGACACGCGGTCG
>JBBSJW010000185.1:0-2444 GCA_038256885.1 Propionibacteriales bacterium
CAGATCGAGTCGAAGACGATGTCGAAGCTGCGTCACCCGAGCCGCTCGCAGGTCTTGCGCGACTACCTGGACTGAGATCTGTCGCCGCTCACTCCTGTACGTGCAGTTCAGAGGCGGTTTCCAGGTCTGACACGACGACTAGCAACACCCGTACAGCGCTCCTAGTCCAGATATTCGACCAGGCTGCCTCGGGTGAGACGTGAGTAGAGTCGTTGTCGCTGGGCCGCCGCCGCACTGCTGGCAGTGGCTGGGTGCGCGCTCGTGGCCGCCATCGTCACGGACCTGAATCCCGGATACTCCGCGCCCGCCGGCGCGCTGACCGGGATGGCCAGCCTGTTGACCATCGCGGACGAACGGGCACGATGATGAGCGTGACCGAGGCCGAGCAGCCGGCCCATTCCTGGCAGCTCGCGCTGCGGGTTGAGCGACGCTCAAGACTTATGGCGACGGTGCGGCCCGAGGGCCCTACGCTCGGTTCGTGGACACGGGGTGTGGTTACGCAGCGGTTGGCAGGGGCCTGGTGAAGGTCGCCGGCACCGTCGACGGGCAGCCGTTCACCGGAGCGTTCATGGCGCTGGGAGACGGCACCCACAAGCTCCCGGTGATCGCTGCCATCTGTAACGCCATCGGCAAAAACGACGCTGACGACGTCGAGGTTCATCTCACGGAGCGGCTCAACGGACCGGCCGCTCCTTGACGTTTCCGGTCGACGAACGGCACGCTCCGCGTGCCGCAAGACGAACCCCATGCGGTCACCTCGCTTCGTCGGGGTTCAGGTGATCGGGTCGAAGGTGCAGGTAGGTCCGGTGGCCGCGACGAGCCTGGCATCACAGGTGATCAGCACGGCGTCCAGCCGCTCGGCCAAGGCGACATAAGCCGCGTCGTAGGCCGTGATGTTGTGGCGAAGCTCCCACATGCGCTCCATCAACGGAGCCAAGGGCATCCGTCGAATCGGAAACCCCGCCAAGTGTGCGAGGGCGCCAGGAACGATCCGTTCCAGGCCGGGATTGCCTCGTGCCATGCCACGCAGCGCGGACACGATCTCCGCATCGAGATGCGCCGGGGCGAACAGCGCGTCCCCCACCTTCAAGCGCTCGGTCACGAGGGCATGACGAGGATCGTCAGCGGCGTAGAAGACGGCAAGCACCGATGCATCTATGACCGCCAAGCTCACGATGCCTCACGCACTTCGCGGACCGCCGCCACAGCGTCGTCGGCTGATACTCCTGTTCCGCTAGGCGTCGGGTACGTCGAGACGTACTCAGCGACACGCACTGTGCGCGCCACCTCCACAAGTCGATCGACGACAAACGAACTCAGCGACTGCCGGCCGTCTTCGGCCGCCGCGACCAAAGCGTCGTAGACGTCGTCAGGCACATCGCGCAGATTCATTCGCTTCATGGTGCCATGATGGCACCATGGGCAAGTGGGGGCCAGTGCTAGCGACCATCCACCGTCGAGAACGATCCCGCTAGCCGAACGGCTAGCGGGGACGCCGAGCCTCGACGGTCAGCTCGCAGACGAGGACCTGTTGCTCCGGGAGGGGTATTCCAGCGTCGGGACGACGGCGTTGCTGCTGTCACTCTTGCCCGATTCGGCTTGCGAGCCACTGTCGGGAGGCCGCCAGTGCCAGTCGCTTGTCTCGCGTCCAGAGCTGAGCATCGGTCGTCAGCATCGTGGCGGCTAGGAGGTGCGCGTCCACGTACCCGATGCCGAGACCGAACAGCCGATGGTTGTCGATCAGGGCAAGTACCTCGACGTCTGTCGCTGTCTTGGCCTGAGGCAGGTTGCGAAGTAGTCCGAGTATCTCGCTTCGCTGAGAGAGGTGGCCAAGCGCTAGTTCCACGATCACCCAAGGGTGGGCAAGGACCTGACCGTCGTTGAGAAGCGAGGCGAGTTCGGGGTCGCCGCCGCGGAGGTGGTCGATCCAGACCGAGGTGTCGACGAGGATCACGCAGGCGTGGTCTGCCGTCGTGGTGTCACCGATGCGTCCGGCTCGCTGCCCGCTAGCTGGGCGAGCCGTCGGGCGCTCTCGCGCTCGATCAACGCGACTAGTGCCTGTCGGACCAGCGCGCCCTTCTCGTTGGTCCCCGTGAGGCGCTGAGCTTCCAGGACAAGGTCGTCATCGAGGGCGAGCGTGGTTCGCATTCTGGCCTCCAGGCACGTCAGACAGCATCGAATGATGATGATACACGTGCGTGATGCTCCTTGCGCGGGACCCGACAGAGGAACGGCTATCGGCGCAGCATCGCGCTGCTGGGACCTCGCCACCGAAATCTTCGGCGGCGCCGGCGCGGTTGTCGCGACTGCCGCGCGAAGGTCCCGCTATCGGCGATCGACGGGGGCTGGCTAGGAGGCCACGGACTCAGGGGTTCTTGAAGACGTCGTGGTCGCCGACGCGGCGCCACCGCACGCGCAGCTCGCCATCGACGGTGACGAGCTCG
>JBBSJW010000186.1:0-2439 GCA_038256885.1 Propionibacteriales bacterium
CGATCGCGAAGTTGTGGCCGCGCTGCACGCAGTCGGCAATGTTGTCGGCCATGTTGTCGCGGAGATAGTCGAAGCCGAACTCGTTGTTGGTGCCGTACGTGATGTCGGCGGCATAGGACTCGCGACGCTCGTTGGGGCTCATGCTCGGCAGGATCTGACCGACCGAGAGACCCAGGAAGTGATGGACGCGGCCCATCCACTCGGCGTGGTACTTCGCGAGGTAGTCGTTGACCGTGACGACGTGGACACCGTTGCCCTCAAGGGCGTTGAGGTAGGCCGGCAGGGTCGAGACGAGGGTCTTGCCCTCGCCGGTCTTCATCTCGGCAATGTTTCCCAGGTGCAGGGCGGCGCCGCCCATGATCTGCACGTCGAAGTGACGCTGGCCGAGCACGCGCCAAGCAGACTCACGTACGGTCGCGAACGCCTCAGGCATCAGGTCGTCGATGGACTCGCCGTCGGCAAGCCGGCCCTTGAACTCGTCGGTCATACCGCGCAGCTCGTCATCGCTCATGGCCTTGAACTCGTCCTCGAGCGCATTCACCTGCTTGGCAATCGCCTCGAGCTGCTTGAGGATCTTGCCTTCGCCCATGCGAAGGATCTTGTCGACAATTTTTGGCACGAAAATGAACTCTCTTGACGCTGGCCCCGAAAACAGGACTGCTACGGGAAGACTGAGGCTGCCTAGTCTATGGGACGTCCAATAGCAGTCGAGAGTTCCCCGGCGAGATCCCCCTTGGACGGCGGCGCGATCCGGTCGAGCCCCAACCAACCGGCCATCACGGACAGCTCGGCCGCCAGCTCGGCCGCCGTCGACTCCGGCGCATGATCCTCCGCCCAGGCTCCATGGACGATGAGCGTGCTCGTCTGCCGGTCAGCCTTGAGGTCGACCCTGGCGACAAGTCGATCGCCGAG
Organism: Propionibacteriales bacterium; assembly: GCA_038256885.1. Classification (GTDB taxonomy): domain Bacteria; phylum Actinomycetota; class Actinomycetes; order Propionibacteriales; family Nocardioidaceae; genus Aeromicrobium. The sequence goes on from JBBSJW010000186.1 coordinate 913, forward strand.
CAGGAACGGGATGACGTAGTAGCCGTGCACGCGTTTCTCGGCTGGAACGTAGATCTCGATCCGGTAGCGGAAGTCGAACAGCTGCTCAGTCCGCGTGCGCTCGAACACCAGAGGGTCGAACGGGCTCAGCAGTGCTCGTGCCGACACCTTCCGAGGCAGTACGGCATCGCGGTGCAAGTACGCAGGGCGCTTCCAGCCCACGATCGTCGTCGGGATCAGCTCGCCACTGTCAACGAGAGCATCGATCGCCGCCTTGGTCTGGGTGGGATCCATACGGAAGTAGTCGCGGAGGCACTGCGCTGTCGCGACTCCGAGAGCGCGTGCCGCGTGGCTGACCAGGACGCCGTGCGCCTCCGTCGCCGTCAGTGGTGGCGCATTGAGCTGCGCTGGTGGAATGACGCGTTCGGGCAGGTCATAGACCCTTTCGAAGGCCGAGTTGCGGCGCGCAGCGGTGACCTGGCCCTTGTAGAAGAGGTACTCCAGCGACGTCTTGACCTCGGACCAGTTCCATCCCCAGTTGTCCTTCTCGCGCGGAACGTCGTGCTCGACCTCGCGCGCGGTCAGCGGTCCGTTGGCGCGCACTTCCTCTAGCACCCACTCGACGAACTCGGGCTTCTCGTCATACACCCGCTTGATGCCACCCCACATACGGGCGCCGGACTCCATCCGGAACTGGAAAGCCTGCCAGAGGTTGACGTCGACCAGGGCCGCCTCATGAGCCCAGTACTCGAACAGTCGCCGCGGCTTGCGCCCCGCGGCACGGTGCAGGAGCTCGATGTCGTACGCGCCGAGCCGCGAGAACACTGGCATGTAGTGGGCGCGCTGCAGGACGTTGACCGAGTCGATCTGGAAGAACCCCAGTCGGTCGATGACCTTCTGCACATGCCGAGCAGCGACCGCATCCGGACGAGGTCGGGTGAATCCTTGTGCTGCCAGCGCAATGCGACGCGCTTGCAGGACCGTCAGGCTCATCTGGCCCTAGGCCGTCTCTGGCAAGCCCCCGCACCGTCCGGGCGCCCCCGCATCCCGGCTGCCTGCGTTCTCGGTCCTCGCGAGACAACCCTGGTATGGCTTCGGCCCTCGGCCTTGGCATCCAGGCGCGGATGACACCCGGATCGGACGCGCGGGTTGCCAGACACGACCTAGAGGACGTCGTCTACGAGCTTGCTTCGCACCGCGAACATCGCTGCTTCCATGCGCGACTTCATCTGGAGCTTCTCGAGGATGTTGCGAATGTGGTTCTTGACCGTGTTCTCGCTGATGAACAGCTCTTCGGCGATCTCGCGGTTGCTCAGACCTCGGGCCACATGGCGCAGCACGCCGAGCTCACGCGGAGTGAGGTTGGTGGCAGGCGTCGGACTCTTGGACATGTGCACGAACTCATCGAGCAGCTTGGTCGCCATGCTCGGGCTGATCAGTGACTGGCCAGAAGCCACGAGACGTACGGCCTCGGCCACCTGCTCGTACGTGGACCCGTCCTTGAGGAGATAGCCCGACGCTCCACTGCGGATCGACTCGTAGAGGTCA
>JBBSJW010000187.1:0-2417 GCA_038256885.1 Propionibacteriales bacterium
CATCCGCAACATCCCGTTCGCCGGGACGAGCTACCTGTGGCCTGATGCCGAAGGAATCACGTCGAACCTTGTCCTGCTTGCAACGGGCGTCTCGACCGAACTTGCCGGGCACGCGTTGTCGGTCGGCGACATCGAGCTGGTGTTCTGGGCCACGGGTCAGGGCCTCAAAGTGCTGCCCGGCCACGAAGAGCTGATCGGACTGCGGATGCAGGCCCACGCCCGAGCCGGCGACCTGGCCGGCGTCCGCCAAGAGTGGGAGTCCTACGAGCGGGTCATCGTCGCCGACGCCTGGTCCGACGGCGAGCCAGCTCCGAAGCTGCTCGCGCTCCGCCACGAACTCCTCACCGCTCCCGCCTGATCCCCAACTGACCTCACTCGCGCGTTGTCGTCGCGGCAGGCAGCACCGTTCAGCTGGCTGCTTGGGCGGCAATCCACTCGTCGAGCACGGGACTCGACTCGAAGCTGGTGATCAGCGCGTAACGCGACTCGGTGCCCGGGTGCACGACGACATGCCACAGGCGCTGGGTGTCGACGATGAACCGCGAGCCCTTGTGCAGCGGCACGCGCATCTCGGTCGACGCATCGGGCAAACCGTTCTCGTCGTTGTCCATCAGGATCATGTAACTGTCCGGATTGTCGGTCATCTCGACCCAGGTCCGCACGACCCAGCCCTCGTCATCGGGGTTGAAGCGATTGTTGTCATCACGGTGCAGGCTGCGAATCGCCGCCTCCCGATCCTGCGGTTCGAGCTTGATTGCACGCACCCGGCCGAAGTTCGCGCCGACACCGTCGACGTAGTCCTTGATGCTCGGCGCCACCTCAGCATTCGAGGTCCACACCGCGTCCTTGTCGGTCTTGCCTTTGTCCCAGAAGCCGCGACAGTCCAGTTCGCCGTCTGCAGTCGCAATCGGTGCGAAGTTCGTGTCGCCGCCAGACTTCCAGTCCATGTACTCGAGCGCCAGGTACTCGGACTCGGGGATCTCGAAGTCGGCATCTTTCAGCACGACGAGGCCGGTCTCGGCGAGCGCGTCGAGGCGGTGGTGCGCGGTGTCGAGCGGAATCTTCACGCTCCAGTGTTCTGCATTCGGCCAAAAGCTCATCTCCACAGCCTACGAAGCCCGGCCGGTCCAAGGTGGGCAACCCGCTGGGACCTTCGTCATGATGTTCCAGTGACGGTCGCATGTAATCGGCGCACCGGTTCGCGCACCTCACCTACAGTGCAGGCCATGAGCACTCCCGCAGACTGGTACCCCGACCCCAATGGCCGCGCCGAGCTCCGCTACTGGGACGGCAACGTGTGGACGGACCACGTCAGCACCGGCGGGCAACAGAGCACCGACCCCGTCGGCGGCACCGTGTCCAAGGGTCTCGACAGCCTCGACCGTGGCCTCACGATCGGCAACGAAGGTCGCCAGGACAAGATCCAGCAGCAACTCAGCGATCAGGGCTTCCGTGGCGCCGGCCTCACCGGCAAGGTCGAGGGTGGCGGCGGCACGATCCTCACCGAGCCCGTCCTGGTCGTGAATCAGAAGGCCAAGCTCATCGAGCTGAACAACCAGTACAGCGTGTTCGACCAGAACGGCCAGCAACTCGCGATGGTCAACCAGGTCGGCCAGTCGGCGGCCAAGAAGGCGTTGCGTCTCGTGTCGAGCCTGGACCAGTTCATGACGCACAAGCTCGAAGTCACCGACAATGCCGGTCAGGTCGTCATGGCCATCACCCGACCTCGCAAGGTGATCAAGTCGACCGTGATCGTCGAAGACGCGCAGGGCAACGAGATCGGCAAGATCGTGCAGCAGAAGATGATGGGCAAGATCAACTTCGGGCTGGAGGCCAACGGTCAGTCACTCGGCTCGATCAAGGGCGAGAACTGGCGGGCCTGGAACTTTCGGATCGAAGACGCCAGCGGCACCGAGGTCGCCCGCATCTCCAAGACGTTCGAGGGCTTCGCCAAGACCATGTTCACGACTGCTGACAACTACGTCGTGCAGATCCACCAGCGCATGCCCGAGCCGTTGAACACGCTCATCGTCGCAAGTGCGCTCTGCATCGACACCGCCCTCAAGCAGGACAGCCGCGGTCTCGGCTGACGCTGCACGACAGCAGACGGGCGGATCCGCTCGAAGTCCCGTTCGTGCCTGGCCCCGAAGGGACTTCAGCCGTACCAGGTGCAGTTGGGGTTGCGGACCAGGAGCGGGCGGGGGTCGGTGGCGACGTTGCCGGGGCGATACTCGAAGTGCAGGTGATAGTTGCTGTCGCTGTTCGCACCCGATGTCCCGGTGTTGCCCACCGTGCCGATCACCTGACCCTGCTGAACGGTGTCGCCTTCCTCCAGGCCTGCTGCATGGGAGCCCATGTGGAAGTACTTGTAGGTGATGTCGGTGGTCTCGTCATAGAGCGTCCAGCCGTTGCCCGCA
>JBBSJW010000188.1:0-2379 GCA_038256885.1 Propionibacteriales bacterium
GCCCTGTTCTTCGCGGCGGTCGCGTGGTTCGTTCTCGCAACGGTGGCGACCGGGGTGGGCGGCACTGCGCACATTGCGGCGACGATTCTGACTCTCGTCGCGTTCTTGTACTTCGCGGCAATCAGCGTGGCCCTTGCCCTTATCGATCTCGACACCCACCGCCTGCCCAACAGCATCGTGCTGCCGGCCTACCCGGTCGCTGCCGTGCTGCTCACAGCGGCCGCGCTCACAGCGGGCACGCCGGAACGGTTACTCACAATGACGGTCGGCGGACTTAGTCTCTTCGCGGCCTACTTCGCGATGGCGAGCCTCTACCGCGGCGGAATGGGGTTCGGCGACGTCAAGCTCGCCGGAGTCATCGGACTCTTCCTCGGCTGGCTGGGCTGGGGCCCGCTTGCGGTGGGCGCATTCGGTGCCTTTCTGCTCGGCGGCCTCTTTAGCCTGGTGCTCGTGATAACGCATGGTGCGACCGGCCGCACGGCCATTCCGTTCGGCCCCTGGATGAGTCTCGGGGCCTGGGTGGGGATTTTTGCTGGAGACCAGATCGCGTCCGCGTATCTGGCACTGTTCGGACTGGTCTAGGGGGAGAGACATGGCGACACGAATAGTCGGACTCGACATCGGCAACGAGGTGCTTCGCGGCATCGAGCTGGAGTATGTCGCAAAGAAGCGTCCGGTGGTGCAGAGGTACCACGAGGTCGCGCTGCCGGAGGGCGCTGTCCGTAACGGCGAGGTGGTCGAGGAGAACACGGTCGCGACGGCGCTCAAGCAGCTCTGGGCCGAGGGCAAGTTCCGCACCCGCGACGTCGTGATCGGACTCGGAAACCAAAAAGTGCTCGCGCGCGACCTCGTGGTGCCCCGCGGCTCGATCGAAAGCATCCGGGAGGCGCTGCCGTTTCAGGTTCAAGATCTGATCCCGGTTCCCGTGGCCGAGGCACTGCTCGACTTCTACCCCATTGCCGAAGTTGCCAGCGAGACAGGACCCGCCGTCAGCGGGCTTCTGGTGGCCGCTGTCAAATCATCTGTGCTCGCCAATGTCAACGCCGTGCGCAAGGCAGGCCTGTGGCCGGTCGATGTGGACCTTATCCCCTTCGCGCTCCAGCGCTCGATTGGCGCGGACATCCCCGGCACGGCCGCGGTGATCGACATTGGTGCCACGACCACCAACATTGTCATCTCATCTGGTGGTGTGCCCCAGTTCGTGCGGATCATTCCGGCAGGGGGTGAGGACCTCACGCGTGCTCTTGTCACCCGGCTCGGCATCGACCGCGACCTTGCCGAGCGGGTCAAGGCCGGAATTGGCATGGCGAGCGGGAGCGTGCTGCCCGAGAACCGACCGGCGGTCGAGGTCATTTACGAGGTCAGCCGCGAGCTGCTCAACAGCCTGCGCAACACCCTCAACTACTTTGCGAACACCCGCGAGAACCGGCAGGTTGAGCATGTGGTGCTCAGCGGCGGGGCAGCGCGCCTGCCGGGCTTCGCCGAGACGCTCGCGTCGATGACATCGATGACGGTCACCGTCGCCGATCCGTTCGCCAAAGTCGAACTCGGCAAGGATGCCAAGCAGCTGGCAGGCTCGCCCGCTCGCGCTGCTGTGGCTCTCGGACTCGTCCTGGGGAGGGCAGCATGACCACGACAACTCAAGCGCCGCCGGTAAAGGAGGCACAGGAGCCTGCATCGCGGAAGGGCGCGAAGCTCCCTCAGGCACGCAAGGCGAGCGCCGCGCCGCTCACCATCGGCGGCGTCCCTCGAGCCGACCTGCTGCCGCCCGAAATTAGGGCCGCCTACAAGGGCAAGGCCGTGGTCAGGATGCTCGTCATCCTCGTGGTGACGGTCGCCGTGATCGTGGCGGGCGGCGTCGGCTATGCGACGGTCCGCTCGCTTACCAGTCAGGCGTTCCTGCAGCTCGAGCGCGACCGCAGCCTCGACCTTCTGGCCCGCCAGCTCGATTTCGCCGAGGCGAGGCAGATCGCCAACAAAGTTGACGCGGCCACTGCGGCACGTGCTCTCGGAACCGCGACGGAGATCGACTGGCGAGCCTACCTCGACGAAGTCAGCGCGACACTGCCCGATGGAGTCGGTTTGACCAAGCTGGTGATCGCGCCCGTGGTCGCAAGCGCGGGCGATGCCCCGGTCGAGAACCCGCTTCAGCAGGCGGCGGTCGCGACGATCACCATCACCGCGACGAGCGTGACGGTACCCGATGTCGAGGCCTGGTTCGATGACCTCGCCAGCATCACCGGCTTCGCGGGAATCGCCCCACCCGCCACAGTGGCGGGCAGTCCGGCTGACGGTTATATCGTCAGCCTTGAACTGCTCGTCAACGACGAGGCCTACCTGCTGCGATTCCAGAACGAAGAGGGGGAGTGACATGACGAC
>JBBSJW010000189.1:0-2330 GCA_038256885.1 Propionibacteriales bacterium
CAAGTCGCTTGGCGACGGCATCGAGCTGATTTGGCCGTTGGTTGAGGACGAGTACGAACGCGTCTGGAATCGGACCGAGCCGCCACCGCCCCGCGGGTGAGGTCGGATCTGCCGAACGGCTCAGGGCCTCACTGAGCGCGCCGTCGATCCGCCGCACGAGGTCGTTGATGTACTCGACAGCAGCGGAGACGTCCGCAGGCGCGTCGGGGTATTCGGCGATGAGCAGGGCGTAGTCGCGCTCCCAACCAGGCGACGGCGACACGGCCGGCGGCCACGCGTGCTTCTGCCGGCGCCGGAACGTAGAGAGGCAGGCTGCCTGGAGGCTGGGCATCGCCGCCGGGTCGAGGAGGGCTTCGAGGAGCCAGATGTCGATGATGTCCCTCACCCGCTCGTTGCCTTCCGGGAGCTGCTCGGTGCAGGCGTGGAGCTTCTGCGCGATCTGGTTCGGCACGTCGAGACACGGCACCAGCTGCGGTGGATCGATCGCGAACGCGGCGAGCTCGATGCCGTCGGGCTCGATCAAGTCGTGGTGCTCGGCGGCCGCCTCGTCGATTGCCACCTCGAGGGCGATGCTGCCGAACTCGCGTCCCTCGTAGCGGATCTGCAACGGCACGCGCCACGGCCGGTAGCCGAGCGCCGGAACCTCGATCTGTGTCGGCTCGGACTTGCGGGTCACGGTGAACCCGTTCCATTGCCGGTCGACCGTGGCTGCATCGAACCGGTCGAGCCAGTCTTCGACCCGCCCGGCGAACACGACGTCGAGATCTGTCGTAGCGCGGGCCTGGATGCCGAGACGCAGCTGCATCGCAGTGCCGCCCTTGATGATGAACAGGTGCCCGCCGTCGTCGTGGCGTACATCGTCGAGCATTGCGCAGACGACGCCCACCCGAACGAGGTGCATGACTCGCTGGGGCAGCTGGCCCATCTCGGCGGCGTGCCGTTGCAGAAGTCGTTGGAACTCCTTCGACCCGCGTGGTCGCTCGGCCATCAGACGCGCTCCAGACGAAGACGATCGAGGTGCCGGTCGTGCTCATCTGCCGTGATCGCCCCGCGCTGGCGGGCGGTCTCGACGGCTTGACGGACGAGGTATTTGGGGACCAAGTTGACGACGTCCTCGAGCGTTCGTCGGATCGTGGTCAACACGACGGCATCGATTCGCGTCACGTCGCGCTCCCCGAGATCCGCGTGATGAATCTCGTAGCGGTCACCGCCGGCTCGACTGATGCGGTACGAGGTGGGGATCGTCAGGTGAACCCTGGTGGGGTTGATGTCGCAGAGCTCGTGGACGAGCAGCGCCGAGTCGTGAGAGACCACACCGCGACCCGCCGCCCAGAGTCGGGCACGGATGAACTCGTCGTATCGATCGATCGGCAACGACGGGACCCGGTAAACGCCATGCCCAGCCGAGTCCAATGTTCCCCGGGAAACCATCTTTCGCAGTTCGACCGCCGGGACGCCCAACGGTGCCGCGAGCGCAGGCGTGACGTAGCCACCGTTGTCGACGGCGACGTCCATCAGCGCTTCCCAATACTTCCCAGGCACAGCAAGAACAGTACCAGAAAGGTACTGTCCTTGCGATGACTGGACACAGGGCGGCATCGGCGTCAGCGTTCGGTGCCGGTCGGCCACACGATCTCAACATCACGCCCGCTGGATCGCGCATACGAGACGATGTCGGCTGTACCTCCTCGTCCGCGTGCAGGAGCGCCATCCCAGATTGCGATCAGAGTGTCGCACCGATCGACCACGCGTCGGCCGGCGTAGAGGAAGGCTGGCTCGCCTGGGTCGTTGAATGACAGTGGCGATGCGGCGCAGGTCGCGAAATATGAACGCTGCACGCCGCGTCCTCCTCGCGTCCTACGGCCCCTGGACGACGAAGGCGCATATGCCCTGAGCAGGCCATATGCGCCAAAATCTTCGTTCGTGGAGCTGGGGGGAATCCGGTTGTTGGTCGCACCGATCCACAAGCGCCTGGTAGACGGTGATCTACGGCTCCGCGTTGCTCGCCGTGCGGAGCAACCGGCGGAGCAACGGAACGCTGCCGTGTCACCTGATTCCGCTCGCGACATTCGTAGATCTCGTTCAGGTAGGCGACAAGCGCTTCCTTCGTGTCGAGCGGCTGCCAGTCCGATGTCCTGGGGACGTCATCGTCAGTCGGTGGCCTCATGTCGGCGACAAGCGATTCGATGTTGACGGATCGAGGTGCAGGCTCGACCATCTGGGCCCACATTTGAACCCTACTCAGTCTGCGATGCGGTCGGCCCAATATCCAGGGCGCTGGTGGTTGTGAGCGACGGCGAGTATGCGCACGACCTCGTCGACGACCTGGA
>JBBSJW010000190.1:0-2313 GCA_038256885.1 Propionibacteriales bacterium
CAGTTCGCGGCGGGCGCCCCGCAGGGCGATCGCGATGCCGGCGGCTGCGACCACACCGGTGGCCACGGAGGTCGGCGCATCGAGGAAGCCGTCGGGAACGTGCATGCTGACCACCCTACGTTATTGCACATTACTCGCAACAAGGAGACATTCGTTGACGCAGCGCCTCTCCCCCGGTGACCGGGCCCCGGACTTCACCCTCGCCTCCGACAGTGACGACCCGGTCAGCCTGTCGAGCCTGCGCGGCCGCAAGGTGATCGTGTACTTCTACCCCGCCGCGATGACCCCAGGCTGTACGACGCAGGCGTGCGACTTCAGCGAGAGCCTGGACTCCCTCACGGGCGCGGGCTACGAGGTGCTCGGGATCTCCAAGGACGCCCCGGCGAAATTGGCGAAGTTCCGCGAGCGCGATGCGTTGACCCTGACGCTGCTCTCCGACCCCGGCCTCGAGGTCCACCGCGCCTACGCGGCGTACGGGGAGAAGAAGTTGTACGGCAAGACCGTCGAGGGCGTCCTCCGCTCGACGTTCGTGGTCGACGAGGACGGCGCCATCGAGCTCGCCCAGTACAACGTCAAGGCCACCGGCCATGTCGCCAAGCTCCGCCGGGACCTCGGACTCGACTGAACACGCTACCGGCTGTCAGTGGTGACACATAGCGTTGGATCATGGGCAAGATCTACCGCAAGTACACACGAGAGCTATTGGCCGATGCCGTGGCCAAGAGCACCTCGGTTGCGGGTGTCCTGCGATATCTCGGTCTCATCCAAGCCGGGGGGACGCATGCCCACATCAGTCGCACGATCAAACGCATGGGCCTGGACACCTCGCACTTCGTCCGATATCAGAACGGCAGTGCACACGACCCCAGACGGCTCACTGCAGCAGAAATTCTCCTCAATCGGCCCCCCGGATCACCTCGAACAAAACCGCCCATTCTCCGCCGAGCGCTCAGCGAGATCGGAAGGCCCTACTCCTGCGCGATTTGTGGAAACACGGGAGGGTGGCAGGGGGCCGCACTCCGCCTGCACGTCGATCACATCGACGGCAATTTCCACAACAACCTCGCCCAAAACCTGCGCTACCTCTGTCCGAATTGCCATTCGCAAACGCCGACCTTCGCTGGTCTCGGCAAAGGGAGACTCGCGGGGATCCGGCCACTCGAGATCGGCGTCACTGCAGACACCCCGGCCCTAGACTGATCCGGCTCAGCCGGAGTGGTGGAACAGGTAGACACGCGGCACTTAGGATGCCGTGCCTTCGGGCGTGGGGGTTCGAGTCCCTCCTTCGGCACTGAATCACTACAGTCCGGCCATGGACTCTGCGCTGACCACCATCGGGCTCCCGATCGCGCTGGCGATCATCATGTTCGGCCTTGGCCTCGACCTGACCATCGCCGACTTCAAACGGATCGGGAAGCAGCCGAAGACGGTGCTCATCGCTCTCGGGTGCCAGCTGCTGCTGCTCCCGGCGGTCTGCTTCGGGCTGGTCGTGGCCTTCGACCTGCCACCGCTGCTCGGCATCGGCATGATGCTGCTCGCCGCCTCGCCGGGCGGTACGACGGCCAACCTCTTCAGCAAGCTCTTCAAGGGCGACGTCGCCCTCAACATCAGTCTCACCGCACTCAACACCGTGATCGCCATCATCACGCTGCCGCTGATCACCGGGCTCGCCATCAACTACTTCGACCAGGACGAGTCGGTGTCGATGCCGCTGATCGAGGTGGTCAAGGTGTTCGTGCTGATCCTGGTGCCGGTCGGTCTCGGCATGCTCGTCAACGCCCGGAGGCACACCTTCGCCGAGCGGATGGATCGTCCGGTGCGGATCGGGTCCGCGGTCATCCTCGCCATCCTGGTGCTCGGCATCATGGTCGACCAGCGCGACAACATCGGCAGCTACATGGCCGACGTCGGGCTACTGGCGGCGCTGTTCTGCGCGATCAGCCTCGTGGTCGGCTACGTCGTGCCGCGCGCGTTCGGGGTCTCCGACGACCAGGCCATCGCGTCGTCGTTCGAGATCGGCGTCCACAACGGCACGCTGGCGATCTTCGTGGCGGTGGAGGTCCTCGACAGCACCGAGATCTCGGTCCCCGCTGCGGTCTACTCGGTCTTCATGTTCGTACTGGCCGCGTTCTGGGGGATGTTCATCAGCCGCCGGGTGGCCTCGCGGACGACGACGACCGTGTGACGCTCCTCAAGGGTCTCGACGGAAGGATCTGACGGCACGCGGCGTTCCCCCGACGTCCGCACAGTCCGACGAGACGACCAAGGAGTGCAGCATGCGAGCTGCCGTGTACGACAAGTTCGGCGGAGCCG
>JBBSJW010000191.1:0-2303 GCA_038256885.1 Propionibacteriales bacterium
AAGACCGCTCGTTCGGGGGCATCGAACGGGGTGCATGCCAGTAGTAGCGCGAGGAGTCCGGTCTCAGTGGGTGAAGTCGTCGACCCGGATCACCAAGACATCCATGAGTTCGTGGGCCTCGATCCCGAGACCGCACACTGGTGCGCTGCAGCATGCATGACCACTCGACGTCTCGCTTGTCTCGCGCAGATTTGCCGCGCGACTTCGGGGGTGTCGTGGGCAGCGTTGAGGCCCTGGTTGGCCACCGCAGCGGAGCGTGCTCGCCACCGTCAACAGATGCGCAGGCCTCTTGGTCCCACCGCTCGACTCAACGGCGTGAACCACTCGTGACCAGCTGCGTGCCAGCGGCAATACGAGCTCGACGCCGCGACTTGCCAGCACTGGCATGGGTGTTGTCGATGGCCTACAGCGCCTCACCAAGACAGCCGCGCTGGCTACACAAGCTGCGGGGAGTCGTGGCCTGGCACGCCTGGTTCACGGTGCTCCTGATCGCCGTGGTCACAGGCTCAGTGTGCGCGATCGAGCGGCAGGCGGTCCTACTGGCGCAGAACCGCCGAGAGCCTGTTCTCGTGCGAGTCGGTCGCACCTTGCTTGCCCTGCCCATGGCCGTGGCCGCCGCATCCGCGCTGGTCGCGGTCACATGGGCAACCGCCGAACTCGGGTGGTGGCTCCTCGGGTTCGATCGCACCTCGCCGTGGCTTGCTCGAACCGCTCTGCTCGGTGCCTTGACGCCCATTGGGGCCGCCGCCCTGGGCATACGACCCGTGGCGACCCTGCGAGCCAGCGGCGGCACCGCCGTGACACCGGTCGTGAAGGAGCTGGCTAAGACGAGACCGAGCCAGCCGGTGTGGCTGCTCAGCTTGCTGGGCGCATGGCCCCAGAGCCAAGGACACGGCAGACGGCTAATGCGAGCAGTGCTCGCACCAGGGCTCCTCCCCGGCTCCATCGTGCTCAGCGCGCGCGATGACCACCTGGTCGAGACCTACGAGCGCTACGGCCTGCAACGACGCAACCGAGGCCGAGTCATGACACGCACGACTGCCACTGATGATGGACGGACCCCTCCCCCGCCATCGTGATACCTGCACCCGACGCCCCGTCCGTGACGCGAGGTACCCCAAGCCGATCCGAGCATAAGATCACCGGACCGCAGATCGAGCGCCATCCTTCGCTTGGCTTGACAGTCATTCGCGGTGGAATGACGCACTCATCGCGGCCGACCCGGATGTAGTACTGGGCCTGTGTTCGCAGACCGCTGACAGCCTGGCGATCTCGAGGTCGATTGAGACCTTGTCGTTCGAGAGAGACACTCGACCGCCGGGCCCACTAGTTTTGACACGTGAGTGCATCGGAACGAGTGAGAGCGAGTCGTACTGGCGACCGCTTCCACTACTTCTGGGCATCGCGTCGGGCGCTCAGGCTGCTCGACCCGACCTCCGAACTGTTGATGGTCGGCGTGGAGGGAACAGCAGACGCCGAGGAAGTCGCGGGCGAAGAGGTCATCGACGTTGCCGAGTACTACGGCGATAGGACGTCGGGGGACGTTGCGCTCGTCCGCTATGTGCAGCTCAAGCACTCATCGCTGCGGACAGACGACTTCATCGTCGCCTCAGAACTAAAGAACACGCTCACCAAGTTCGGTCAGAACTTTCGCGCGTCGAGAGAGGCGAACGACCCTCGACGGTTCGAGTTCGCGATCGTCACGAACCGACAGCTGAACGAGAAGGTGCGCCTTTCGCTGACCGAGATCGCGGCTGGTTCGACGACGCCCACTCACCCGACCGAGGCTGCCTACCTGCGCCAGTGCATGGGCTTCGGGAATGACGCGGCTCAGGAAATCGAGTTCTGCAGTCTCCTGACGGTCGAAGACAAAGCAGCCGACATCGACGACGTCGAGCAAATGCTACGGGAGGAACTCAATCAGTACTTGCCGGGAGGCGGTGCAGGCTCGGAACTCGCCGTCCTGATGAATGAAATCTCGCGCCTGGCGACTACCCAGGCGACCAGCCAGATCCTTTCGAAGAGTGAGCTGCTGCTCCTTCTTCGTACCAACGAGCACGATCTCTTCCCGGCGCCTCCGCAGTTCGAGGAGGTAGCCGACATCATCAAGACCAACGATGTCGACGAGATCGTTGGTCTGCTTCGCGAGCCAGGCGCAAGCAAGATTCTGCTCACAGCTGTCGGCGGTGTCGGCAAGTCCGTCCTCACTCGTCTTCTTGCGGAAGAGCTTTCGGCCGTTGAAGGAAGCGTGGTCGTCAAGTTCGATTGCTTCGCTGGCGGCAACTACCGGAAAGTGACGGAGA
>JBBSJW010000192.1:0-2293 GCA_038256885.1 Propionibacteriales bacterium
GTCTTCCCGGTTCCGGATTCGCCGACGAGGATCACGTTCTCGGCGCGGTCGATCCATTCGCCGCGGGCGAGTTGGGTGATCACAGATTGGGGGATCGCTGGATTGTCGCCAAACACGAACGCTTCCAGCGTCTTGAGTTGGGGTAGCTTCGCTTCCGCCAGCCGCCGTGCGACCCGGCGTTCGGTCCGGTCAATGACCTCGGCCTGCAACAGTGCAGCGAGGTAACCGATTGGTGTCTGCTGCTCGCGCAGTGCTTCGTCGGCGAGCTGGCGGAAGCGGCTGCGGATGGTCGGTAGCTTCAGCTCGCCAGCGTGCGCGTCCACGAGCGCATGGGTTGCCTGTTCAGTGGGGGTGGGGCTCATCAGTTGTCTCCTTGGGTCAGTAGGGTGTCGTAGCTCGAAAGGTCGGGCACAGCCGCGCCGACAGTGTTGAGATGGTCTGTCAGGCCAGCCAGCAACGGTGGGATCTGGCGATCCACACGACGGGCAAGCACTGCAACTGCCTGCCCGTCGTGTGCGCCCGCGGCCAGCGCTTCACCGACCGCGATCTGTAGCCGCTCAGGTCCGACCTCGCGCGCGAGCATCGCCACGTCGACCATCTCGCGCGCTGCGAGCTGCCGGCCCCGCCGCTCGGCGATCGCCCGCCACAACTCGTCGTAGATGTCGTGCCACAGCCCCCGCTCGCGGTCCTGGGCCAGCGCCCGCGAACCCGCAAACGCGCCAGGCTTGTGCCGCAGCAGTTCGAGGTAGTGGTCGAGCGTGGCGGCGTGGCCGTGACGGCCACCGAGGCGCTCGTGCAGCGCGACCAGGCGCTGCTGGCTGTAGGCCTCGACGCTGCGGGCGTGGACGCGTACCTGGACGTTCTGGCCGATCAACCGGCAGGGCACCGAGTAGTGATTCTGGCGCACACAGACCATGCTCTTGTCATTGACACGCGCCTCGCACACATCGTAGGTCACGTACGCAAACTCAGGGACCGGTGCCAGCAGTGGGCGCTCGCGGTCGAGCGCCTCACCAACGGTCCGCTCATCACGTCCGGTCACGCGCCGGGCAAGATCACGCACGCAGCCCGCGAGCAGCAGCGTGTTGAGCTCACCGAGCGTCTCAACCTCCGGCATCGGCACCATGTGCCGACGCCGGAAACGCCCGACCTCGCCCTCGACACCACCCTTCTCGTGCGCCCCCCGGATCCCCGCGAGCGTGAAATCCGACGCGTAGCCATGGTGGGAACGAAACAGCGCGAAGCGCTCATTCTGGATCCGGGTGCGACCACGCAACACCTTACGCACCGCGCTGGTCAGGTTGTCGTACCAGATCGTGGCAAACACCCCACCGAAGAAACCGAACGCCTCGGCGTGCGCTTCCAGAAACGCCTGCTGGGTCTCGTGCAGAAAGCCCTGCACGTACGACGCACCCGAGAACGAAGCCCGCATCACGAAAAAGTGCACGACCGTCGGCACGCCCGCCAACACCACCGTCGCCTCGCCCCAGTCAACCTCCGCCTCCGCACCCGGCGGATGCTCCTGCGGCACAAAACCCTCGGCCCCCAACCCCAGCTCGCGGCGACGCTGGCGCACCCGATCACACACCGCCCGCTCGGTGACCTCAGCGCCATGCTCCTCGACCAGACGCTGCCAAACCCGCCGCGCGGTATGCCACTGCTTACGCGGCACCTTCCGCTCACGATCATCCAGCAGCCACTTGTCGATCAGCGCGTGATACGCCCCCAGCTTCGGGGCGCTGCGCTCAGCAACCTTCCGCGTAGGCGGCACCGCACTGACAAGCGCAGCACGCACTTCCCTGCGATGCACCCCATGCCGCCGCGCCAACTCACGCACCGACACCTCCGGCTCACGCGCCCTGTCCAGCCTGATCCGCTCAAACAACTCCACCTTCGAACGCCTTCCCACACGCCACCTCCCCAGCTCAATAGAGCCAGAAAGGTCGACGTGCCATCGGACGAAGGTGGGGCCAAATCAGACTTCCACAGGTGGGGCCAGATCAGAGTTCCATTCTCACTTGCAACTCTCACACCTTGCGGCCAATGTGGCCGTTGGTCTCGCGGCCACGAGTTCCGGTGGAATCAGGGGTTCTGACGACTCGTCATCTCTGACATGTTGGCCGCCCGTGCGACGGGCGGTATCGCAGCGGGGTCGGGGATCGATATGGTGGTCTCGCCTTCGGTGGCACGCTCAGTGTCAATGGGGCGGATGCAGAGTCGAGAATGTGCCGTGGTCTTTCGGGATGTGGCATTTGTTCCGTTGTCGCGATCACATGTCGAGGTTGTCTTGCGA
>JBBSJW010000193.1:0-2278 GCA_038256885.1 Propionibacteriales bacterium
CACCGACATGGCGGTCGTGGTCTCCCAGAGCCAGAACGAGCTGAAGATGCTCGACGACCTCGGCCTCGACATCCGACCCCACCGGGAGCGGATGAACCGCGAGGATCTGGCGGAGAAGTTCAAGGACGCCGACGACCCGCTGCGGCTGGTCTTCGTCTGTGCCATGTGGATGACCGGTTTCGACGCGCCCAGCGTCTCCACGGTCTATCTCGACCGACCGATGAAGAACCACACCCTGATGCAGACCATCGCGCGGGCCAACCGGGTCTTCCCTGACAAGGACAACGGTCTGATTGTCGACTACGTCGGAGTCTTCCGGAACCTGGAGAAGGCACTCGCGATCTACGGTGCCGCGGGGACCAGCGAGTCGCCGATCGAGATCATCGATGCGTTGGCCGCCGAGCTCGACACCGCGGTCGCCGACCTGATCTCGTTCTGCTCCGGCGCCGGAGTGGACCTCATCGCCATGCGTGACGCGGAGGGCTTCGACCACGTCGCGATGCGCGACGCCGCAGTCGAGGCGCTGCTGTTGGACGAGGAGACTCGCAACGACTTCATGGGCAAGGCGCGCCAGGTCCGCAAGCTGTTCAAGGCACTGCTTCCCAACCCGAAGGCTGCCGCGCAGCAGCGCACCGTCGCCGCGATCCGGGTGGTCGCCGAACGGATCGCCGAGGTGACCCGGCCACCCCAGGCAGACATCGCTGCGATTTCCGACGCAGTGGATGCGCTTCTCGATCGGTCGGTCGGTGCCGAGGAGTACGTCATCAGGGCCGCCGCTGACGGCACCAAGCCCGACCCGCTGATCGACCTGTCGCAGATCGACTTCGAAGGGCTGGCCAAGAAGCTGGCTGGCCGCAAGCTCGCTGAGACCGACCGTCTCGCGCAACTGCTTCGTCAGCAGGCGATCAGCGCCGCGCTGCGCAACCCGACCCGCTATGAGCTGGTCGAGCGGATCGAGCAGCTGATCTCGGACTACAACGAAGGCAGCGTCAACAGCGATGAGTACCTGCGCCGTCTCATCGAGCTGTCGAAGACGCTGACCGCTGAGGAAGAGCGCGCGGTCCGTGAAGGCATGACCGAAGAGGAACTCGCCGTCTTGGACCTGCTGACCCAGCCCGACCCTGTGCTCACCGATGAGGAGCGCGAGACGGCCAAAGCCAGCGCCAGGAACCTGCTGGCGCACCTGCACGAGAAGCTGGTACAGGATTGGCGACGCAAGGTTGACGTGACCAACGACGTCAACAGCACCATCAGGCGAGTGCTCGACGAGGGCCTGCCGCAGGAGCCATACACCCCGGACATCTTCAGCGCCAAGGTCCAGCTCGTCTTCGACCACATCCTGACCGCGTACGGCGACAACGGTGAGAGTGCCTACGCCCCCCGAGTCGACATCCACTGGCCGGTGGGTGTCGACATCGAACTGGCTGGACCCCTCGACGTGAACCAAGTTGCCGACGACGTGGTGGCGCGGATCCACTCCGATCCGGACTTCGCAGCGCAGGTTGCGCGGCAGCTCCGGGGGAGCACTGAGACGTAGCGATGCTGGTGGGTTGCCCGTGAGCTGGCAGGAAGGTGTCGGGGCGTCCCGAGACTGACCTGCGCCGCATCCGGCTGTGTGCTCGTGAGCGGGTGCCCGAGCACCTCATCCCCGTGCCGAGAGGAAGCCCCTTGGACCTCTTGTCACTGGCCTGTCACAACACTACCGATTTCGGTATGGTTGTGACGTGACTGCCCACGTGAAGTACCGGGAGATCGTGCGTGAACTCGCGCTCGATCACTACGGCTACGTCACCACGAGGGCGGCCGCCGAGGCTGGGGTGCCGGCGGTCGAGCTGCCCAAGCTTGCCGCTCGCGGTGGCTTGGAGAACGTCGCCTACGGGCTCTACCGGGTGCCCGACGTCCCGCCCACGGACTACGACCAGTTCGCCGAGGCCCTCATGCGGGCCGGGGAAGGGGCGTACCTGCACGGTGAGTCGGTGCTCGCCCTGTTCAGGCTGGCCGACGTCAATCCTCGACAGATCAAGGTCGCGGTTCGGCGCCGTGCCCGTCCCACGCTGCCACCGTTCGTCGAGCTGACCCATGTCAAGGGCGACGCCGTACGCACGACGTTGTACGAAGGGCTGGAAGCGCAGTCGGTCGCCGACGCCATCCTCGAATGCCAGGGGCGTATCGAGACCGAGCGACTGATCGAGGCGGCCAAGCAGGCGCGCAAGGACGGTCTGCTCACCACCAGCGAGTGGCAGCGTGTGATGGAGGGGCTCCGGTCGTGAGCAACCCG
>JBBSJW010000194.1:0-2190 GCA_038256885.1 Propionibacteriales bacterium
CGCGACTGATCCAGGCGCGCCTGCAGCACCTGGAGAAACGCCAGGTGGAAGAGCTCGATGACCTGTGCGTCGGTCAGCCGTTTCTTGCTCACTAGTTGACGATACGCCTTGTTGCTCGAATACGCAACAACGCGCATCGCTACTTGGCCCGAGATCCACAATCTCGCCTGTCGTCTCTAACCTAAGCCCACCTTACGTAATCGACGACACAAGGCGCCGGATGTCGTGGTCCGCGGACGAGTGATGCCCAACTCAGACACGTAGACTCGAGCCGGCCGCCCGCGATTCTCAATTCTCGCTTGAAGAGAGCAGATAACTCGACCCGATTCGCTCCGCCGCTCACGCTCGGAAGCACAGCGCACCGGTGGGAATGGTCCGAAGTCAGCTGCTCTATCCACTGAGCTACGGGCGCACATTCACGCTCAAAGAGAGCGGAAAACTCGATTCGGCATTCTAAGCACAGCGCTCACAGAGCAGAATAGTCGCCAGCGCCGCGAGCGCAATCGTAACCATCTTCAACCGGGCGCCCACGCGGGTCACGACCTGGGCGGAGCCCCCTCCCGCTCAGCGTCGCGCGGAACCGGACTCCGTCGATAGCCTCGGGACCCGAGCCATGCCCGGGCACGCCCTCGGCTCCTGTCGCCGTTGTATCGATACCATCGCTTCAGCTCATCCGGCGCGTGTCGGGCCAGCACCGACTTGAAGCGTCCGAAGGCACCACCGCCATCGAGCGCTACCTCGAGCAGCTCGACGAGGTTGGCGTCCTCGATCGTCGCCGTGAAGCGCTCCATGTCGCGGTAAGCCTCTCCTGAGCCGAGCGGCTCGACATCAAGCCATCGACCCTCTTCGTCGTCCTCCCCGTCCACCTCATCGACGAACACCGCCGATGCGTAGATCGCTCCGGGCCTTATATCGCCGGTCCGCAGATCGAGACGGCCACCCGATAGCATGGGATCACCTTCGAGCGCATCGGCGAGCTCGTCGAGGTCAACTGATATGGGCCGCAGCAGCGGCTGCGGCCCATCCCCAAGCGCGTCCTCCAGCTCGGCCGCCAGATCGTCGTCACCCTCGCTCGCCCGCTCGCGCAGGAGGGTGATGCACGAGCGCGCCAACCGGTCGGCACCGGGCACTCTCTGGCCAAGACCGATCACCAGACCGTCACCGGCCAGTTGCGGTACCTCAGCGATGACCGCGTCGCGGAGCAACCCCACGACGGATGCGCCATCTCGTGCGTACACCGCAGCTCGAAGCCGCCGTATGAGGCCCTCATCGGCCTGGTCAACCATCGCCACCTGGCTCTTCACCTCACGGCAATCCCGTAGACATCGAACGCCTCGTTCAACGCCCGAGCGTCGAACAGATCGGGGTCGAAGGGGCCACCAACCCATTCCAGCATCTCGTCATGCTGCTTATTACCGGGGTCGCGGATGGCCGCCAGGAACTCCTCGTACCCCCACGGTCCACCCACATCCTCCGGCGGACAGGCTCCATTACCTGCGAGGCACAGCGGGTAGCGAAGGCGGGGCTCAGGCGGCAGGATCTTCTCGACGACGATGTCGTGCTCCCAGCCGTCGCCGAAGTCGTATAGATACGTGACGCGCGCACCGGCCTTGGGAGCGACGCGACTCAACCGGAATCGCCGATCGTCCTTGAGCTCAAGGTCGAACTCAGCACTCGGCTCGCCGTAGCTGACACTATCGACGCGAAACTCGTGCAGGTGGGAGTTCTGCCAGCCCATCGTCAGCTGCAGGATCTCGTGGAGCTGCCGCAGCGTGACCTCGCCGGGCACCTGCACGGTCCGCCAAATCGGGATCTGCACGTCGCGCAGCGTGACCTTCAGTTGGAAGATCTGACCGCTGGGCGCAGGCTGTGACTTGCGTCGCCGCTTCGCTGTCGGCATGCGACGAGGCTACACCGCGTCACGACTGCGCGGCGCGGCCCAGGGCCGCGGTCAACCCCCGCGACACCATGGTTCGCAGCCGGAGTCGCTGGATCCGCTGCGTCCACTCATCCAGCTGGCCCTCGTCGAAGTCCTCCGGTAGCTCCAGCTCGGGAAGTCGGACCTGACCCCCGCGCGGGGTGAGCAGGTAGATCGTGTCGAACACTGCCTTCTCGGGCGAGGCAAGGTGACCGCCATCATCGAGCGGCGTGTAGCCGCCGAACAGCTCGGGCGCGATGTGATGGATCGAG
>JBBSJW010000195.1:0-2154 GCA_038256885.1 Propionibacteriales bacterium
CACCTCAAGGCCACCGGCGTGCGACCCAAGTTCGCCGAGAAGCTCCAGGACCACGGGATCAAGCTCGGCGCCGACGTGTTCATGCCCGAGGGCACCGCCAAGGAAGCGCTCCAGGCGCAGGCGCTGCGCCGCTGAGCGATGACCGCGACACCTGGGTCCGCCGCCAGACGGCGCCGCTGCAGCATGCTCAGGGGGTGAACGACGTTGCGAGCAGCGCTCCCGATGAGCGAAACCTCGAGATGCGTGTCGGCGGGTTCGGGTCGCTTGGCTCCATTGTCTACCTGCTCTCATTCGCCTGGATCGCAGCGATCTCGTCGTACCCTCTGAACGACAACAGCTTCTTCACCCACCTCGCCACGGGTCGCCTCATCCTCGACGCGGGCAGCGTGCCCTCTCGGGATCCCTATACGTTCACGGCCTTACGCGAGCCGTGGACAGTCCAATCATGGCTGGCTTCGGTGGCGTACGCCGGAGCGGAACGCCTGGGCGGTGACGTGGGCTTGCGAGCCTTGGTCTTGGTCGCATTCGCAACCGCCCTGACCCTGCTGTGGCGGTTGACAGCGCCCGCGACATCGATCACCGTCCGCCTGCTGATCATGGTCTTGGCACTCTTCGTTGCCGGCGACCTGTGGAGCGAGCGTCCGTACATGATCGGCATCATCGGCCTGGCTGCCGTGTGGTTGTCGCTGAACGGCCAGTTGCGTCCGTGGCTCCTCGTGCCGTTGCTGTGGGTCTGGACGAACACGCACGGATCGTTCCCGCTCGGAGTCGTGCTCTGCCTCACGTTGGTCACCGGCGGTGCTTTCGACCGTCGACGAGCGGGACAGAGCGCACGGCCCCCAGCACACGAGCAGCGCACCTGCCTTCTCGTACTGGGGGGGATCCTCCTCGGCGCTGTCGGTCCGCTCGGGATCCGCGTGCTCACATTCCCCGCCACGGCCATCACGAGGAGTGATGTGTTCGCAGAAGTGATCGAGTGGCAGCCCCCGAGCTATCGCTCGGTGGGCGAACGAGCATTTCTCGTGCTTCTCGTCGTCTCGATGCTCGCGCTGAACAGAGTTCGGAGCTGGCGATTGACGCTCCCTGCCTTGGCCTTTGCCGCCATGGGTGTCGCGGCGCAGCGAAACATCGTGATGGCGACGGTGGTGCTGGTCGCAGTCACGGCGATCTGCGCGCCGGCTCTCGGCACGCTCCGCTCATGGGACCGCCCGCCACTTGGCCGACCGCTCACATCGGTGCTTGCTCTCGTCACCGCGGCAATGTGCGCACTCGCTCTTCTCAGCCCGGTGCACGGGTTCGGTGGATATCCGACCCGCGCCATCGCTCGCCTTGACGTCACTGCTCCGGACGTAAGGGTCGGGACGGAAATGGCCACCGGGAATCTGCTCGAGGTGCTCGACGGCACCACAGGGGAGGTATTCATCGACGATCGCGTCGACATGTTCCCCACTTCGGTCTTCGCCGACTACTTGATCCTGCGCCGTGGGGACACCACGTGGGATGAGGTGCTGGACCGGCATGGGATTGACGTCGTGGTTTGGGGCCGGGGTCTGCCACTCGCCGCGATCTTGGCGGCCAGTCCGGACTGGTCGATCTCGTTCGTCGATACCACTTCGGTGGTTGCCTGCCGTCGCAGCACTTGCCCCGACTGACCGTCGGTCTCACGAGGAAGAGACGCTGTCGCCGACTCGCGAGAACGTGTCTCCTGTCTCGCCGCCGAAGAACGCAACTGCCAAGAAGCAGACGATGGCGATGAGCGCCACCAGCAGGGCGTACTCGACAAGACTCGCCGCTCGATCGATTCGCGAGTGCGGGAGGAAGCGACTCGAAATCTGAAGTACACGTTCTCTGTGCTCGTGCATGCTCCGATCCATTCCGGCGTGTGGCCGACGAAAAGAAGAGGAGGGCGGGCCGAACGCCCGCCCTCCTCTCAAGTTCGGCGGTCGCCGTGACTAGTTGCTGAGCGAGTTGCCCACGTCGGAGAACTTGTCCTCGGCGGACTCGCCGATGAAGGTGATCGCCACGATGCAGACCACGGCGATGAGGGCCACGAGGAGGGCGTACTCGACGAGGCTGGCGCCACGGTCGGTCTTGACGACGTGAGCCTGGATCCACGCCTTGAGGATGTCGAACTGCAGCATGATGGGGTTGCTC
>JBBSJW010000196.1:0-2124 GCA_038256885.1 Propionibacteriales bacterium
ACGCCGCTCCGCACTCGCCGTCATCGCGCCCCGTCCTTCGAGTACAGCCCGCGACGTTCGATGACGTCGAGCGTCGCATCGGTCAGGAGGTAGTCCAGCGGCCGCCCGTCGACGAACCGCGCACGCAGATCGGTACTCGACACGTCCAGGCGAGGGACCTCGACACGGATCCAGTCGACACCGGAGTCCAGCACGACCGGTGTGCCGGGCCGGTCCACCACCACGAGCTCGCTCCGGCTCACGACCTCGTCACTGCGTTCCCATGTGTGCAACTTCGCGGCGGCATCGTCACCGACGATGGTGAACAGCTCTGCGTCGGGGTATTCGTCGGCCAGGACGGCGAGCGTGTCTGCGGTGTAACTGTCGCCGCCGAGATCGATCTCCTGGCGGCCGGGGATCAGCCCGGGCACCGACTCGACTGCAGCCGCCACCATCGCCAGGCGATCTTCGGCGGGCGTGATCTCGCGGGTCCCGTTCTTCTGCCACGGGACGTTCGCCACCATCATCACCACGACGTCCAGATCGAGCGCATGATGCACGTTGATGGCGGTCACGAGGTGCCCGACGTGCGGCGGATCGAATGTGCCACCGAACACACCGACCCGAGAACTCGCGCGTCGCGAAGGTGTCTGACCAGGGGCGACGGGCACGGTCTGCCATTCTAGGGCCGCAGATTGCCAAGTCTGCAGGGACATTCACACAATCCGACACCGCAGGGGGTTGACACGTCTGTTACTTTCATCAGGCCCCCAAATAACCCCCATACCGGTTTGAGCTCGAATTCACAAGGGAACTCCCTCAATCTCAGCACTCGTTGCTCCGATCACTCACCCAGCGTCGCCCCTACAGCGACCGAGTCTGCGATCCAGCCGAGTGAAGAGGCTGTGCCTGACGGCACAGCAGCACGCCGGAATCAACAACACCACGAATGGTTGAACACAGCATCATGAATGACTCCATCGGTCTCTATCTCAACGACATCGGCAAGGTTCCCCTCCTCACCGCGGAGGACGAGCGCGAGCTGTCCCGTGTCATCGAGAAGGGACGCGAAGCCCAGGAAGCCCTCGACAGCGGCAAGCGCGGCGTCGCTCTGAAGCGCCAGGTGCGCGAAGCGGCCAAGGCGAAGGATCGCTTCATCCGTTCCAACCTGCGTCTCGTGGTCTCGATCGCACGCCGCTACCCCCTCCCCCAGGGCATGGATCTGCTCGATCTCATCCAGGAGGGCAACCTCGGCCTCGAACTCGCCGTCGACAAGTTCGACTGGCGTCGCGGCTTCAAGTTCTCCACGTACGCGACGTTCTGGATCCGCCAGGCGATCGGTCGTGCGCTGGATCAGAAGGCCAGCCTCATCCGGATCCCAGGTGACCGTTCGGCCAGCCTTCGCGCCGCTCTGCGCCAGGCCAGCGGCGACGGCGAGACGCTCGACCAGCAGAACGCCGAGTTGCACCGCCTGACCACGCCGGTCAGCCTCGACAAGACCGTCGGCGACGACGGAGACGCAACCCTCGGCGACCTGATGGCCAACGGCGACACCACACCCGAAGACGCCGTGATGGCGCTCGTCGAGAGCGATCTGCTCGACGAGCTGCTCGACACGCTCGATGCCCGTGCCCGCTTCGCCGTCGAGGCCCGCTTCGGTCTAGTCGACGGAGAGCGCAAGAGCTTCCGCGAGGTCGGCGAGCAGCTCGGCGTCACCGCCGAAGCCGCCCGCCGCCTCGTCAGCCGTGCAGTTGCCGGCCTGCGTGACGATGCGGAGCGCATCCTCGCCGTCTGACACACGACATCTGAATCGATGAGCAGCGGCCCGCAACCGGGCCGCTGCTCTCGTTTTCGGGCGCGGTAGCCTCGTACCCATGTCGTCGCGTGAGCAGTGGTCGCCCAGTTCGTGGAAAGAGCGAGTCGCCGGGCAACAGCCGAACTGGCCCGACCCGGGAGCGCTCGAAGGTTCGCTGAAGATCATCTCCCAGATGCCTCCGCTGATCTTTGCCGAGGAGGCACGATCACTGCAGGCCGATCTCGGCCAGGTCGCTGCCGGCAACGCCTTCCTCCTGCAGGCCGGTGACTGCGCCGAAAGCTTCGAGGAGTTCTCCGCCGACAACATCCGCGAGAAGCTGCGTGTCATCC
>JBBSJW010000197.1:0-2112 GCA_038256885.1 Propionibacteriales bacterium
TGACGACATCACGCAGGGTCTGCCCCGTGTGGTCGAGCTGTTCGAGGCCCGCACGCCCAAGGCGGTGGCCCCGATCGCGGAGGCCAGCGGCCGGATCCAGGTCGAGGACACCGACAAGGCCCGCCGTTTGTTGTTGGTTCCGGACGATGGCAGCGATGAGCACGCCTACCCGGTCAGCAAGCGCGCGCGTCTGTTGGTCACCGACGGTCAGCATGTCGAGACCGGCACGCAGTTGGTGGTCGGTGCGATCGACCCCAAGCAGGTGCTCCGAATCCTGGGACCCCGCAAGGCCCAGCAGCACTTGGTGGACGAGGTCCAGCACGTGTATCGCCAGCAGGGTGTGTCGATTCACGACAAGCACATCGAGGTCATCGTGCGGCAGATGTTGCGCCGGATCACGATCATCGAAGCTGGCGACGCTGCGTTGCTGCCCGGTGAGCTGGTCGAGCGTGGTCGCTTCGAGACGGAGAACCGTCGCGTCGTCGCCGAGGGCGGTCAGCCAGCTTCGGGTCGTCCGGAGTTGATGGGTATCACCAAGGCTTCATTGGCCACCGATTCGTGGTTGTCGGCGGCGTCTTTCCAGGAGACGACGCGGGTGCTCACCGAAGCGGCCATGCAGGCTAAGTCGGACCCGTTGCTCGGTCTGAAGGAGAACGTCATCCTCGGAAAGTTGATCCCCGCTGGGACCGGCTTGCCGCGCTACCGTAACTTGACGGTGGACCCGACCGAGGAGGCCAAGGCTGCGGCATACGCGGTCCCGGCCTACGACAGTTACGACGAGTTCGCCAACTTCGGCCCGGGCTCGGGCGAGGCAGTTCGCCTCGACGACCTCAAGGTCGACGAGCGACGCTACTGATTCACGACTGACACACCATCACGGGCGGGTATGCCGAGACCACGGTCTCGGCATACCCGCCCGCAGTCGTGGGGACGGTGCTTACTGCCTGAGCGACGAGCTGTCGCAGGGCTGTGCTCTGGAGATCGTGCCACCATGACCGATTTGGTCGAGTATGCGGGCGCCGGTACTCTTAGAGATCGTGTGTGGGCTAGGTCTCGTGCACGTGTCACTTGCAGGTCGAGCAATCACCTGCGGAGGGCAGCCCCTCTCGCCGGGCAGTCCGAACATCATCGACGATCAGCAGTGCTGATCCAGTTCATGGGTCGGGAAGTGCAGGGGAGAGGCTGAGCGTCACCGCCGCAACGGGGAGGCGATCGGCAGAACACCAAGGAATCCGATACGTCGCGCGCCCACCGCGCGAGGGATCGGATCGACATACCTCAAGTAACGGAGAATCAGTGCCCACGATTAACCAGCTGGTCCGGAAGGGGCGGCAGGACAAGGTCAAGAAGTCCGACAGTCCTGCTCTCAAGTCGAACCCCCAGCGACGCGGTGTCTGCACGCGCGTCTACACCACCACCCCGAAGAAGCCGAACTCTGCTCTGCGCAAGGTTGCCCGTGTGCGCCTGACCAGTGGCATTGAGGTCACGGCCTACATCCCCGGGGTGGGGCACAACTTGCAGGAGCACTCGATCGTGCTCGTGCGTGGCGGCCGGGTCAAGGACCTGCCTGGTGTGCGCTACAAGATCATCCGCGGAGCGCTCGACACCCAGGGTGTCAAGGGACGCAACCAGTCCCGGTCCCGCTACGGCGCCAAGAAGGAGAAGAAGTAATGCCCCGTAAAGGCCCCGCTCCTAAGCGTCCCCTCATCGCCGACCCCGTCTACGGTTCGCCACTGGTCACCCAGTTGATCAACAAGATCCTGGTCGACGGCAAGAAGTCGGTTGCCGAAACCATCGTCTACGGCGCCCTCGAGGGCGCCCGTGCGAAGACCGGCACCGACCCCGTGGCCACCCTCAAGCGTGGTCTCGACAACGTCAAGCCGGCCCTGGAGGTCAAGAGCCGACGTGTTGGTGGCGCCACCTACCAGGTGCCGATTGAGGTCAAGCCCAACCGCTCGACCACCCTGGCCCTGCGTTGGTTGGTCGGCTACTCCCGACAGCGTCGTGAGAAGACGATGACCGAGCGCTTGATGAACGAGATCCTCGACGCCAGCAATGGCTTGGGAGCGGCAGTCAAGCGTCGCGAAGACACGCACAAGATGGCCGACGCCA
>JBBSJW010000198.1:0-2089 GCA_038256885.1 Propionibacteriales bacterium
GGTTGCCCGGGTCAGGTAGGGACGGCTCGGCGAGCCCGCCCTACCTGGCCCTGGCGTTTGCCCGCCTCAGGCCTCCGTGCTAGAGTCTTGAGTTGGAGTTCAGGCTAACCCCGGTGGAGTGGGCCTCTTGCCCACTTTTTCTGTTTAGGGCGCCTGAACCAATTGCCCTGTGGCTTCTGGTGTCCCTCTGGAGCGTGTGCGCGCGGTGGCTGAGCGCGTGGCCGGCTCCGTCGGACTGGACGTATTCGACGTCCAGTTGCGGCGGGAATCCGGCGGTTGGGTGTTGCGGGTGGTCATCGACCGACCCCTGCGGCGCGCTGCCGATGGTTCCGTCGAAGTGGACACGCCCGAACATGCGATCGGCATCGACGAATGCCACCAGGTGAGTACGGATCTGAGCGCGATTCTCGACGTGGAGGACGTGCTGGACCATGCGTACACCCTGGAGGTTTCGTCTCCCGGTCTGGATCGCCCGCTTCGTGACGCCGACGACTATCGCCGGTTCATGGGGCGACTGGCCAAGCTGGTCGTACCCACGGGGATCGACGGCCAGACGCATTTCGAAGGACGCCTCGTCGGTATGGACGGTGACGAGGTCGTACTCGAAACAGGCCGCAACAAGGAAAAACGTATCCCGCTTGGTGCGGTGACCAAGGCGAGGCTCGAGGTGGAGTTCTGACGCGATGAGTACCAATCCGCTGGTGTTGTCGATTGAAACGCTGGCCAAGGAGCGTGGCATCGACCCCACGATCGTCATCAATGCGATCGAGGAGGCCGTGCTGACGGCCTCGCGCAAGTCCTATGGCAAGGATGGAGAGAACCTCAAGGCGCGTCTGAACCAGGAAACGGGCGAAGTCGAGCTGCTGGCCGTCAAGAAGGTGGTGGCCGAGGTCGTCGACGCGGCGACCGAGATCTCGCTCAACGACGCCAAGGACATCTATCGGGTGTACGGCGAGGAATACGCGGACGGCATTGAACTGGACGACGAGATCGAGTTCTCGAAGTCGAAAGAGAAGCTCGGGCGGATCGCCGCCCAGACCGCCAAACAGGTGATCTTCCAGAAGGTGCGGGAGGCCGAGCGGCGCAACGTATACGAGGAGTTCAGCTCGCGCGTCGGTGAAGTCGTCACCGGCGTCGTGAAACGCTTCGAGCAGGGCGACATCATCGCCGAACTCGGACGCGTCGAAGCGAGCCTGCCCCGCAAGGAACAGTCACGCGCCGAGAACTACTCGATTGGCGACCGGGTCCGGGCGATCATCAAGAGCGTCAACGAGAACCTGAAGGGACCGCAGATCATCCTGTCGCGGACAGACCCGGCCCTGCTGATCAAGCTGTTCGAGCAGGAAGTACCCGAGATCTATGATGGCACCGTGATGATTCGAGGCGCCGTGCGTGAGGCGGGTGACCGCGCCAAGGTCGCCGTCTTCAGCCGCGAGCGCGACGTCGATCCGGTCGGCGCCTGTGTCGGCATGAAGGGCACGCGCGTGCAGGCGATTATCCGAGAACTGCGCGGCGAGAAGATTGACATTGTCGAGTTCTCAGAGGATCCGCTCGAGTTCGTCACCCATGCGATCAGCCCGGCCCGCGTGCAACGCGTCACGATCATCGACGATGTCAACCGCATCGTCGAGGTGGTGGTCGAAGACAAGCAGCTGTCTCTGGCCATCGGCAAGAAGGGCCAGAACGTCCGGCTCGCCGCCAAGTTGACCGGCTGGAAGATCGACATCAAGAACGAAGAAGAGAAGCGCGCCGAAGTCGAAGCGCAACTCGAGACATTCGACTGGGACGCCGCCATCGAGGCGGCCAACGAGGGAGGGCCGACGGCTGACGCCGCTGATGTCCTCCCCGGGTCCGACGTCGAGGCCGCGGCCCCCGAGGCCGAGGCAGTAGAAGCAGAGACGGCCGTTGCGTCGGCAGACGCGGAAGCACCTGCCGAGACCACGGACGAAGCCACGCCGGCACAGGGCGAAGGCGACGCGGAACCCGTCGCCGAAGACAAGAACGACTAGACGAAGGGGTCACGTTGTCAACCGTCCGGATCTACAAAGTCGCGGAATTGCTGAACGCTTCGAGCCAGGAGGTCATGGAC
>JBBSJW010000199.1:0-2082 GCA_038256885.1 Propionibacteriales bacterium
ATCACGGCAGCCGGACGTTTCGACGGCGTACCCCTGGGCAAGGCACGCCGGGTCCTGACCGACGAGATCATGACGGCCATCCAGAAGTTGTCGGGCCAGGAAGAAGCAGGGGCCTACAACGACCGGAGCGCGACCGCCCCCTGATCCACCGGTGGATCCCGGTTCCGACGGTTGGCGCCTCGTTCCCCCTCCCCGACGGCCGCACCGTCTCGGTCGGTGCGGAGCAGATGATCGCGTTCACGAACTTCTTCGTCGAGGACACGCATTACCCCGGCGTCACCACCGAGGTCCTGCCTGCCGAACAGGTCGAGTTCTAGCCACCATTGAGTCGACGCCGTACCCCAGGGAATCACCCACTCCGTTTATCGGCGCCTGTTTATCGGCGCCTGTCACGTTGCGAACTTGTCGTCTCAGTCTTCTCGTCAATCTGATTGCAGATTGCTAGCATTCTGCAACATGAAGACTCTGTACCTAAGGAATGTCCCCGACGACGTCGTGCTCAGGCTTCAGCAACTCGCGGACCGCGACGGCACCTCGGTCAGTGCGGTTGCGGTTCGAGAATTGTCCGACGTCTCTCGTCGCGCTGACAATCAGGCACTCATCGGCGAGCTTCCCGACTTGGGTGTCGACGTGCTGGCGATTGTCGAGGGTGTCGAGCAGGAGCGCGCCGACCGGTGATCGTGCTCGACGCCTCAGCCGCTCTGTCCGGACTACTGAATGCCGGACCGGCGCGGGAGTCGTTGTCGGTTGAACAGGTGCACTCGCCGCACTTGGTCGACTCCGAGGTAGCTAGCGGCCTTCGTCGCCATGTCTCGGCGGGTCGAATCGCCACCGGCGAGGGGTGGGCGGCGCTCGATGCTTGGCGCCGTCTGGGCCTCACCCGCTATGGCACCCATGGTCTTCTGGAACGTATCTGGGAGTTACGCGACAACCTCTCCGCATGCGACGCGGGCTACGTCGCACTCGCTGAGGCGCTTGGTTGCTCCCTCGTGACCGCAGATGCGCGGATCAGTCGCGCTCCCGGCATTCGATGCCCGATCACGGTCGTGCCTCGGTAGCCGATCGGCAAGGGGTACAAGTTCCCGTTGTGGGACGCTCCCCCGTCGGACGACCGGATCCGCCGAGTTGAGGACGTTCGCCGACGCGGTTGAACGGCTCTGTTCATCGAGTGAATCGGTGTGTGCGACGTCAGGTTTTGGTCATTAGGTGGGCTTCGGGCTTGGGTCTGAGGAGTCGAGCGCGTCGATTACCTGGTCGGCGGCGTGGTCGAGTTGGGAGCGTTCGTGGGAGTCGAAGTCCTGCGCGCGCACGGTCGCGACGAGTCGCTCGAGCTCGGCACTGACGGTTGGGCGTTGGGCGGGACCGCAGTGCCATGCCAACTCTGAGAGGAGCTGGAACAGCCGCTGCATGACCTGCGGGTCGGAGGCGCCGTAGCGGCGCGGCTGGGTGATGGCGACATCGATCAGGTCGGACAGTTCGGGGCGGGGCAGGACCACGCGCACCTGCTGATTCTTGTCGCGGAGAAGCAGGGGGCCAAGGTCATGGTCGGCGATCTCGCACAGGAGAGCCGAGATGTGTCCGAGAGCGGTTACTGCGGTCGTCGTGTCGTTGACCCCGGGTGAGAGTGCTTTATTGGCCACGTCGGTCAGCTGGCGCAGACCGTAGCCGATGTCCTGGATGGAGGTGGGCTCGAAACCGGTGTGGACCGACTTGAGCAGTCGCTTCTGTAGGTCACTATGCACAGTCGTGCCGCCGGTGTCGGCAGTCGACCACGCTGAACCCAGCGGGGTGCCCTCCACCACAGAGCTGCCCATGTGCCGGTCCAGCACGAGGACGATATCGAGATCGATGCAGGCCTTTAGGAGCGTGCGATGGTCCAGGCGCACCAAGAAGCCCGACGAGGGAGCCAGCACCGTGAACGCATGGTCTGGCGTGGTGGGCACCGCATCCACCGGACGGTCGCGATTGCCGTCCTCGCGCTGCTCGTGGGTGTCGGTGAACTTCGACGAATGTCTTTCACCCAGAGTGGTTTGGATCGTGGCGGAGGCGTCGACATGGACGTCGCGCAACATGGTTTCCACA
>JBBSJW010000200.1:0-2048 GCA_038256885.1 Propionibacteriales bacterium
GAGGCTTGGCAATCAGGCCAGGATCGCGCGAGTTGTCGGTTGCACGCGGGGAGTTCCCGACGCGACCGTCCATGAAGTCAGCTGCCGCGAGGTGGCGTTCTTGTCGGCTCGATCGCTGATCGCGTACCAATCCATCTGCACGCGCGCCTTGGTCACCTGGAGCACGCAGTAGCCGTGGTCGTCGAGGTTCACGAACCGTACGTGCGGGTTCTCCGTCTGGATCGCAGCCTCGAGTGAGAGCGAGAGCGTACGTGGCGCCGCACCGACGAAGTCGTCGACGTTGTTGCTCGTGATCGAGCTGCACACGAACTCCGTCGCCACCGGCGTTCCGCCATCTGTCGGTACGTCATTGGCCCACGCCGTGTGAACGTCCCCGCTGAGAAACACGACGTCATCGATCTGGTCCGCGACGAGGTGGTTCAGCAGACGCTTGCGGTCAGCCGTGTAGCCGTCCCACACGTCAGTGTTGGGAGCTGACGGCTCGAGTGGAGTGAAGCTGACGGTCTGGCTCAGCGCGTACTGCTCCGCTTTCGGCCTCGGCGGCAGCAGCACGGGAGCGACCATGACCGGGTTGCCGATGAGCTTCCACCGCGCGGGTGTCGTCGACAGGTTCTCCTCGAGCCAGCCGAGCTGGCGTGCTCCGGTGATCGTGCGGCCTGCAGCATCGATCGCCGGGTCGTCAGGCTCGACCCGCTCGCTGCGATACGTACGGAGGTCGAGCATCGACAGGTCGGCGAGCCTGCCGAACTGCAGTCGGCGATACATACGCATTCCGTCGCCAACCACAGCAGTGCCCGAGACGCGTACAGGCATCCACTCGTCGTACGCGCGCTGCGCCGCTTCGCGCCGGGCAGCGAAAGATCCCTCGTTGCGCTGGTGCTCGAATGCGCCGTTGGCCCAGTTTCCATCGCAGATCTCGTGGTCGTCCCAGGTCACGATGAACGGAACCGCCGCATGGAGCGCCTGAAGGTCGGGGTCGGTCTTGTACTGCCCGTGGCGCTCGCGGTAGTCGGCGAGGCTGATGATCTCGCGTGGCGGCTGGTGGCGACGCACGTCGCGATTCTTGTGGCCCTTCGAGTACTTGCCCGGTTGGTACTCGTACAGGTAGTCACCGAGGTGGATGATCGCGTCAAGGTCACCACGCTCGGCGAGGTGGCGGTACGACGTGAAGAAGCCCGCTTGCCAGTTCGCACACGACACGACCCCGAACCGCAGCTCACCTGGGTCACTGTCGGGAGCGGGAGCCGTACGAGTCCGCCCAATCGGCGACTCGTGAGTGCCGACGAAGAACCGGAAGTAGTAGTCGGTCGCCGGTTTGAGGCCGTTCGCATCGACCTTGATCGTGTGGTCGCGATCGGGACCAGTCGCCAGCGATCCGCTGTCGGCTACGAGGCTGAAGTCATTGAGCTCGGATATCTGCCAGCGGACAGACACGGCAGGGCCGACCTCCGATCCCGGTGTGGCCTGCGGCGTTGGCGTGACGCGTGTCCAGAGCACGATCGCGTCGGGCAGCGGATCGCCCGAGGCAACACCATGCGCGAAGAGCGATGGGGCGCTGGCTGGCGCCGGCGACGACAGTGCGGCCGGTCCCAGCACGCCCAGTCCGACAGCGATGCCGACACTGCCGCCAACGAACTGGCGGCGATTCAGAACTTCAGAGACTGCGCTGTTTCGCACATACCCCATTGCCGCGTACGCACATGTCTCAACGTGACGTTGAAGGTGAACGTCACCTGACGGCTGGAGGTACGTATGGTGCCACTGTGAAAGGCGTGGACAAATGTGTCGGCATGAATAAATGTGTCGGGATGACAGGATTCGAACCTGCGACCTCACCGCCCCAAACGGCGCGCGCTACCAAGCTGCGCTACATCCCGTAGCCAGATCACTGTAGTGGACACTGGCAGGGTGAACCGTCACCGGTACGCCGAGCTCAGCGCGCTGATCGCGCAGCGGCAACCTGCCTGCGGGACGACGACGGTGGTCGCACTGGATGGGCCGAGCGGCGCTGGCAAGACGAGCCTCGCCAAGGGTCTCGCGGAGGTCAC
>JBBSJW010000201.1:0-2015 GCA_038256885.1 Propionibacteriales bacterium
ACAACCTCATCGACGCCGCACCACGCTCCACGATGGACGTCCTCGCAGCATGGACCGTCGAGGCCGACGACGTGCTGACGTTCTGAGGGAAGGCTCATCCCGCCCGGGGCGGCCCTGCGATATCCGCATCTCGGATCCGGTAGACGCGCCTGTATGGCTCGCGGCCGGCAATAGGGACACACCCGGTGAGAGGCCGACTGTCCCATGTGCGTGGCTGGACCTGCCTCTCGAATGCCTTCCTGTCGCTCCTCCCCTGCCGTCTCCGCTCAGTCGCCAGGGTGATCGGTCTCGGGGGCGAGGGCGGTTCCGAGCAGTTCGTGGGAGAGGACGCCGATGAGCCAGCCCTGCCATCGGCTCAAGTCCCACCCAAGCGTGTCGGTCATGAGCAGGTAGCAGTCGCTGTTGACCAGCCCGAAGTAGGTCGCGACGGCGTCGTCGTGGTCCAGACCCGGTCGTACGGGGCTGTCGGCAATGAGGAGTTCGACCAGTGCTGTCAGGGTTGTCAGGGGGTTGGTGGTCCTGCCAGATCAGGTCACCCACCGTCGGATCGGTCGCAGCGGCATCGCGCATCGCCCGTTTCAATGCGGCCGTGCGTGCAGCGATCCCACTGGTGTGGGTCACGACGAGGGCGAGGCGTTGGTGCGAGGCAGATAAGCGGTCATCATCCGACGACCGTCGAGCCCCGCCCTCAGCGCTCCGTCTGCGCACACGACGCCGTCGTGGTCGACCTTGGTCGTCCAGGCGATGTCACGCACCGCGGCGACCACCTGCGCATCAGACACGGTCCGTGCTGCCACCGTGCGACCGGATTGCTTCCCGCTGCGGTAGGTCCGCGCGGCGATCTGACAACCTGCTCACGCAGCACCCGACAGGCCGACTCGACCGCGTGGCCCTGGCTTCTCATGGTGTCGATGAACCCATGATCAGCGGTTCCGGCGAAGGAAACCGTCGCGGACTTCTGAATCGCGTTGTCTTCCTCGAGTCCGCGGGCCTTCGCCTTCAGCACCTTGATCACAGCCAGCACCTCAGGCGTGGTACCGGTGCGCTGGCCGCCGTCGACCTGGGCCTGGATCGCCCAGCGACGCACC
This sequence comes from Propionibacteriales bacterium, assembly GCA_038256885.1. GTDB lineage: Bacteria > Actinomycetota > Actinomycetes > Propionibacteriales > Nocardioidaceae > Aeromicrobium. Next base: position 1,089 of record JBBSJW010000201.1, read on the forward strand.
GACTTCTTGTCAACGCCGAGCTGCTTGGCCACCACCGTCGCAGCAATTGTCAGCGAGGAGTACTCGCCGCAGGGGTGCTGGACCAGCCGCAAGCACGGGCCCTTTCGTCGTCCGAGAGCCGGTTGAGCCACGCTGCAGTGTTGGGCAGACCGAACGCGCAACTAAGCCGTGATCTGACGAAGAAGACGGTTCCGTTCCTGCTGGGAGCGCGAGACATCCCTGATCACACCAGGCTGAAGTAGCGGTCGAAGAAAGCAGCGAGCTTGTCGAGCACGGTCTGCTTCTTCAACGCGTGGTTGCCTCCCGCCGCGAACCTGGAGACAGGCGGCAGAATCTTGGTGACAGCAGTACCGGCGGTCGGGATAGCGCCGTCGCGGAAGGCGTCGGCGACGAACGCTCTCGTCTCGTCAGGCTTGAGCCCCTCCGCCGCGATGAGCGCTTCAAGCTCCTCGGCCTTCTTCGCCTCAACGAACCTGCGCCAGTCTTCGCTGGTGTCACCAGTGACGTTGACCGAGTCAACGAAGGCGAGGATGAGGTCGCGCTTGTTGCGCAGGGTGATGCTGGAGTCGATGGCGCGCTGGATGTTCATTAGCGCGGTCATCTCGACGTCGGAGCCGTTGCCGCGGGCCTCGCGCCACTGTTCGACCAGCAGCAGGATGTAGTCGACGTTGACCTCGACCTGCTTGATGAGCTCGATCTCGAAGACGACGTCGTCGTTGATCGACTCCTTCTCGGCCATGTCCTGGCCGCGGAACTCCGCGTACAGATTGAGGTAGATGCTCCGGTAGTCCTGGAAGTCACGTTCGCAAAGAAACTCGTGGCTAGCGAAGTCGTCGAAAGAGACAAGGATGTTGCGCAGCCGAAGGATCGCACCGAAGAGAGCGATGAATTGCTTCTGCGCGGCCTCACCAACGATGTCCGCACCGA
>JBBSJW010000202.1:0-1957 GCA_038256885.1 Propionibacteriales bacterium
AGGTAGGCCTTGCTGCCCGCTCGCGTCTCGTACGTGATCGAATAGTTGGCGGTTGCGCTCGGCAAGTGCGTGCTCTTGAGGTAGTGGAAGATCAGATAGAGAGTGGTCAGCCGTTGCTGGCCGTCAACGAGTTCCCACGAACCGTCTTCACGATTCTTCACGACCACTGGCTGCAGGTAGTACGTCGCTCCGTTGCTCTCCCGGATGTCATCCAGCAGTTGGCGGACCTCTTGTTCACCCCACCGGTAGCCGCGCTGGTAGGCGGGGACGAAGAAGTCCCCGGCGATGTCGCCAACCGACAGGATTTTGAGCGAGGCGGAGTCCACCTTCAGACCTTCCACCACTCGTGATCGGCGTGTGTTTCCACGCGCGAGAAATGGCCGGGAAGGCAGACGGTCGGGTGGCGAAGCGCCAACTCGGTCGCCCGCTGCGACGCCACCGTCTCGACTACCGCTCTATCGAAGTCCTCCATCGACAGGACCGTAGGCGAGGGGTGTGACGCCGGCCTCGGATCGGACGCGAGGCATGCCGAAGTCCTGTCACGCGCCGCGCGTATCAGTGGACGTGACACCGACTCGATTCCAAGGCTCCGCCCGGAGCCGGCACCACGCTCAGGCCGGACAGCGAGCAACCATCGGAATACATCGACGACGGTCGAAACCCCTGTCGACAGACGTCGCCCCGTCAGAACCGTCTTCGTCCTGCTACACCCTGCTTGGCTCGGCTAAACCATCATCGGGCCGCCGTGCTCGAGGACGAGCCGACCAGGGGAGCTGTTGCGTGCCGGAGCCATGGATGTCTGCCGACGACATCGCCGCACACCTCGGCGTCACGAAGGACACGGTGTACGCGTGGATCACGGACAAGCGCATGCCAGCGCACAAGGTCGGCCGACTGTGGAAGTTTCAGGCGAGCGAAGTCGACCAATGGGTACGAGGCGGTGGGGCAAGCGTGAGCCCCGATCCAGAGAAAGCGGACTCCGAGTGACGATCACGACTGCCCGAGTGGCACCACCACTACCCGAGCCGGGCCAGGTTGTCGAAGTACGCGGCTCGACCTGGGCGGTAGCAAACGTCCAGGCGCAGGGCCTCCCCCGCAGTCCCGCTGACGACTCCACAGCTCAGCTTTCTCATGTCGTCGATCTCCAGTCGCTCGACGAGGACCGGCTCAACGAGACGCTCAGCGTCGTGTGGGAGCTCGAAGTCGGCCACACGGTGACACCAGCTCAGGGATTGCCAGAGAACATCAACGCAGAGTCCTTCGACGATCCGGACAAGCTCGCCGGCTTCATCGATGCGATGCGGTGGGGCGCCGTAACTTCTGCGGACCCGAATCGCTACCAGGCGCCGTTCTGGTCGGGGGTCAACGTCGAGGCATATCAGCTCGAGCCACTCCGTCGCGCGCTTGGCGCGCCGCGCACGAACCTTCTCCTCGCCGACGACGTTGGGCTGGGCAAGACGATCGAGGCCGGTCTGGTGATCCAGGAGCTCCTGCTGCGTCACCGAGCCCGAACCGCGGTGGTCGTGTGCCCGCCGAGCCTCTCGCTGAAGTGGCAAGACGAGATGCGCGACAAGTTCGGCCTCGACTTCACGATCGTGAACAGCGAATTGATGGCTCAGGTGCGACGCACCCATGGGCTGCACGCCAACCCGTTCCTCTTGTTCCCGCGGGTCATCACGTCCATGGCGTGGCTGCCTCAGGTACGGGCGCAACGGCTTCTGCGCGATGTGTACGCACAGGCGAGCAACCCGAAGTCGGCCAAGCGCTACGCCTTCGACATCCTGGTCGTAGACGAGGCCCATCATGTGGCCCCGTCGAGCCCGCCGGCGACGGCCGGTGGGCGCGGGTATGCCGTCGACACGCAGCGGACGGTTGCGGTGCGCCAGCTGGCCGATCGTTGTGAGCACAGGCTCTTTCTCTCCGCCACTCCGCACAACGGACATCCAGAATCGTTCAC
>JBBSJW010000203.1:0-1945 GCA_038256885.1 Propionibacteriales bacterium
CACAAGGAGGCACACATGGCTGACTCGAGCTTCGACATCGTGAGCAAGCTGGACCGCCAGGAGGTCGACAATGCGCTGAGCCAGGCGGCCCGCGAGATCACCACGCGCTTCGACTTCAAGGGCACCGGCGCGTCGATCGAGTGGAAGGGCGAGCAGGCGATCGAGATCACTGCCTCCGCCGACGACCGGGCCAGCGCCGTGCTCAGCGTCTTCCAGGACAAGCTCATCAAGCGCAACCAGAGCCTGAAGATCCTCGACGCCTCCGAGCCCCGCCAGTCCGGCCAGGAGTCCAAGATCGGGATCGCCCTCAAGGAGGGCATCAGCTCCGAGGACGCCAAGAAGATCGGCAAGCTGATCCGTGACGAGGGTCCCAAGGGCGTCAAGAGCCAGATCCAGGGCGACGAGCTCAGGGTCTCCAGCAAGAAGCGGGACGACCTGCAGGAGATCATCGCGCTGGTGAAGGCCCAGGACTACGACTTCGCGGTGCAGTTCACCAACTACCGCTGACAGGCGTTACGGTCCGAGGAGTGCCAACGGCACTACGGCGACGCCGTCGGGACGACGGTAGGCGTGCTCGCCGGTCGTCACGACAACCCGGTCCGCGAGACGGTCGCCGAGTTGGGCTTGCAACCAGTTGAGGTGGCGGACGTCCTTGTCGGTGACCAACTCGCTGAGCTTGACCTCGATGGCAACGACTCGGCGATCCTCGGCTTCGACGATCAGGTCGATCTCACGGTCGGTTTCCTTGGTGCGCAGGTGGCCGACATGAGCCGAGGCTGCCGCGGCGTAGACCCGCACGCTCTGAGTGGCCAGCGACTCGTACAGGGCACCGAGCCAGGTGCCGGTCGTGGCTGAGACTCGCTGGCCTGCGCCCTGAAGGAGTCCTGCCTTTCCCACCCCGACCAACCGAGCCGCCAGCGCGGGGTCGACCAGGTGGTGCTTCGGCGAAAGGGTCAGGCGTTTGAGTGGGTTGAACATCGGCACCCAGGCAGCCAACGGGTCGAGGACAAAGATGCGGGCAAGGTGCTCGCGGTAGTTGTCGACCGTGGCGCGCGAGGGCTTGTCGGCGATGCCGGCCGTAGCGGCATCGAGGATCTTGGCGTACGTCGCGTCAGTTGATGTGGCGGCCGCATACCCTGCCATCCAAGCCCGAAGCGCATGGGGACGCCGAACGTTCAGGCCGTTCTCGGGCAGCTCCTGCTCGACGATGCGCGCGATGTAGCTGTCGAGTTGGGTGGCCCGGGCACGCTCGGGGAGGTGTCGGATCCCGGGAAATCCTGACGCCAGGATCTCGTCCACATAGCCGGCGAGGTCGATCGGGGAGCGGCCCTTGATCGGCGGTTGGTCGCCGGCGAGCAGCGCGGCCAGCGACACAGTGGGCTCGGCGGGGCCTCGCTCAGCCATCGAGAGTGGCCGCATCGTCAGGCTCACGATCCGACCCGCACCCGAGTGGATCCGGACTCCCGGCGCGACCCCGGCGGATCCTGCCAGCAGGAATCTGCCGCCGAGTGAATCCGCGTCCACCGCCTTGCGCACGCGGTCCCAGACCGAGGGTTCGAGTTGCCACTCGTCGATCAGTACCGGCGTCGCCACGTGGGTGACGTAGTCGGCGTCGGCGGCGACGATCTCCCGTTGAGCCGGAAGATCCAGTGAGATCACCGACTGCGCACGTTGCATCGCCGTCGCCGTCTTGCCTACCCCCTTGGCCCCCTCCAACGCGATCGCTGCGAGATCCGTGAACAGGTCGTCGAGCAACCCATCGATGACTCGCCGCCGGTAAGACATGGGAGGAACCTAGCAGACGGACGCCGCCGAACTAGGCAGTTCGACGCTTTTCAACTGGGCATTTCGCCACCGCACTGAGCTCAGGCCACGCAGAATTCGTTGCCCTCGGGGTCGAGCATGACCACGTGGCCGAGGTCGTCGCCGTAGTGCTCGGTGCGGA
>JBBSJW010000204.1:0-1942 GCA_038256885.1 Propionibacteriales bacterium
ATCCCAGTAGTCCTTGTTGTCGTCGCGGTTGTGGTACCGCAAGCGGTCGGCCACGACGTCGGCCTCACCGATGTAGCAGCGGGTGTCGCCGATTGCGGCTTCGTCATCACCCAACAGCAGGTAGACGCCGGTGCGCTGAGCCTCGTCGCGCTTCAACAGATCGGCCAGGTCGGAACGGCGGCCAAACAGCACATGGCCGGTCCAGTTGGTGATCTCAGCGGTCGTCAGCCCGCCCGGGGTGCCGTCGACGAGGAAAAGCTTGATCTGCTTGCCACTCACGCGCCGATCATCTCCTTCGTCGCCGACAAGGCGGATGCATCGCCGGTGATGCGGCCTGAGAAGGCGGCGGCCAGAAGGGACCGACGGAGCGTAGAGGTCCGATCTGCCTGATTGTCGAGTGAGATCTTGAGCCGAGTTACTTCCTCATTGAGCTCTCGGCACCGTGCGACTGCAGCCTGTTGGACGTCGGCGGGTGGCAGCTCCAGCGGGAGAGACGCGAGTCGAGCGCGTCCCAAGTGGTTGATCCCAACGCCGCGCGACGCAGGCATGAACCGACCCGCGCGGGCTTCGGCCAGTAAGTACGCCTGCACGAAGTCGGGGTGCGCTGAATGGCATCGAACTCGCAGGAGCGTGTTCTGAAAACAAACGTCAGCAGGAATTCCGCAATAGGTCACGGACTTACCCACCTCTGCAGGACTTCCAGAAGCCTCGGTGAGCAGAATGTCTCCGTTGCGGAGGCGGTATGTCTCCTCCTCCGCCTCGGTGAACTGCATCTCCTTGACGTCGTCGAGCCGCAGCCGTCCCCAATCAACGTTGGCTGCACGGAGATACGGACGCATCCGATTGCCAGAGTGGTTCTTTGGTGAGCGCTGACGCCCCAATCGAACGTCAGCAATGGACTGCAATTCGACCCGCGCGGCCCCGGGAAGTCCGTGGGTGCTCTGCCATAGCCCAGATGTGAGTAGGGACTCGCAGTGGCGGAGCCCGACGCGCAAGCCTCGTGCGGCGGCGTCGAGGCGGGAGAGGTGATCTTCGAGGAGCTCAACGATGCGACCCTGGTCGTCGAGCGAAGGAAGAAAATGGATCGGGATCCTTCGAACATCTGCGACGTTGAGGTGTAGAACGGTCGAGCCTGCGGAGTTTTCCTTGATCCAGGCTTGAGAGTGCGGTGACATCAAGGAGTACAGCAGGAACCGATGGTCGACCTGCTGGTGGTCGAGACGCATTAGGACCGTGCGTTGTCCGAGGCACACCGGAATCTCACCGGGGACCATGCCGACCTCGCCCATGGGTGCCTCCCGGGAGAAGATCAGGTCACCGATCTCTGGCGTGGCCCGTCGTGTCCACGAGAAATAGGTCTCCTTCGAGACCGGCTTGGCACGCGCGAGATCGATCCGACCATGGCGGACGGCGCTGGTTCCCACCGAGAACCCGTAGGGAACATCTTCAGTCTTCGGCGCCGTCCGATGCTCGCAGTCGATGACCTTCGCGATGTCGCCAAGAACCCTCATGCAGTGAGCTCCGAGTTCAACTCGTTGACAAGATCGGCAGCCCGGTCCCCGAGATCGCGCAGCGCCCCGTCGGTTCCACCGCGCTCGATGAACGGCGCGTCGTCCAGGTCCTCGGTGCGGATGCCGGCGGAGTTGGCGATCACCTTGACCATGTTATCGAGCCACCACCGCTCTGCGTCGTCAAAGGCCACACCGGCCTGTTCCTGCTGGGCAAGCCAGGAGGCGTACCGCTCGTTGACGCGTTCGGCATAGGGAACGAGCTTGTCGTCGACGCCGACCGTGAACCGGACCAACGACACCAGGTCGGTCAGCGTCCGGTGGTCGGACCTGGCGGCGAACTGGGGATCGAGTGCGACGTAGGCGTTCCAGATGATGTCGGGCGTCCAGTTGTACGGCGGTCGGGCGATGCGGTCGGCGAGCTCCTTGATGTC
>JBBSJW010000205.1:0-1931 GCA_038256885.1 Propionibacteriales bacterium
ATGATGGGCTGCACCACCTCCCCCGGACCCCTCCCCCACACCACCCTCATCATCCGGATGACGTTGGAGCAGCTCCAGTCCGGGCTCGGCGCGGCCCAGCTGGACGGGGTCGAGAACCCCATCAGCGCCGGTAACGCCCGGATCCTTGCCGCGGACGCGGAACTGATCCCCGCGGTCCTCGGCGGGAACAGCCACATCCTCGACCTCGGCATCGGACGGAGACTGTTCACCAGAGCCCAACGGATCGCGTTCGCCGAACGCGACGGCGGCTGCGCGGTGACCGGCTGTGGGCGTCCGCCCTCCTACACGGAGGCCCATCACATCCACTGGTGGTCCCACGGCGGAAAGACGAACCTGAACAACGGGATCCTTTTGTGCACAGGTCACCACCATGTCATCCATCAGGGGTGGACGGTGCAGGTCATCGACAACGTGCCCTGGTTCATTCCACCCGCGAGCATCGACCCGAGCCGCACACCGAGACGCGGCGGCAAACTGCCGGCACCAATGCTGCCCTGACGCCGGGCAGGTTTCGACACTGTCGCTCCACGGCCAGCCCCTTTACGCCGGCTGGCTGACGCAGGCGGCGAGATCGGCGAGAAGCGTCTCACCGATCGGTTGAAGGGGAGGAGCGGGATGATGGCCACACGATCGGCCTGCGCACCCACCCGGTCGATCTGCTCAAGCTCGTTCGCGGCGCGTTGGCGCCGGAACGCGGAGTCGGGGCGCGCCGCGGCGATGGAGTTGTTCACGACCCACGCCCAGGGATGGATGCCGGCCTCTCGAGGTCCTGCCGCAATTCCTCCGCTTTGAGCACGGGAGTCGTCTCCGCCAGAGTGACGAGCACGACCTTGGTCAGGTCGGGATCCTGCAGTCGCATGAGCGGTGTATCGAATGACATGCTGTCGCTGACCTGGCGGGCGATCTCCCGATGGTGCGGCAGACCCTTGGAGCCGACGGTCTGCGTGAACGCGCGCACGGTCTCGTCGAAGGTGAACGCGGTCGGGTCGCCCGCCAGATTATGGCGCGTGATGTCCGCACCGAGGCGCTGAAGGTTTCGCACGGTCGCGGTGACTTCGACGAGCGACTTGTCGACGTCGGCACCGCACACGCCGGTGTCGCAGCAGAGGGCGGCTTCGTAGATACAGATTGTGGGCATGGTGTTCTTCTTGTAGTTGATGCTCGGCATGATGGGCGGTCGATCGGGTCGAGGTCATCGAGCTGGATGGCGACCCCCATCGCGCGGATGGCGTTCGTCTCGACCGAGTAGTGGACGCTCATTCCCGGACGCGAGCGGCGCGCAGCAGATCGGCGAGATGTCGTCGAGGGCAGGGAGTGCCTTGGGCGGGGCGCGATTGTCGCACCCTTGTGATCTATGTCAAAGAGATCGACGCCGGTGGAAGGGTGGGCCCCGTCGGACTCGAACCGACGACCCGCGGATTAAAAGTCCGATGCTCTACCAACTGAGCTAGAGGCCCCTGCCCGACAAATCTACCGGGCTTTTTCGGGCCGCGCGGCGACTGGCATAGTCTGGACTGCGATGACAGACGAGTTCCACAAGCCAACCCAATTCTCGGGCGCAAAGTTCGAGAGCATGATGGGCGGCGACGACCCAGCCCAGATCAGCCGTGTCGCCCATGAGACGGCGCACGCGCTGCTCGCCCGCGTGCGGTTCAGTTCCGACCCCGGAGTCGTAGAGCGGCTCGTCGCCTACACCGATGACCACGGCATCGATGCGGTGGCCGAACTCTGGTCGCGCGCGAGTGCGAGGTCGCTGCCGGGGGCGCTCTGGCGCATCTACCTCATGCGGGCGCTCATCCGACAGGATGCCCAGGGCACGAGCTTCTACTACCAGCGCGGCACCGAGATGGCCGCGACAATCGACCCCGTGGTCGCCGGGGCGACGAGCCCGACCGGACCGGCCGAGATCA
>JBBSJW010000206.1:0-1888 GCA_038256885.1 Propionibacteriales bacterium
ACCAGCGCCTGCTCAGCCAGGACCTCACCCTTCGCGACCGCCTCACGGGTCAGATCATGCGCCGCGAGGATCTCGGCGAGCTTGGTGCGGCGGTTGGCCTCACCCTTCGTCAACCGCGTCATCCTCGCCAACCACGCAGAAAGCGACCGGGCACCGATCTGACCCGGCAGGTCCAGCGTCTTGGCCTGAGTCAACGCTCGGGCCTCGAGCTCGGCCAACCTCGCCAGGTCGGCCTCTATGCGGGTGATGACCTCGGACGTCTCCTCGGCGTTCAACGACCACACCGACGCGGCCGCGATGTCATCCAAACCAGCCTCGAGCAGGTCGAGGAAACCGCTGATCGGGTGACCCGATCCGGTGCCATCGATGTGCCTGCTCATAGGTCCACTCAAGCACCACCCACCGACACTCCAAGACCGAGAATCCGGCTCAACCACAGTGGTTGTGGACAACCATTCTCACGCCTCGACTGTGGACGATTCGTGGACATTCAGTTCCGATAAGCGGATGGGGCCAGGTCCGCTCACCTACTGTCGTTGGGCACGCAGACGGGAATCTGCACCCGAGTGTCCGAGGGCCATCTCGTCGAGCAACACCGACCTCAAGGGGACGACCTCGGACTCGCTAGCGCTGTCATTGCCGGCGTCGACGACGAACTCCCCCGGGATCTCCCCGGAGCGACGCAACCGTCGTTCGGCCATCGGTCCGGACCGGCCGGCCGGGAGCCCGGCCACGCGCAGGTGGTCGAGGCCACCGGCGACGGTGCAGCACACCACCCTTCAGAACGAGCGACCCTCTGCGTAGCGCTGGCGCCGCGCGTGCCTGCCCCGGCCTCGATTCCGACTCTTGTAGGTCGGCAGTTGCGAGTCGCAATTGGGACAGATCAGGCGAAGATTCACACGAAGGTTGTTCGAGGAATCACCATCAATGTGGTCGAGGACGAGGGTCAAGGGCGCGCCTTGCCAGATTCGCGCCTGACCGCACAGCGAGCAGCAAGACCCTTGCTGTTCCAGGAGGTACAACCGCACGAAGTGTCGGGGTTCGGCCCTGATCACCACCTCCCCGGTCCGCAACCATTCGTCGGTTGCTTCGCGGCGCAGCATCGCTCGATGGCAAGCGTTGCTGCAGTAGGCCTTTTGGCTCGGCCTGACGAGCGGCGATCCACACCCGCGACACAAATTCATGACCAAAAACTAGAACGGCCCACCGACAAGAGCCGCGTGAGAGAGTCGAACTCTCGACATTCGCTTTACAAGAGCGATGCTCTGCCAACTGAGCTAACGCGGCATGCGCCTCTCGGCGCGCTGGCGATCCTACTGGTCCCCCACCTGCTCGCGGAAACCGATCGCGTGGCGTGCGCTCACGTCATCCCGCCGTCAAAGGCCAGGACCGCACCGCTGATCATCCTTGCCTCCTTCGAGGCCAGGTAGACGATCGAGGAGCCGAGCTCGGCGGGGGTGATCGAGGGGCCGGGCAGCATGGCCATCAGCCGGTCCATCACCCGTGCGTCGAGGTCGTCGGGGAAGCGGCTGGCGACCTCGGCGATGATCGGGGTGTCGACACTGCCCGGGCAGACGGCGTTGACGCGGATGCCGTCGGGGGCAAGCTCGAGAGCCAGCGCCGTGGTCATCGAGGTCAGGCCGCCCTTGGCCGCGACGTAGGCCGTGGCGTAGGGCTGCACCTTGGTGCCGGCCTCCGAGGAGTCGTTGACGACGTTGCCGCCGCACGCCTTGAGGTGCGGCAGTGCCGTCTGCATCACCAGGAACGGACCCTTGAGGTCGATCGCGTGGACGCGATCCCACTCCTCGTCGGTGATGGTCTCGAAGCGGCCGAACAGCACGACCCCGGCGATGTTGGCCAGCACGTCGATCCGCCCGTGCTCAGCCAC
>JBBSJW010000207.1:0-1887 GCA_038256885.1 Propionibacteriales bacterium
GAGGTTGCCCTCCTGGATCAGGTCGAGGAGCGGGAGACCCGTCGACTGGTACCGCTTGGCGATGGACACCACGAGGCGCAGGTTCGACTGGATGAAGCGCTGCTTCGCCGTGGCCGCCGTACGGATGTCGCGGCGCAGCGTGGCCCGGACGGACGGCGAGAGCTGTTCGGTCTCGAGGCGCGCCCCAGCCTCATGACCCGCCTCGATCTGCTGGGCGAGGACGATCTCCTCGGCGGCGTCGAGGAGGGGATACTGGCCGATCTCGGTGGGGTAGCGACCGACGAGATCATCCGGCCCTCGTGCCCCCCGATGACCGCTGCGCTTCGGACCGGCCACCCGTACCTCCAACGTCGTTCGGGTGAAACTGCTGTCTCGCGACTTGACGGAATCGACCGTAGTCACGGGGTCTGCGTCCATCGCGGATGCCCCGTTGATCGCCGCTACCGTTCCCGGTTCCGGGCGCGTAGCTCAGTTGGCTAGAGCGCTTCCCTAACAAGGAAGATGTCGGGGGTTCGAGTCCCTCCGCGCCCACGTCTGTGACCTGCGGAAACGCCGGTCGGCGGGTCTCGAAGTCGTTGCGGTCGCAGCTTTCGTGCCCCAAACGTGCCCCAACGCAGTGGTCACTCGTGGCGACCAACGGACACTCACCGGGCACGACGGGCAGGATGAGCAGCGATGGCTGAGCCCGATGCGGAGCTGTTCGTGGAGCCTCCCGTCGAAGGTGGTGGTGGGTTCCGCGAGCTGCACGACGTGCTGCAGGAGTTCCCCGGCTCGCTCGTGCCCGGCTTGTTCACGTTGCCCGACGGCGGCCAGGTGTTCCACGTCCGAGTGGTCGGTGATCCGCTCCCGCTCGAGCTGGCACTGACCGCGCTCGGGTGGATCAGTCGGGAGCGGCCGGACGGGTGAGCGCCCGCTCTGTCCGCCAGTTCACGCAGTCGCAAGCAGACCTGCGCCAGCGCGTCTTGGCTCCTCGTGCGTCACCGGCGATCGACTCTCGACGCCGTTCGCACGTTGGCCGGAGCCTTCAGACCGGTGCTGCCGCACTTCGGTCTCTACGGCGCCTGGATCGCGATCGTCGTCGTAGTAGGCAGCTCGGCTCGCACCCTGGAACGTGGAGCTGCTGAAGGCCACGGTGCTCTGGGCATTGCTGTCGGGCATCGGACTCCTTGCGGGCACGACGAACGCGTTGAAGGGCCGATGGTTTCGGCGGGTGCTCGTCTCGACGATCGGCGCGACGGCGGTGGTCGAGTTTTTCGTCAACCTGAAGTCGTTTCCGCTTGCGATCGAGATCGTGCTCCAACCGGTCATCTTCTTCGCGTTGGTGCTGCCGATGGTCGCGCGCGATCCCGAGCATCAGCCTGCGCGCACCATCGCTGGCTGGACCTCGGCGTTGATCGGGTTCGCCGCCGTCGGCTGGACGGCCCTGGGCCTCTCCCGTCAGTGGTCGGATCTCGATCTCGGCAAGTTGCTCGCAGAGGCGGCCCTGCCCGTCTGGTTGACGGTCGGTGCTCTTGGCTTCCTCTACCCGTTCACGCTCTACATGGCGTACGAGCAGGTGCTGAAGCGCATGACTTGGCGGGCGCAGGGCAAGTCGATCTGGCGGCAGCGCATCGCCGTGGTCGCCTACGGCGGCCCTCGGCTGTCTGTCCTGCGCGACCTGCAGGGCGGCAACGACTACGAGGTCGTGCACGCTTCTGGGTTCGTCGCTGCTTGGCGGGCGATCCGTCAGCTCCGAGTCAGGCGTCGCTCTGAGCCCCTGGAAGCCGAGGTTTCGGCGCCGGAGTTGAGTCGGTGATGCGGCGTACACTGATCGGCGTGTCCGTCGCAGAGCAGACCCCTGGGCCGCACCTGACGGTTCTCCCCGCCGACGAGGCGGCTCGGCGCGCC
>JBBSJW010000208.1:0-1874 GCA_038256885.1 Propionibacteriales bacterium
CGGGGATTGGTGACCGTACTGCTGCGGCCAGCTCGTGAAGCTGGCATCAGAGTACGAGCGGATGCACGCCGCCGGTGCGGAACTCGCCGCCGTCAGCGTCGATGACGAAGTCCGCCAGGCTGGCATGTCGCAGCGATGGGGGTTCACGCACACCCGCTTCGTGTCCGATCCGGGTGGAGCTTCGTTGCTGCGACCGCTCGGGTTGTTCGACCCTGAGGAGCGTGGCGGCATGGCATTGCCTGGAGTGGTCCTCGTGGAACCCGACGGCGTAGAGGTGTACCGCTATCAGGGTCGCGATTTCGCGGACCGGACGCATGACGACGATCTCTGGGCGGCGATCGACGCGCTCGGGCTTCCCGCTGTCGATCCTGCCCCGTGGGTGCCAGGGGTCGAGGTTCCTGGCGATCTGCAGGGCTACTTCCGCCCGCAGGAGTTTGGTGCGTACTTCCGTGGCAACCGGTCCGGTGCGGTCGCGATCGGCCGCAGAGTTGCTGATGATGCGAGCCGAGAGTTGGCCAAGGAGCATCGCTTGATGTCCCAGTCGATGCTGGATGCCTGGACCCTCTGGGAGCCCAACATCCAAAGACGGTGAGCCGGCAGCGGCCCCGGTCCCGTGGAGGCTGGCCACCCCGATAGCTCACGGCACGGAGAGACGAAGATCTGAAGCTCTGCGGCGGCTACCGTTGGATGGGCATTGGATGACCGTTCACAGCTGATCTGAGCGGTCACGGAACCCGATTGGCTTCGAATCAGCCAAATCGCGGTGCGAGCATGTTCTGCTCGCTCTCGATCTTGTGGAGACGCTCGTCGTAACCGATCTGGCGGATCAGGTCAGCCAGGCTGTCGTAAGCGCCGAAGTCCTCGGAGAAGTCGCCCTCGTACCGCATCGCCTCCCACTCGGGATGTTCGCGCACGAGCAACGCGTACTCGTGCTCGGCATGGTCCTCGAAGTCAGCGTTCAACCGGTAGCTCCACTTGGGCCGCACTACGTAGAGAAACCACGACAGCTGGTAGTAGCCGAAGGCGAGCACCTGGGGGATCACGCGGCTGCGCACGAGGCCACGCCGTTGGCCCGCCGTCAGCTCTTCCATGATGAGCAAGTGCCACTGCTCGTTGTCCTGTTCCAATCGTGCGGTGCGCACCCGGTCGAATACCTGTCGGGCAAAACCTGGTTGGCTCGCCGTGTGCGTCACGGCCACATACGCGACGTTCTCCCATGCCTGATACGGCACACGCGCAACGAGTTCGAGCACTCTGAACTTCTCGAGTGAGCGGTCTCGCCCGTACAGGGCATCCATGGTGTGGAAGAGCATCCTCGCTGCGAACGAGTAGCGCCGCTTCGGAGTGGCGAGCGTTTCCGCCTGCGCAGCGACCAGGTCATCGTGTGGGAGATACTCGATCGGCCCGAACGGGGCGCGAGCACCAATCGCTTCAGCGACCGGCCCGGGCTGCGCTTTCTGGCTCACGGTCGCGGCACCATTTTTCTCACTCACAATGACGGACTCCTTCGCTGGACGGGTCGAGGTCCACATCGTCGACTCAACGATGCTACGGATGGACTGGGGTCTGTCGATTCACGACGACGCCTCAACGCTATCCCGACGAGGCCCGTTGCCGAACGCCTGAAGGGGTGGGACCGGCACCGGCGAGATGGCGCTTTCGCTGTCCGACACACAGCCCACCGGCGGCTGGCTCAACGGTGCGAGACGCGTCGCGTATGCCAGATGCACGCGGCGATCGACGTGCTAGTTGCGCTGCCAACGACCGACGCCGCGGACGTCGGCAATACTGATGCGGTGATCCAGGTCGTGTGTCCCTCGATCGTCGGGCGCGACGTCGAGTGGTCGGAACTGGTGCAGTGTCTCAACGACGCC
>JBBSJW010000209.1:0-1835 GCA_038256885.1 Propionibacteriales bacterium
CGCCGTGGACCTCTACTCGACCAGGGAGGGGGACCTGACCAGCTCCCAGGTCACCAATGTGCTGGAACTCGCCGGCCTCACCGCGTGGCAGGTGCTGCGCCGCATACTCGCCGACGGAACGGCCGCGACGGAGAGCGAAGACGCCACCGAGGCTGGCTCCCGGCGCGAGGTGCATCAGGCGACCGGGATGGTGCTCGCTCAAATGGGCATCAGCGCCATAGACGCCGCGCTGTTGCTGCGCGCACACGCGTTCTCGACGGGCAGGTCGGTGCGCGAGGTTGCGAGCGACGTGGTCGAGCGACGAATCGACTTCTCGAAGGATGGCCATGCGTGACGACGGATGCCGTGTGGGCGGCAAATTGGAGGAATGGTGAGTACCACGCGCGAGGCCCGACTGGCCGCGACGTTCGTGACGCTCGCAGACACGCTCGTAGCGGGCTACGACGTGGTCGACCTGCTCGACACGCTCGTGAATGCAAGTGCGGATCTGCTTGACGCTGCGGCGGCCGGGTTGATTCTGGCCGACGAGGCCGGCGAGCTCTCAGTGATCGCGTCCACGAGCGAGCGGAGCCGACTCGTCGAGATCATGCAGCTCCGCTACGGGCTCGGTCCGTGCGTGGAGTGCTACAAGACCGGCCTGGTCGTCACCGTGCCCGACGTCGACAAGGTCGGCGACAAGTGGCCCGACTTCCGCGAGGCCGCGCTCGAACAGGGACTGCACTCGGTGCACGCCGTGCCGCTGCGCCTGCGCGGCACCGTCATCGGCGCGCTCAACCTGTTTCGCAACCAGACCGGTGTCATGTCCGATGAAGACGTCCTCGCGGCGCGCGCCCTTGCCGACATGGCGACCATCGGCATCCTGCATGAACGCACGCTGCGCGAGAACGACGTAGCCAAACAGCAGCTCCAGCACGCGCTCGACAGCAGGGTGTTGATCGAGCAGGCGAAGGGAGTGCTTGCCCACACCCGCGATGTCGATATGGACGACGCCTTCCGAACCCTGCGAGACTACGCCCGCGGCAACGGATTGTTACTCAGAAACGTTGCCGAGGGAGTTGTCAACCGCACGCTTGTTATATGACATCTCATAGACCTGTGCGGTAGCTTGATCATCTGCCCCAGACCTCGGCAGTCCACACGCTCCGATGGTCGAAGGGACTTCATTATGACTCAATTCTTTGCTCGCCTCGTCTTCGATACGAATGACGGCTCGGTCGGGCTGGCTGATTCCCGCGTCGTAGACGCATTCACTCACGCCCCGCCCCTGGCCCAGAAGGGGATGCCGTTCAGCGAGATCGATCTACTCCAGCTCGCCGCCATGAACTCCCACCACGACAACCTCTGAGCCTCCTTCAACCTGCACGGTCGGACTCCCAGCGAGGCTCGCCTAGGCTGGAGGGGTGAAGTCGTGGAGCCGTCCGTGGGTTCCCCGTCTCTCGGGGAACGGGCAGCCGCCGCGCCTGTTTGACACCTCGACGAAGACCTTCGTGTCAACCGAAACATCGGGAACGGCAACACTCTATGTCTGCGGGATCACCCCGTACGATGCGACCCATCTCGGCCACGCCTCGACCTACCTCGCGTTCGACATCCTCGTGCGCAGCTGGCTCGATGCGGGCTACGACGTGGACTACGTGCAGAACACGACCGACGTCGACGACCCGCTGCTCGAGCGTGCGACGGTGCTCGGAATCGACTGGCGCGAGCTCGCCGCCTCGCAGACCGAGCTGGTCCGTGGCGATATGGAGGCCCTGTCGATCATCCCGCCCGACCACTACGTGCCGGTCACAGCGGTGATCCCCGAGGTCGCCGCCGCCGTGGACGCCCTCGTCGTC
>JBBSJW010000210.1:0-1784 GCA_038256885.1 Propionibacteriales bacterium
AGGCCAGGTAGCCATCGACCAACGGATCACCCAGCGCGTAGCGGGTCTCTCCTGACGGCGACGACGAACGGATGAGACACGGGAAACGGTTCATGCCCGTAGCCTCAACGGGCCCTGTGAGATGTACGGGGATACCTCAACAATCCCCCGTGTATCAGATCTTCGGGGCGAACGACCGACTCGGATATCGGCACATCTCCTGCGTCCGAGAACCGGGTAGGGGACGCGGCGGTGGGCTGCGGGGCTGCGGGCGGTCGCTACTCAGTCACCGCATTCGGTCACAAGGACAGTGCTTGCCTCGTCGTCAGTGTGGAGTGCGACCAGCCCCATGTAATAGCCGCCCGCAGTCGTGATCTGCCCACCCGCCCATAGTCGGCCTCCTGAATCCGTGCCCTGTTGCACCTTGATGGGGTCGTCTCCACTTGCCGCTCCGTCGACGACGGCGACCGCGTCGGCAGGGCTCCCAGGTATCTCGACGAGTGCCACCAGCCCGCTGTTGCATTGAAGGAGCATCGCTGGCGCTACGAGGGTGTGGGCGTCTGCGGGAACCAGACCTGCGGGTGTTCCGTTCAAGTAGTAGTCGAGACCGTCGTCTATTCGCTCTCCTGGCTTGGGAAGCTCGGATCGGGAGGCCGTCCCGCCTAGTTGCGGCGTGAACGTCTGACCAGCCGGGACTGGGAGCGGTTCGATGACAGCGTTCGGGTCGTCGGCCGCCTCGACAGCACGGTCGAACCTGAGTTGATCGGTGCCGAACTGCTCGTAGCCATGTTCCTCCGGCGGGTCCATCACTCCGAGGTAGAGGTGTGCGACCGATCGGAGCTCGCAGCCAGCTTCCGGGCACGCGGCCGCGCCGGCCGCAAGAGCCATCGTGGTTCGACCCACCGTCGCGAAGCATTCGATGCGGTTCTCGCCATCCATAGGCGCGTCGGTGATGAATCGCTTGGCGGGCGGGACGAAGTTGTTTCCCATCGTCTCCTTCGTCGGCGCCGTGATCGCCGTAACGATGCAGCTTCGCTCGGCTCGTGCGGACTCGGGAACGTCCAAGTGCTCCACGTACTGGTTCCATACAGCTATGGGGTCACCATCGACAACGAGCACGGCCTGCCAGCCGAGCGACGACGCTGTGCCCGGATCAGAGTAGAAGTCGATCAACGGAAGCGAGGTCGCTACGAGGAGAGAACCCGCTTGTACCTCGATTCCGGGAGCGAGGAGCGTGCCGGGCTGCCGAAGCGCCTCCGGCACGACGGCGACCGGTAGATCCTTGGCATCATCATCTGCCGAGGGCACCGTGCCCTCCCCCTCGTCGCCACAACCAGCCGCCAAGAGAACTGTGCACAGCACAGCGAGCACACGGAGCACGGCGCGCACCATGTGTTCAGTGTCTCACCGACGACACCTCGGCTTCATCAGGCCGGGCCCGGACCGCCGCATACTGCCGTCCGGGGGGCACTGGAGATTGCCGGATCTGGACGCACTTCGCACGCCGCATATCACTCATCGAGGGACGACGTTTCCGGGCACCTCAGCCCCTCGCCCCGTGCGGCACCTTCGGGCCATGGCACCAGCAGGATATGCCTGAGCGTTAGGAGACGGTCGACTGAGAAATGATTCACCCGCCGGCCGCCGGCCGTCAGCCAGCCAGACCGAAGAAGACGAGGATCGCTCGCCCGAGGCGGACCATCTGCTCGTCGTCAAGCCGACCGATCCGCTCGCCGAGCTTGGAGCGAGGAATCGTCGTGATCTTGTCCACCATCAGACTGCATGACTCTCGGAGTCCATTGACC
>JBBSJW010000211.1:0-1776 GCA_038256885.1 Propionibacteriales bacterium
AGGACGTAGGACCACGTGTTGCGATCGACATCGGCGGCTTTGAGTGCTTGCTGAGCAGACTTGAGAACAGCGCCGGCCTCGGTCACCTGGTAGAGCCAGGTTTCGATTTGGCGAGCGCCGGTCGTGTCGGCCAGTTGGATTGCGGCCTCTTCGTAGTAGGCCCGAATGTCCTGACCGGCACCGTGAAGGTCTTTGGGCGTCCACCCGATGTCGTCGAGGGTCACGCCGTCGGCGATCCGGAGGTAGGTCTCGAGTAGTTCCGGGATGCCATCGGCATCGGCCATTCTTCCGACCAGGGTCCGACCGGTAGCCGCCAAGTTTCGGTCGTAGGCGTTACGGAGCCCGAACGCTTCGTCGACTGCAGGCGCACGATCGAGATGGACACGTGCCGGCATCGGACAGCTCGCGGCCTCGCCGGACTGGTCGTCGATGACGTCGGGGTGGTCTTCGAGGATCGGGACGTCGGTCCGCTGGGTGAGCGACAGGGCCTGCATCAGCACGTCGCGTTGGTAGTCGGGATCATTCGGACGGCCAAGCGGACGCCCGAGCGGGAACTGACAGTGCAAGAGCCGAGGCGCCTTGGAGTTCTCGGCTTGTTGCCGCACGAGTGAGATGCCGACGGTGGCGATTCCGGCTGCTTCGATTGCATGAGCGAGCGCACCAACTGTGCGCGTACAGAGCGGTCAAACGGGTGTGAGCAACACGATGTCGACCTCGTCAGCCAACAGCTGCTGCGCAACAGCAGGACCGGAGTCGGCCAGAATCGCCGAGAGGTCGAACTGGGCGCCCATGAAGGAGAAGTGCCGATGGTTGACCGATCCGATCACGCCATCAGCGGCGAGCTCGTCGAGCCGGTCGATCGGGTAGACCACGTTGAGGTCTTGGGCAACACCGACGCGATCAAAGTTGGGCGAGAAGTGACTGAGCTGCATGTCGCGCACGTCGCTCGAGAACTCCTGGTAGCCAACGTCGCCCGGCTGCCACACCTCGGCGGACCCTGCGGGCCGGAACCCTGCGGTGGTGATGATGGCCACCTTGGCTTGGTCGAGGGGCTTTGCTTCGGTCACCGGGGTGGCGTCGCGCACGGGGAATGGAAGCCCTCCGACACCTTTGCGAATCTCTGCATCTCTACTCATCGCTTGCCTCTGTTCTCTCGGTGCGACCTCTGGCTCCTGCCAACGTACGAGACGACGAGACGCGCGGTCAAGTGAACTGGCTCACGACCACGATCTGACCCTTGATCACTCAGAGACCGATGGTCAACCAGGTTCTTACACGGTGCACAGCGCTACAGTCGAACTCATGAGGCAATCGACCGGCGCCGATACTCGAGACCGGCTACTGGCCGCCGCGGCGGAGCTGATCCTCAAGCGCGGCTACGACACCGTCAGCGTGTC
The DNA here is from genome assembly GCA_038256885.1 of Propionibacteriales bacterium. GTDB lineage: Bacteria > Actinomycetota > Actinomycetes > Propionibacteriales > Nocardioidaceae > Aeromicrobium. The sequence goes on from JBBSJW010000211.1 coordinate 1,398, forward strand.
CGACATCTGCACCACTGCTGATGTCAAGAAGGGCAGCTTCTATCATTTCTTCGACTCCAAGCAGGAGCTCGCCCTTGCAGGTCTGACCACCGGCTGGGATCGGACGAAGACCATCGTCTTCGCCGATGCCTTCGGGGATGTGGAACGTGGCGCTCTTGCGTCGATCGATCGCTACGGAGCGCTCCTTGCGGAAGGCCTCGAGCGCTATCAAGCGAGCAGCGGTCTGGTCGTGGGTTGCGGGTTCGGGAACCTGGTGGTCGAACTCGGGACCCGTGACGAAGCAATACGGCGACGAGTCGAACAGATTTTCGACGAGATGCGCGGCTTGATCGCCGTGAGTATCGAACGAGGCGTGACCTCGGGTGAGCTGCGCCCCGAT
>JBBSJW010000212.1:0-1768 GCA_038256885.1 Propionibacteriales bacterium
ACATGTGCTTGGTAGACCGTCCCGACAGCGTTGAGGTCGCCGGCCGCCGCATGGGAGCGCATGAGTGCCTCGGTCAGCGGTGCATTCAAGGGCAGGGCCTGTAGTACGTGTACCGCGATCTCGGCCGCTTGCATCGGTTGTCCGATGCAGAGGTAGGTATCGATGCACTGTTGAGCGATCCCCTGGATCTTGACCTCCCATTGACTGAGGAGGTTCTCGGTGTCGATCCATCCGAACGAAGAGCCGGCTCGGCTCGGGTACGTGAAGACCTTGCCGGTGACGAGCTCGAGTGCCGATCGGTAGGTTTCGGCCTGCTGGGTTGGGGCCTGGTGCGCTGCATGGGCTACCCGTAGGTCAAACAGGTCGGTGTCGGTGAACACACGCGGACCTACGGAGTAGCGACCGTTGGTCGCAGCTGGGAGGTTGTGGGCGCCGATGCCGGCGCGGCACTCTGACATCACGTCTTTGAGCCGCTTTCGCAGCGAACCGGACGCAGGGTCAGCCCAGCAGGCGTCCTCCAGCTTCTCGATCGAGACGGCCCGGTGGAGGGCGAGGTAGGCGACGACGGCAGTGGGCTTGGATTGCAACGGCTTGCCACCTTCGACGCGGATTTCGCCGAGCAGCCGGACCAGGATCTCGTAGTCCGGCTCACCTTGTTCGGGCTGGTCCTGGGGTTGGTCAGCGTGTGCGCCAGCAGGGAGCTGGAGCAGCGAGGCCGGGCTGGTGACTAACTTGTCGCTGGCGGCGAGGTCCTTGTCGTTGCTTTCGTCGAGGTCGGACGCCGGTTCGCAGTTGCCGGATGGCTCGTCGTCGGGCTCGTCTGCTGTCTCGAGGAGCCGGACCATCGCGGCGAGCGTTTCGACCTGGAGGTTCTGAGGGGCGCAGGTCAGCTCCAGCCCTCTCAGGGTGAGCAGGTCGGGCTGGCAGTCGATGACGCATATGGCCCCGTCGAACTCGTCGGCGACGACCACTGCAAGCGACCCCGGCCGCTGAGCGGTAATCGTGTCGATCAGATGGGCTGGGGGCGCCTTGGATGCCACTACCAGAAGAGGGGCGAGCGCGTCGTGGTCGGGGTCGGCTCCTCGAGCTACGAACGTATTCGGCCAGCCGTTGGCCATGAGGGCGTCATGTGACTGCTCAGCCCAGGCGGCAACATCGGCTACGGCGTCCTCCCAGGTGTCGACCACTACGGCGTGATCGATGGTCGATTCCGGGAAGCCGAGGAGGTCGCCAACGACGAGGACACGCACAGTGGCCGCCAACGGGCTGAGTGCAACCTCGGTGATGATGGAGCGGGCGAGGCCGCGCGCATGGGTCGGGTCGCCGACCAGAGCGATGAGCCCGTCCGCTTCGAGGTCGAGGTAGAGCTGGGCGCCGTCTTCGGGTTTGCCGAGGGTGATGAGCAGCGGGGCGGGGCACTCCCCCACTGCAGGGGCGTGGCCAGCGCGCGGCTCAAAGCTCCACAGAGCGCCCTCGCCGTCCACGATCCAACCGGCTGGCGCGGCGGTCGCCGGGCGGTCGAGGAACACGTCGAGGTGATCCGGGCTGTGCTGCACGACGCGGGGGCGTGACGTCGCACCGACGGCGGTGAGGTCCAACGCGAGCCGTGACATGGCCGAGCACAGGTCACCGATGCCTTCCTCGTCGGCGTTTGCGACGATGTGCCGGTGGAGCTGCCGTTCCCGCTCGCGGGTCGGTCGGGAGACCTTTCCTGGGTGGGCGGCGCTGAACTGGCGGCGCCGCCGATCGATGGCGCGCTTTGCGCCCA
>JBBSJW010000213.1:0-1725 GCA_038256885.1 Propionibacteriales bacterium
CCACACGCTGGTCAACGAGGCGACCAAGCTCGCCGGCGCCAGCGGCACCAAGGGTGAGCTCGACGCGGCCAAGGCCGACGAGCTGCTCGCCAAGATCGACGAGATCGCCGAGATCTTCTGGGAGACGAAGAAGGCCTGAGCCTCGCCGCAGGCCGCTGACCTGCGACGGAGCTACTTAGATGCCGCCTCAGTCCGCACAGAGTCCGCAAGGGCCGCAGGGCTGAGAGCGGCGTCTAGTAGATTCCGCGTCCTGTCCTGATCCCCGGGGAACATGCGTGCGTAGGCCCGCAGGGTGATGACCTCCGAGGCGTGAGCGCGTCTATGACGACCTGACCGATGCCCTCGCTCGAGACTCGGATCACCCAAAGTGACTATGTGTCGATAGGTCGTTTGGGCCTGACGCCTAGTCCTTTCTGCGCCTAGTGTCGATTTCCTTAGGGGGGCCTGAGCGTCGGGGGAGCCAGGTTTCGAACAGATCACCCGCCAGGCCCGACCAAACGGTCGCCCGGCGGGTGTTCTGTCCTTTCGACGCACTCCGCCAACATGACCACTCGCGCCCCGGCGAGCTACGCATCGAGGTGCCGAACGTCTACGGCGCCAGGGCGCTCATCGTCGAGGGGCCGGTCGACGACCCCGAGGCCCTCGAAGCCGCGGTCGACGCCGCCTTGCCAAGAGCATGGCCCACAAGGAGACGGAGAAGGCGCAAGGCGCGGATCGCTGCAGGGTCGGCGACCTGCACTCGTCAGAATTGGACGCCACCTCAGTCCGCTGGGCCACGGGACTGAGCGCGGCGCCCTTGGCATTGCGTGTCAACTCCGATCAAGAACCGAAGGATCGCCGAAAGGAACCCCGTGGGTCTAACGGAAATCTTGATGACCGCGGCCTCGCGGCTGGGCTGCGCTCGGTTCTAGCCTCGCTTGAGAAGCAGCCGCGTCCACCCGGCGATTCCTCGCCGCCACGGCTGGCCTGGAGGAATCCATGTCACGACGCGTTCGAAACGGCCTCGCAAGGAGCGTTCTTGCCATCATTGCGGCCCTTGCCATCAGCGGCACTGCGTCCGCCCACCCGGAGCCTGAGTCCGACGGAGGACTCGCTCATTCCGACGGTCCACGAGACGCTCATCAGCACGGCGAGACACGTGGCCACCTGCCACCCAGTTCGACAGGCAACATCGAGGTCGTCAGCAGACTGAGGCTCAAGAACGTGGTCCCCGAGAAGATCGCGGACGTCGGCGTCCACAAGAACTACGCCTACCTCGCTGCATGGGGCGTCGTCACCTGCAAGTACAACGGGGTGCACGTCGTCGACATCTCCGACGTCGACAACCCGAAGGAAGTTGCGTTCATCGGCGCCAAGCACGGCAGCTATCCCGGTGAGGGCATCCAGGCCCTCTCCATCGACACGCCCGCGTTCCGGGGCGATGTACTCGTGTCCAACAACGAGAAGTGCAACGCCACTGCTGGCTTCGGTGGCATGAACATCGACAACGTCACCAACCCCAAGGCGCCCACCCCCCTCTTCGAGGGGATCGGCGACTTCACCGTCAACGGCCAGGGCAAGAAGGCAGCCAACGAGGTCCACAGCGTCTTCGCCTGGGACGCCGGCGACAGGGCCTACGCAGCCATCGTGGACAACGAGGAGGGCAAGGACGTCGACATCGTCGACATCACCAACCCCAAGAAGCCATTCCTCACCGCCGAGTACGACCTGGACGAGCGCTTCCCG
>JBBSJW010000214.1:0-1677 GCA_038256885.1 Propionibacteriales bacterium
CACCTTGATCGGCGCAGTAGCGGTAGCCATGGCAGCAAAACTCCTAGTCCCGAGGTGCCGAGTCAAGCTCAGGTACCAAAGTACCAGGCGACACGAGTTCCGTTTACTTCGAATGGGGCACCGTGCTCGAGGCTTGCCGCGAATGTGGCCGGTGTGGCTGCTAGGTGTCAGCACTCCCCCGGAGCTGCTGAGCAACCTGCGCTGCGAACTCTGGGTCGGAGTAGATCCGCGCCACCACGTCGTCGGCAACCCGGTTCACGTCGAGGGGCCCGGCCAGTTCGATGTCGAGACCCACCGGCCTGTGGATGTCGACCCTGGGGGCGTAGGCGCTCTCGCCGTTGTCGCCGTACGCAGTCAGAATGTGGTCGAAGACGAGTTGGACCTTCGCGGTGAAGATGTCCGGCGTGTACGGCTGCTGCGGCAGGCCCTCGTCCAGCACTCGCCTGATGGTGCTGTTGACGTCGTTGGTCACGTCGACCTTGCGTCGCCAGTCCTGCACCAGTTTCTCGTGCAGGTGCGCCAACAGGTTCTTGGCGCTGGCTTTGACGAGCTCGCGCTCCTCATCGGTCAGCACAGGGTCGGGCTGGGTGAGCAGGTCGAGGACCGCGAGCTCCTCCTCGGTCATGCCTTCCCGGACCGCGCGCTCTTCCTCAGCGGTCAACGTCTTCGACAGCTCGATGAGACGGCGGAGGTATTCGTCGCTGTTGACGCTGCCGTCGTTATAGTCCGAGATCAGCTTCTCGATCCGCTCGACCAACTCGTAACGGGTCGGGTTGCGCAACGCAGCGCTGATCGCCTGATGGCGGAGCAGCTGCGCGAGCCGGTCAGTCTCGGCGCGCTTGCGGCCGGCGAGCTTCTTGGCCAGCCCTTCGAAGTCGATTTGCGATAAGTCAATCAGCGGGTCTGACTTGGTGCCGTCCGCTGCGGCGCGGATGACGTACTCCTCGGCGCCCACGGAGCGGTCGAGGAGCGCGTCCACCGCGTCAGACACCTCGGAGATCTCGGCCTGCGGCGGCCGGGTCACCTCGGCGATCCGTTCGGCCAGCACCCGAACAGCGGCGACGGTGCGCTGTTGGGCACCGGCCTTCGGGTTGGGCAGCAGCGCTTTGAACAGCTTGCGGACCTGCCGCGCCTTGCCCATGAAATCGTTGCGGGTCTCCTCGTCCACCAGGAGCGCCTCAACCGCGGCGTCACGCATCGCGACGTGGTCGAAGCCCTCCGCATCACGCATGGCGATCAGGTCCACTCCCGCGCCGACGCAGAACGAGACCAGGTCGCCCACAGCGATGTCGAGCTCGGCCGCGAGCGCATCGATAATCTCGATCGGCGACTCACTGGTCCCCGCGGCACCGTAGATCGCGAGTGCCTTCTCCAGGTTCCGGAAGACGCCGACGTAGTCGACGATCAGACCGTTGTCCTTCTCGGGGAAGACACGATTGGCGCGCGCGATGGTCTGCATCAGCGTGTGGTTCTTCATCGGTCGATCGAGATACATGGTTGAGACGCTGGGCGCGTCGAAGCCGGTCATCCACATGGCGCACACGAACACCAGCCGCAGCGGGTCGTCGGCGTCCTTGAACTTCTCCGCTAGGTCCTCGCGGTTCATCCGCTCCCGGTGGGGACGGATGTCGAGACCTTCGTCGTCAAGCATCTTCAGCTCGTTCTGGCTCTGCGAAA
>JBBSJW010000215.1:0-1667 GCA_038256885.1 Propionibacteriales bacterium
GCCTATCCAGTCAGCGACGCGCCGGAGATCTCAACTGTCGACCACACCCTCATTTGTGAAGAGCCCGTAAACCGAGAGGATGTCCTCCATCCGGGCTGCGAACTCCGCGTTCGCGCGTGGTGGGATCGTCCAGCACGCCTTCAGATGAGGACGCAACCTCGTTTTTTTAAAACCCGTCCGATGGTCGAGTGGTCCAAGTCGGGCACGTCATCGACCAGAGCAACGTGCTTCTCCAGCAACCTCAGCGACCACCGCGAGTAACCCTGCGGCGGCGCCGAACAGGCCAGCTTGATCAACCGGGCCTCGACCTCCCCGGTCACCACCGCCGGCACCGGAGGCTCCAGTCGCTTCTTGCGGGTGATGGTCTCCTCGACATCACCGCCACGATCGGCATAGGCCTTCGAGGTCTTCACCACCGTGTCGACATGGACCCCGGCCCGAGCGGCGACCACCTCCTGGGTCGGCACCGGCCCGACCCGATCGGGATCGTTCTCATCGAGCTCGATCAGAATCCGTGCCCGGCGCACCTGCTGAGCCGGAAAGGATCCCGTCCGGACCCGCTTGACCAACCACTCGCGATCCGTAGCACTCAACGCCACCGGACGCGACTTCGTCCTTGCCATCACAGACCCGCTTCTGGCGGGCTGAAGGGGAAGGAGCCCGCCACCACCAGCAAACCGCAAGTACACCGGCAATTAACGGCGACACGCTACTAGTGCATTCTCGGCCGAGATTCGTCCCGACGAATCTCGCTCTGCTCGGTGATCGCGTGGGTCCCCCAAAGCCGGAGACCTGGGCTGCACTTCGAGGAATTCAGCCGGATTGATCGCTGCCGCGCGCTCCGCGCACATAGGTGACTGAGGAACGACCATCAGTTACCGAAGGAAGGCCGTCATGAACAATCAAGCGCGACGTGAGGATCAGCCGGGGCTCGGGGGAGAGTCGAGTCCGTCGTCGACGAGAGGAGGTAGTCCGCAAGCCCGCCGTCCAGCAGCGGCACCGGAAACCGGCCGCACGGGGTCAGTTCCCATGCTGCCGACGCAGCGCCCGTCGAAGCCGATGGACTACAGCGAGCTCTGGACCATCGACGACGTTGCCAACTACCTCGGCGTCCCGAAGCAGACCATCTACTCGTGGCGTCACATGGGGTACGGCCCCAAGGGGTTCCGGGTCGGCAAGCACCTGCGGTGGCGATCTGCGGTGGTCATCGCCTGGACGTTGGGCCTGGAGGAGGACGAGTGATCACGCAGCGGCCGTGTGATCGCTGCGGCCGCGCGATCTACGAGGGAGTGCCACACCATCCCGGACGGCCCAGGCGATGGTGCAGCGCCGCGTGCCGTCGAGCGGACTACGCGGAACGGCAGGCTGTCCAACGTGGCATGGAGCCGACCGTTCCCATCGAGCAGCACGTCGACGCGGTGCTTCAGTCGCCAGCAGCGTGTCGCCGAATCCTGCGCCAGATCGGGGACAGGATTGGCGACGGGGCCCTCGATGATGCGAAGTGGAGCAGTGTCGCCGACGAGATCACTCGTCTGATTCGTCGGGTGGCGCCGCGCGGAGGTCTGCAATGAGCAGTCAGTCGGGCCGGCGCCGCGCCTGGGGGCGACGCGAGGAGCACAGCCGTCAGCTGATCCGCCGTGCTCAACGAATCGAGGTACTGGTCATCC
>JBBSJW010000216.1:0-1659 GCA_038256885.1 Propionibacteriales bacterium
GCGTGGAACACGACGTCGGGTCGGCGACTGGCGAACACCGCGTTGACCGCGTGCGCATCTCGGATGTCGCACAGGATCACCTCGTTGGAATCCAGCAGTGCGCGGCCATGGATCGAGAGCTGGACGGCGTGCAGGGCCGACTCGTCGCGGTCCAGCATCATCAGCTCCGCCGGCCCGAAGCGATGGATCTGTCGGCAGAGCTCGGAGCCGATCGAACCTCCGGCCCCGGTGACCAGTACCTTGCGTCCCCGCAGATAGTCGGCGATCGCCTCGACGTCGGTATCGAGCTGATTGCGCCCGAGCACGTCGGTGATGTTGATGTCGCGCAGGTCGCGGATCCCGACCGTGTCGCTGAGGAGCTGGGTGGTCGACGGCAGCACCTTCACGGCGACCCCGGCATCGAGCGCGGCGACCCGGATGCGGTCGACAGTCTCAGCGGAAGCGCTCGGAATCGCGATGACCACGGTCCCGACGTTCTTCAGGCTCGTCTGCGCCGCGAGCTGGCCGATCGTCCCGAGCACCGGGACGTTGCGGATCCTGAGGTGTCGCTTGAGCGGGTCATCGTCGAGCAGCCCCACCGGTCGCCACGTGCGCGACGGGTCGCGGACCATGCTGCCGACCAGCTCGCGAGCTGCCTCGCCGGCGCCCACGACGATGACCTCGACACCCTCGCCGTGGTCGAGGTGCAGGTCGCGCTCGCGCATGCTCCTCCAGATGGCGCGCCCCCATGCGGCTGCGATCAAGGCGCCCAGAGTGGCGCCGACCGGCACCGATCGTGGGATCCACTGACCGAGGAGGTTCAGGGCGAAGACGACCCCACCTGCCGTCACCATGGACATGCCGAGCAGGATCATCTGATCGAGGCTGCCCGTCTTGGCACGCCCCTGGTGGAGTCGGACAGTGGAGGCCAGACCGAGGTAGAGCGCCGCCGTCGCGAGAGCTGCAAGTCCGACCCCGAGCCACGGCACCGAGGTGCTCGCTGCGTCCAACCGCAGCATGGCCACGACGTAGTAAGCCGCGCCCCAGACCATCACGTCGTAGCTGATGGACAGGATGGCTCGGCGGCTGCGGAGTTGTGGCACCAGGACGGACATCTCATGAACCCCATACTTGTCGGGCTGTTGCCGAGTCAGCGGCCGAATCGGAAGTGATCGGGCTCGTTGTAAATTTTGGACAGGCTCATTGACGCCGGGCCAGCGCCGAGGTTACGTGACCGTCGCCCGGCGCGCACAACTTCAGGACAATCGGGCTTTCCGATGTTCAGGTACCAGACGTAGGCCGCTGACCGAGCGCGGCGCGGACCGTTCGTGAAACAGGAGGCCAGTGAACTCCCTTCCCGAGGTCTGGCACCATCTACGTAGTGCATTCCCCCAACTCCAAGCCGTCCCGAAAGCGCCGCCGGATCGTGATAGGTGTCTCGGTGCTCGCCGTTCTCGGCTTCGCCCTCCTGGCACTAGCGATACCGCTGCGCAACGTCCCCACAGAGGCTCAAGCCGCCAACGACGACCTGACGGCCGCCAAGGCCGCACTCGTGGCCGGAGACGTGGCTGCAGCCCGCTCCGCAGTCGCCAGCGCCCGAGAGCATGTCGACGACGCTCAAGGCGGCGCCCAGGGCTTCGGCGGCGACGTGTTGAGCAGGATCCCCGTGCTCGGCACGCC
>JBBSJW010000217.1:0-1645 GCA_038256885.1 Propionibacteriales bacterium
ATAGACGTTGACCGACCGGGTCTGGCCGATACGGTGCACGCGGTCGACGGCCTGAGCCTCGCTCGCCGGGTTCCACCACGGATCGAGGAGGAACACATAGTCCGCCTCGGTGAGGTTCAGGCCGAACCCGCCCGCCTTCAGACTGATCAGGAAGACGGGGGCATCCCCCGAGCGGAAGCGTTCGATCACCTCGGCCCGCCGCAGAGTGGATCCGTCCAGATACTCATACGCCACCTGTGCGGCATCGAGGCGATCGGCCGCCTTCTGAAGGAAGGTCGTGAACTGGCTGAAGACGAGGGCGCGATGACCTTCGGCAACGACGTCGTCGAGGCGCTCCATGAGGGCGTCGAGCTTCGATGACGCGATGCCCGCGTACTGCTGGTCGATCAGCGACGCGTCGAGGCTGAGCATGCGCAGCAGGGTGAGCGACCGGAACACGATGAAACGGTTTCGGTCGAGATCGTCGATGAGCCCCAGCAGCTTCTGCCGCTCCCGCTGCAGGAAGGTGTCGTAGATCGCTCGGTGCTCGGGCGTGAGGTCCACCCGGATCACCTGCTCCTGCTTGGCGGGAAGCTCGGCCGCCACGAGTTCCTTGGTGCGGCGCAGGAGGAGGGGACGGATGCGACGCTGCAGCCGAGCGACGAGCTCCGGGGAATCCCCCCGCTCGATCGGGCGGAGGTACTGCTCGGTGAACCGGCGCATCGACGGAAAGAGCCCCGGCGCCACGACGGCGAACAGCGCCCACAGGTCGAGCAGGCTGTTCTCCATGGGGGTGCCGGTGATGGCGAGGGTGAACGGCGCGTTCAGTTCCACAGCGCACCGATGCGCCTGTGACGCGGGATTCTTCACGAACTGGGCTTCGTCGAGGATGAGGCCCGCCCACTCGACCCCCTGGTACGCGGCGAAGTCCAGCCGGAACAGCGCATACGAGGTGACCACGACATGAGCGCCCGTCGCGATGCCGCGGATGGCACCTCCACCTGCCTGTTCGGTCGAACCGACGCCGCGCACGGTGAGTCCCGGGGTGAATCGGGCCGCCTCGGTCAACCAGGTGGGCACGACGGACGTCGGAGCCACGACCAGGAACGGCCGGTCGGCGTCGGCGTGGGCTATCAGTGCAAGCGTCTGCAGCGTCTTGCCGAGCCCCATGTCGTCGGCGAGGATTCCGCCGAGCCCGTAGCGGTAGAGGAAGGCGAGCCAGGTGAACCCCTCGTGCTGGTAGGGGCGGAGTTCGGCATCCACAGCGGCCGAAACCTGGACCTTCTCCAGCCGGGTCACGTCGCCCAGGGCGCGGGCGGCGTCCCTCCAGGCGACCGCCTGATGCGTCTCGTCGGCGAGGTCCTCGAAATCAGCCATGAGGCTCGTCTGGTATCGGCTGACACGCAGACCGGTTTCCCACTCATCGAGCCCGGCGGCCTCCTCGATGAGGCGTCGAAGGTCATCGAAAACGGGCTGCGCGAGCGAAAGGTAGGTTCCGTCGACGAGCAGAAGCTTCTTCTTGCCCTTGGCCAGCGCGGTGAAGAGGGGAAGAAAGGGCACGGTGCGACCGCCGACAGTCACCACGACGCTTAGATCGAACCAGTCGCGCTTCTGCGACTCGACCGCGGTAATCGTGAGCTTCGGAACCTCCACGAGTTCCCTGTAA
>JBBSJW010000218.1:0-1629 GCA_038256885.1 Propionibacteriales bacterium
CAGGGACTCAACCTGGCCGGAGTTCAGGTCGACCGCCGCATCCTCGCCGACCTCGCCGTCACCGACCCCGCGACCTTCGCGGCGATCGTTGCGACCGCGAAGGCAGCACTTCCGGCCGACACCAGCGCGCCGAGACTTGCCGCGTAGGTTCGACTAATAAGCTGTCGTCATGATCGATAACCCGCGTTCTCCACGAGTTCGCGCGGTGGCAAAGCTCGCCAAGAGAGACGCCCGGTCGCAGACCGGGCTCTTTCTTTTGGAGGGCCCACAAGCCGTCGCAGAAGCACTCACTTTCCGGCCGCAACTCGTGGTGGAGCTGTACGCGACGCCGACGGCGATCGAGCGGTATTCCGACTTAGCCCAGGCGGCGTCTGTCGCGGGGATTGAGGTGGAGTTTGTCACCGAACTCGTGCTCGAGTCGATGGCCGACACTGTCACGCCGCAGGGCATCGTCGCGGTCTGCCACCAGTTCCCGACCTCGGTCAAGGACATCCTCAAGCCGGATACCGAGGGCAACGGCCCCAAGCTCATTGCGATCCTCGAAGAGGTGAGGGACCCGGGCAACGCCGGCACGATCATCCGGGCCGCGGATGCCGCTGGGGCCGACGGCGTCATCTTCACCGGGCGCAGCGTCGACCTCTACAACCCCAAGGTCGTGCGCTCATCGACGGGATCGATCTTCCATGTCCCGGTGGCGGTGGGAGCCGACTTCGACACCGTACTCGAGCGAGCCCGCGAGGCCGGGTTGTTCGTGATCGCCGCTGATGTCAAGGGCGACGACCTGCTCGCTGCCCGCCAGGACGGCGTGCTCGCGCGTCCGACGGCGTGGGTGTTCGGCAATGAGGCGCGAGGGCTCTCCGACGAGAACCTCGCGATGACCGATCTCGCCCTCACAGTGCCCATCTACGGGCACGCCGAGTCGATGAACCTCGCCACCGCCGCATCCGTCTGCCTGTACGAAAGCGCCTTCTCACAACGTTCCGCCGGCTGACCCCGCCACGCATCTCGAGTCATTCCCGCAGATTGCGGGATTGTTACGACTGGCCCGTGGGGTTAGTGAGCGTTCTCACAGTGTGGTTGGGTAGTGGGATGGTGCAAGCACGCAGCGGTGAACCCCTGGTCGTCGTCGATCATGTCAACAAGCACTTCGGTGCCCTCCATGTGCTGAAGGACATCTGCACGACGGTCACCCGCGGTGAGGTCGTGGTGGTCATCGGACCCAGCGGGTCGGGCAAGTCCACCCTCTGCCGGGCGATCAACCGGCTCGAGACCATCGACGACGGGCTCATCACCATCGACGGCACCGAGCTGCCGAAAGAGGGTGCCGGCCTCGCAAAGCTGCGCGCCGACGTGGGCATGGTCTTCCAGTCGTTCAACCTCTTCGCGCACAAGACGGTACTCGAGAACGTGACCCTTGGTCCGATCAAGGTTCGTGGACTTTCGAAAGCGGATGCCGAGTCGAAGGCCATGGTGCTGCTCGATCGCGTCGGTGTCGCCAACCAGGCGAAGAAGATGCCGTCCCAGCTCTCCGGCGGTCAGCAGCAGCGCGTGGCCATCGCCCGTGCCCTGGCCATGGACCCCAAGCTGATCCTGCTTGACGAGCCCACCAGCGCGCTCGACCCCGAGATG
>JBBSJW010000219.1:0-1628 GCA_038256885.1 Propionibacteriales bacterium
GCGGATCGTGCAGTGCTGTCGTGGTCGTGGTCGTGGTTTTGGTCGTAGTGCTCATGGTCTCTTCTTTCTCATCGGGTGGTCGATGTCACGATGACTGAATATCTGGTCGGCGCCATCAGTCTGTCGCTCGATTTTCCTGGCCTCTGGGATGAGTCAGTTCTCGTCCTTTCGGCCGATGTTGCCGACAGCTGATCCGCGACCGGCACCACTCGGGCGCGACGAGTACAGGTGCGTCACTTCACCGCGTTCGAACGTCGAGCTCTACGCGCGGAACTGCTGCACGACGCTAGGAGCACCTCAATCGCCAGCTCGCTCTGCACGCCGCGCAGCGCAGCGCAGCGATCGGACTGGATCACGACGGCCGGCCCGCCGTCCTACCGAGGGTCGCTGACGGTCTCGTCACTAAGGTTCTCGGGCTCGTCGCTGGGGCTGTCGCCCTTCGACTTCCAGGCGAGGATGTCAAGGAGTCGAACGTCGCTCACCTCCTCACTCGTGGCCTTGCGTAACCGCGCGAACGCCTCTGGCTGCGAGGCAATGTCGTTACCAATCGCCTCGGTTACGAGCACCATGTAGTCGGCCCAGGAGCGGGTGCCCCGACGGGCCGATGGCACAAGCGCGCCCTCGCCGACGTAGCAATTCCAGATCCACCGGTCATGCAGAACGAGCGCATGCGGCCGTTTGCGGTGCAGCACCTTCGACAGCGTCGTCCCTCCCAAACCCCAAGGTGCCTCGTCCTCGTCGAGCACGCCGTACAGGGCCCGAACCGCTGCTGCCACGTCGTCGAAGTCCGCGGTCGCGAGAGGCTCTTCGAGTGCCGGGTGGGCCAAGCCGGCTTCTAAGACGCTACGGATGCGTTGCAGCCCATAGAAGGTTCGGATCTTGACTTGGACGTTCAGCAGCACCGGGGCCAACAGGTCACCGTCGGTGAGGGTGTCCCGCTCGGTGGTGCCGCCGTCGTACCTGTCGTAGGCCGGGAAAGCGTATGGCCGGTCGCTGGAGACGTTGACGTTGACGTCGGTGTACTCAGCGATCCAGGCTGCGGCCGTGTCCAAGGAGATCTCGACGTGCCCGACGCGCACCTGGGCTAATTCGCTGCTTTCCATCGGGAAACCCTACCGTTGACCACGTGCTTGGGCGCGGCACGAACGTGGCAGGCAGGGATCCCTAATCCTCACTTAGCGGCGACTCTGGGGGCCTAGGCTAACGGGATGGAAACTGCCTCGATCACCGTATGGACCTTTGTATCGGAGTGTCCCATCCCTTCCGACCTCGGGCCGATCTTGGTTGAGGGGGAGCAACCTTGGGCCGCGTACAAGACGTTCCGCGACAGTGCAATTTTCACGAACAAGCGCCTCATCGTCCGGGACGCACAAGGTCTCACTGGGAAGAAGGTAGAGATCTATTCTTTGCCCTACTCCTCGATCAACATGTGGTCGTCGGAAAACGCGGGGAAGATTGACCTCAACGCCGAAATGGAGTTGTGGACCAGGGCGGGGCACATCAAGGTCAAGCTCGGCAAGGGTGTCGACATCCGGAAGCTCGACCACCTCATTTCGCACGCCGTGCTGAACGGCTGAGTCAGCGCGTCTGGCACCGGGGCCAGTCGCGACAGCGCGTCTTTCCACCGC
>JBBSJW010000220.1:0-1609 GCA_038256885.1 Propionibacteriales bacterium
GAGTACTCCGAACGGATCTGTCTGTGCCGGCTCGTTGATGGGCCGGACCACCCGAATGTGCAGGACGCGTTTCTCCATGGCGGTGACCAGGACGAGGCAGCTCGTCGCCGTGCGTCGCTTCGTCTGATGTGCGACCTGTCATCACAGACGGCAACCGACCCCGTTGGGTCGTGGACGTTCCGGCAGCTCGTCTACTACTGGACCGACGATGACGGACGGACCTACACGCCTGGGCAGACCGAGATCCATGCGACCCTCCGGCGCTGGCGGCTCTACCAGCTTCGCGAGTTCCAAGCGTGGGCCTGTAACCGGTGGCTCCGCCTGGTCTGCCATCGAGGGCTCGATGCCGGGGGTGATCGCTCGTCGATCCCCTTCGAGGACGTACTCGCGGCCGTCGACGCCGCTGACTTCACCGCACTGGCTGCAGCGCTCGGCGCCGACGACCCGGGGCTTTCCGCTGCGAGTCCGCTCAGCGCCCTCATCGACTGGATCGCAGAGGTTGGCGAGCTTTCCGACGACCTCGACGCGCCGTGGGCGCTCAACGCCGTGGCCTCCGAGGATCGAGTGCTCGACCACCTCTGGGACCTCGGCCAGGTGGGTGACGACATCACCGCCGGCCTCATCGTTCTCCTGACGTCCTGCGCGCTCCGTTTGTGGCCGAGAGAACATCAGCTGCGATACGCGCCCGACTGGCCCTTGATTGCTGCGGGCAGTGCACGGCGTCTGAGCGTGGCGAAGCTCGTCGAGGATCTCCGAGGCCTTCACCGAGAAGGTGCGACGGTGGGGGAGGCGTTTCGCTGGATCCTCGAGCACTACGTCATCCGCCAGCACCATCGCGTCGCACTCGGCAAGCTACCCGACGACACGTTCCGACTGAGGCTCGATGCCGGGCGTGTGCAGTTCGTCGACGAACCCGTCGCTGTCGAGATGAACGACTCCCGTTTTCGAGCACTCTCGACGTGTGCCGCCGAGCTCGGGTGGACCCGCCCGCTGAGCGAACCGAACCACGGGCTCACCCGCACCGGACGCCGGCTCGTCGACACCGGTGACCTGCCCGCCCTGCCAACCGAGGACGAGTAGCCGATATGGCACGCCGCTCGACCGCAGAGTCTTCCCCCCGCCTCGGCGTTCCCGAGCTGTTCGCTCCCGGACCGTACGAGCAGGTACTGATCCTGACCTTCGGCGCCGACCTGGAGTTCTACGAGCGCGTGCTGCGGCGTCACTTCGGCAGCTTCCGCAACCAGATCGTGCTGGCCGATGGCGGGCAGCTCGACCGCCACCTCAGCGGCTTGGCCTCGTCGGGCACGCTGCGCCACCTCAATCGCTCCTGGGTCGCTGGACCGGTCCGCATTCAGCACTCGGCGCACGCGAAGGCCATCCTCCTCGCCGGCCCGGAGGCGGGCTTGCTACTCGTGGGCTCCGGAAACCTCAGCCTCCAGGGATACGCCGGCGCAGGTGAGTGCTTCGTGCCCTACCGCTGGGGGCCCGACCAACCTGATGACCTCCACGCCTTCACCACCGTTCGATCACTCGCCGACACGCTCGTGGAACGAGCGCTCGTCGATGCCGTGATCGCCGACCGCCTGAAGGTGTTCTGGTCGGCGTACGA
>JBBSJW010000221.1:0-1593 GCA_038256885.1 Propionibacteriales bacterium
GAAGGAGCAGATCAAGGTCAGCCAGAACGAGCTCACCCAGTACCTCGTGCAGGGCGCAGCCCAGTACAACATGGAGCCGGGCGAGTTCATCAAGGTGCTCGACGAGAACGGCCAGATCCCCGGCATGATCGGCGAGGTGGCCCGCGGTAAGGCACTCGCCGTTGTGCTGAGCAAGGCGAAGGTCGTCGACGGCGAAGGCAACGAGGTCGACATCTCCGAGTTCACCGCACCCCTCGTCGGAACCGACGACGGCAGCGACGTGGCCGAGTTCATCGACGCCGGTGAGTCGAAGCACGATCACGATCACGATCACGCCGGTCACTCGCACTGACCCAGCAGCATTCGATGGCCCGTCGCGAAAGCGGCGGGCCATCGTTGCGTGCCGGGGCGGTGGCCGGGCTCGTTACCGGTGCAGGCCCTTTCTGCGACTGACTCCGAATAGGTAGATCATGTCCAGCAGGCCCGCCGTGTTGAGCGCGAACAGTGCGACGAACCACCCCCGGCTGTCGTCCTTGGCCGCTCGCCACAGGGAGAGCCCCTTCCACACGGCGGACCAGACCACCAGCGCCACAAGCACCGGGGGAGGAGCAGGCACGTCGCCCGCCTGCTTGGTGTGACTCTTCATATTCTTCGTCAGGTGTCTTGTCATGCCCGCAGTGTGACACCGGGCACTCCCAGGCGAAAGGGGACGGGCGGGAGCGAAAGCGGGCGAAATCCTATCCGCGTGCAGGCCTCGCTCTGCCGTAGGCGAACAGGGCCGATCGGCTTCGGCGTTCCCGATAGATTCGATTCACGCGATAACTGAAACGGAGCGCAACAATGGCCCAACCGGCATTGGTCTCAAGCATTTTCGACCAACTCCTCAAGGACCGCATCATCTGGCTTGGCTCAGAGGTGCGCGACGACAACGCCAACGAGATTTGCGCGAAGATTCTGCTGCTCGCAGCGGAAGACTCCGAGCGCGACATCTTCCTTTACATCAACTCTCCCGGTGGATCGATCACCGCGGGCATGGCCATCTACGACACGATGAAGTTCGTGCCGAACGACATCGTGACCGTCGGCATCGGGCTTGCCGCCTCGATGGGGCAGTTCCTCCTCTCGTCGGGAACCAAGGGCAAGCGCTACATCACGCCGAACGCGCGCGTGCTGCTGCACCAGCCGTCCGGTGGCTTCGGCGGTACATCCGCAGACATCCAGACGCAGGCCAAGGTCATTCTCGACATGAAGCAGCGGATGGCCGAACTCACCGCCGAGCAGGTCGGAAAGCCGATCGAGCAGATTCTCATCGACAACGACCGTGACAACTGGTTCACGGCTCAGGAAGCGCTCGAGTACGGCTTCGTCGATCACCTGCGCGAGTACGCCTCCGAAGTCATCGGCGGCGGCGGAACCGACGAGTCGGTCACCGACGCCGACACCGACACGACACCCTCCTCCTGACCGAGCAAGTAAGGCACACACCATGGACATCTCTTCCTACGGCGGAAGCGCCGGCCCGATGGCCGAATCCCGCTACATCCTCCCGACCTTCGAGGAGCGCACGGCCTACGGCTACAAGCGCCAAGACCCGTACGCGAAGCTCTTCGAAGA
>JBBSJW010000222.1:0-1590 GCA_038256885.1 Propionibacteriales bacterium
AGACATCCGCACTCTGTTGCGTGTGAAGCAGAGTCGATGACTGCTCTCGCGGACGCCCGTGCGCACCGGGCCAAGGCGCGGGAGTTTGTCGAGGCGGCCCAAGGACGCCATCTGCCTGCGTCTGATCGGGGTGACCCGGAAGTCTGACGGGCACCAAGAGGCGGTTGCCGAGTTGAAGTCGGCAGGGCCGGTCGGAAAGGAGTTGGCGTCCACGTTCAGCCGGCTCCTCAAGCTGAAGACGAAGTCGCAATACCAGCCGGCATCTGTGGCAGCCACGGATGCGACCAAGGCGATCGAGTGGGCAGAACGGATGCTGGAGGTCGCGGAGAGGGCAGTTTCGTCCCGCTGATCAGACGGCCATCGAGCCGGCGTACTCCCGGCCTGTCAGCACGTGGTTCCAGTCGCCGCCCCACACGAGGGAGTTGATTGACGTCAGTTCAGTCACCAGGTCATCGACTGCGTGCCCGATCTTGTCGGCATGACGGTCTCCGACTCCCGGAGCAGACGTGTCGAGAGACACACGACGGGTGTGCACGTTCCACCACGCCGCCCTCGAGCAATACCTACGTTCGAGTTGTCTCGCGACGCGAGAAGCGCCCTCGCGGCAACGTGTCGGTGATCGACAACCACAGCGGGGAATCTCATGACCTACACCGAACAGCCTGCCCAAGTTCCTAGTGCAGGACAGTACGCACCGGTCCCAACGAAGGGCAGCAACGGCCTTGCGACCGCCGGCTTCGTGCTCGGACTTCTTGGACTGCTCAGCTCCTGGATCCCGCTCCTCAACATCGTGGGCATCATCCTCGGCGTCCTCGGTGTGGTGCTTGCCGCGGTCGGCCTCGTCAAGTCGAAGAAGGTAAACGCTGGCAAGGGTCTCGCCATTGCCGGCATCGTCCTTGGCGTCCTCGCGGTGATCATCGCGGTGGTCGTCAACGCGGCTTTCGTCAACGTCGTGGACGAGGCCATCGACGAGACGACCAGCACGAGTGTCGAGGCGCCCTCAGGCTCGGGCGATGGGGCCACTTCCGACAAGAAGGGGTCATCCGACGCAGATCTTGGTACGACGCGCGACAACCCGGCGCCCCTCGGCTCGGCGATCAGTGGCGACGACTGGACCGTGACCATCAACTCCGTCACGGCGATCAAGCAGGACTCGATCGGCCAGACACCTGCAGCCGGGTCGACGCTCATCGCGATCAACATGACCGCGACCTACAACGGTGACGACGAGCAGGGGGCGACGCCTTGGGCGAGCGTCAAGTTCGTTGGCACTGATGGCACCACGATCGACTCCACGGGCGGATCGACCCTCTTCCTCGCAGAGAACGAGTTCGACTCACTGAAGACCATCTACAACGGTGCGTCCATCGAGGGCGACCAGCTCCTGGAGGTGCCGGCGGACGCATGGCAGGACGGCGTCCTGGCTGTCTCTCCCGCTTTGTTGAGCGATGACACCTTCCTTGCGGTGAAGTGACGCACTGAACCTGAGAGGCTGAGACACGCGCGGCCCCGCAATCCCGATGGGAGGCGGGGCCGTTGCCGCACCACCTTGGCAGTCTTCTCGGGAGCGGCCGGCGAGGTTCAAGGTCC
>JBBSJW010000223.1:0-1580 GCA_038256885.1 Propionibacteriales bacterium
CCGGTCTTCGACGACCTCGACGGTCACCTTGATGAGCTGCAGCGTCTGCGTGAGGCTCACCGAACGCAGGAGCTCCCGCGGGGCTGCGCCGAACACGTCTGCGGCGATCCACGGTGTCGACGTCGGATCATCGAACCAGTGAATGAACGAGGTGATGCCCGCCTGCGCGACGAGTCCCACGGCGGAGCGCCGCCCCGGCGGCATCTCGCCATACCAGGGCAGCGTGTCGTCGAGGCGCTTGAGCGTCGCGGTGGCGAGCTCGCCCGACACCGTACGCAGCCAGGCGAGCGTCTGCTGCTTGGTCTGCGGGGTGCCGGGCGACGCGTTCGTCAGCTGTCACCACCCGTGTTGCCGGACGTTCCCGCCGACACATCGTGCAGTCGGTACTTGTCGATCGCCTTCTGGGGGATGCCCTCATCGATCTCGCCGCGCGCAACGAGCGACTCCAGCGTGCGCACCACGAGCGACGGCCCGTCGATCTTGAAGTAGCGCCTCGCCGCAGCCCTCGTGTCGGAGAAGCCGAAGCCATCCGCACCGAGGGTGGCGTAGTCGCCTGGAACGAACTCCCGGATCTGGTCGGGCACCGCGTGCATGAAGTCGGTGACCGCAACGAACGGGCCCTCGGCATCCTGCAGCTTGCGCGTGACCCACGGAACCCGCTTCTCGGCGTCGGGGTTCAGGAAATTCTGCTCGTTCGCCTCGAGGCCCTCGCGGCGAAGCTCGGTCCAGGATGTGACGGACCAGACGTCGGCAGACACATTCCAGTCATCGGCGAGCAGCTGCTGGGCTTCGAGCGCCCACGGCACCGCGACTCCCGAGGCCAGGAGCTGAGCCTTGGGGCCCTCGGTCGTGCTCTCGTTGAGGCGGTAGATGCCGCGAAGCAGACCGTCCACATCGAGGTTCTCCGGCTCGGCAGGCTGCACGACCGGCTCGTTGTACACCGTGAGGTAGTACATGACGTTGGGGTCGTTGTGGTTTCCGCCGTACATCCGCTCGAGGCCCGCCTGCACGATGTGCCCGAGCTCGTAGCCCCAGGCCGCGTCGTAGCTGATCACGGCCGGGTTCGTCGACGACAGCACGAGCGAGTGACCGTCGGCGTGCTGGAGGCCCTCGCCGGTGAGCGTGGTGCGTCCGGCGGTCGCGCCGATGATGAACCCGCGGGCCATCTGGTCGCCAGCCGCCCACATGGCGTCGCCCGTGCGCTGGAATCCGAACATGGAGTAAAAGACGTACACCGGGATGAGCGGCTCGCCGTGGGTCGAATACGACGTGCCGACCGCGGTGAAGGCCGCGAAGGCGCCCGCTTCGTTGATGCCGGTGTGCAGAATCTGGCCCTGCGGCGACTCCTTGTACGCAAGGAGCTGCTCGCGGTCGACCGAGGTGTAGTTCTGGCCGGCGGGGTTGTAGATCTTGCTGGTGGGGAAGTACGCGTCCATACCGAACGTGCGCGCCTCATCCGGAATGATCGGCACAATGCGGTGGCCGAAGTCCTTCGAGCGCAGCAGGTCTTTCAGCAGTCGGGCGAACGCCATGGTGGAGGCGATCTCCTGCTTGCCGGAGCCCTTCTTCACGACACCGTA
>JBBSJW010000224.1:0-1562 GCA_038256885.1 Propionibacteriales bacterium
CAACGCTGCGTGCGATCATCGACCGGGCTACGTAGTCGTGCCGGTCCCGTTGCTGGAAGTAGCCGTAGTACGTCTGGCTGAGGCTCTCCACACTCTTGGCCCCTGCCAGCACAACCGCCGCCAGGAGGAAGCCAAAATCCCGCTGGATGCACGCAAGCACGATCATGACGACCGAGGCGGCGAGGTTGACCACGTGCCGAAGCAGCAGGTACTCAGCGAGCGACCAGCGACGCTCCGCATCGGTGGCCTGCACCAGGCGAAGGTTCATGCCCAGAGCTAGGAAGGCGGGTGCCGAGATCGCGAGCAACAGCGCGAACCGTCCGACTTCGAGCGGGTTGGCAGCGCGGGCGAGCACCACGAGCAGCAACCACTGGGAGAAGCTGTAGAGCGAGCTGCCTGCGAAGTTCCACGCAAAGCTTCGCCGGATGGGACGATATATCGGGTCGCTCACTGTGCCGCTGTGCGATGCCTGGCCGCTGACGCCGCGACGTCCCACATCGGCTCGGTGCCCAACAACTCGCCCAACTGCTGAACCTCCGGTGCGAGCTCGTCCACGATCCGCTGGAGGGTGCGTGCCGAGGGCGGGTTGGGCCGCGGCGGCGCCTTGGGGAGAACCACACGGTTGACTCGTCGCCGCACAGATTCACTCATCAGCGGGCGCACGACCCGTCGGTACATCGGACTCTGAGCGACGCCCCCCCAACGACCACGCGCGATGTGCTTGGTCGCTGCGGCATTGTGCGCCTCGTCCCCAGGATCGTAGGAGTCGACGACTCCTACCAACCGGAGCAGGCCCGCCACGCCGGTGCGCCGGTCGGCCATGTAGTCCTCGAACCGCACCAAGGTGACCGCGTCTGCACCGAAGGCTTCCCGCCAGGGCGAGATCTGCGTGGCGTAGCGAGTGTTGTCGAGGAGCGACGGGTAGGAGTGGATCGCCTCATTGATATCTGGACCCACGAGCCCGAGACCCCAGTCGTGGTGGTGGTGGCTGATTACGCGGTCCACGGGATCACGCACGATATAGATGATCTTGGCAGCGGGGGTCACAGAACGTGCGTTGTGTGCCGCGTGCCGGTCGTCAGGCAGCATCGCGTATCGGGTCGATACCTCCCCCAAGATCATCCCGGATCTGGCGCGACTAAACACTCGCGAGTACCGGGCCAGCAGCTCCTCTGGATCCACCAGACCCCCGCAAAGAACGCGGCTCTCCTTCTCGCCGATGTGGATCCGCGGGTGTCCGCGAAGGTCCTCCCAGAGGGTCGTAGTGCCGCACTTCTGCGCACCGATGACAATCAGATCGGGAACGAGGCTCATGTGACGCACCAGCCCTCGGGCCACAGGTTCGACGCACTAGACGCGGCCCTGCCGCTCCGCGCCAGGAAATACGTGCAATGGCGCAGCGGCCACTCGGCCATGATGTGGTCACGGCGCAGGCACAGAACGCGGCCGTCGCCGGGCGGCGGCTCGACGTGCGCTCCACGCTCAGCAGACGCACAGCTGTCGTGGCCAGTGTCGAACACCGCCCTAGCCGCGTCGTCGGAGAAGTGCGAGAAGCGTCCATA
>JBBSJW010000225.1:0-1543 GCA_038256885.1 Propionibacteriales bacterium
CACGAATGTTGACGCATCTCATGGAGAAGAGAAAATGACCGCAGCCAGGGCAACGGGGAAGGACTCAGAGGCCGGGTAAATGGTGTTGGACAAAATCGCTGTGCCGAGTTAACTGGTCCAAGTACCTGCCATTTTCGACGTTCCTCGAAACGGGGAGAGTCCCCTCAAGTGGTGTAACTCGACCCGCTGATTCGCGCCGGCATCGTGTCGGTCCCGGACGTAGGCGGGCCACCGCGTGAGGCTTTGTGAGAACCGACCAAGGAACTCACGAAAGGCTTCAACACGATGGCCCTGGACCAGTCTGCCCTGCTCGAGCTCGTCGAGACACTCAAGGGCGCCGACGCCTCTGAGCTGATGCGTCGGATGCTCGCCACGATGCTGCAAGAACTCATCGACGCCGAGGCGTCGGCGTTCATCGGCGCGCTGCCCCACGAGCGCAGCGACGCCCGCACTACCCACCGCAACGGCACTCGCGAGAAGGTCGTCACGACTGGGATCGGGGACCTGAACATCAAGATCCCCAAGATCCGTACCGGGTCGTTCTTCCCGGCACTGCTTGCGCCACGTCGTCGGATCGATGTGGCCCTGCACGCGGTGATCATGCAGGCCTACGTCGAGGGCGTCTCGACTCGTCGTGTCGATGACTTGGTGATCGCGATGGGCGGCACCGGGGTCTCGAAGTCCGAGGTCTCGCGGATCTGCGCCCAGCTCGATGCCGAGGTCGCGACCTGGCGCAGCCGGCCGTTGGACGAGCAACCGTCCCCTACGTGTTCCTCGACGCGACCTACTGCAAAGCCCGGATCAACGGCCGGGTGGTGTCCCAAGCCGTCGTAATCGCCACCGGTGTCAGCGCCGATGGACACCGCGAGGTCCTTGGCTGCCAGGTCGGGGACAGCGAAACCGAGGAGTTCTGGACCGAGTTCCTCCGCGACCTCCGCGGCCGTGCCTGGGCGGTGTCCAGCTGATCATCTCCGATGCCCACAGCGGGCTCGTGGCAGCCGTGGGCGCCGTCTTGCAGGGCGCTGCTTGGCAACGATGCCGGGTCCACTTCATGCGCAACGTCCTGACCAAGGTTCCCAAGGCCGACGCCGACATGGTCGCGACCTGGATCCGCACGATCTTCACGATGGGCACTCCGAAAGCTGTCGGTGCACAGCTCGACCACGTCGCCGACACTCTCGCCAGTAGCCACCCGCGGGTGGCCGAGATGCTGCGCGAAGCGAAGGCAGACCTGACTGCGTTCTCTGACTTTCCGCTCGCTCACTGGCGCAAGATCTGGTCGACCAACCCGCTCGAGCGACTCAACAAGGAGGTCAAGCGCCGCACTGACGTCGTCGGGATCTTTCCCAACACCGACGCCCTGCTCAGGCTCTCGGCCTGCGTCCTGATCGAGGCCCACGATGAGTGGCAAGACACCGATCGGCGCTACCTCTCAGAGGGCTCAATGGCACTGCTCTACCCGACCGAGCCCACCACCCTGATCACGACCGTGACCACCGTCGAGGAGGTGCCCGAACTAGCTACTGCATGATTGACCTGACTC
>JBBSJW010000226.1:0-1535 GCA_038256885.1 Propionibacteriales bacterium
GATGCTGGCTCGACTCAGCGTGGGGCACTGAGTCTCAGCGCGCTCATGGCTGCGGTGCGGTCGGATGCCGGCACGACGGCGTTGCTCGCCGGCACGTTGCCATCCAGCCAGCGACGGAGCACACCCGTCTGCAGTTCCTCGGCGACGAGCGCGAAACAGAAGTGGTCGCGCCAGTCCCCGTTGATGTGGATGTAGCGCCGACGCAGTCCCTCATAGCGGAAGCCGAGCTTCTCCACCACGCGAAGCGACGGCTCGTTCTCCGGACGGATGCAGATCTCCATGCGGTGAAGGTGTGCCTGGAAGAAGCAGTAGTCGGTGGCGAGCGCCACAGCCGTCGGCGTGATGTTCTTCCCCGCGAAACGCTCCGACACCCAGTAGCCGATGGTGGCCGATCCGACCGACCCGTAGCTGATCGACGACACGTTCAACTGCCCGGCGATCTGACCGTCGTACTCGATCACGAACGGCAGACCGAAACCAGCCCGAGCATTCGCCTGCAGGGAGCGGATGCTCGCCCGGGTGTCGAACGACAGCGGCCCGTGCGGGTTGGTCGCCTCCCATTGGCGAAGCCAGCCGCGGTTGTCGAGCAGTTCGCGCTCGAGCTGTCGCGCATCCTTCAACCGGATGGGTCGGATGACAATAGCGCCCTCGCGCAACGTGGGCACTGGGACCGCCATGTCGCTCAGTCTAAGTCGTGGAACTGGGGCGAACGCTCAGTCCAGGTTGCCCGCGAACTCCTTGAGCCAGGGACGCAGATCCGGTCCGAGGTCGGGCCGGTCTACGGCGAGCTGCACGATCGCCTTGATGTAGTCGAGCCGGTCACCGGTGTCGTAACGACGACCCCGGAAGACCACGCCGTACACGCCACCGGCAAGCTCGGGGTCGGCGGCAAGCGTCTCGAGCGCGTCGGTCAGCTGGATCTCTCCACCCTTGCCCGGCTCCGTCTCCTCCAGCACACCGAAAACCTCGGGACGCAGCACGTAACGACCGATGATGGCGTAGTTGGAGGGCGCCTCGCCCGGCGCCGGCTTCTCCACGAGACCGGTGATGCGCACGACGTCCTCGGTGTCCGTCGCCTCGACGGTGGCGATGCCGTACATGTGGGTGAGGGCGGGGTCCACCTCGAGCAGCGCCACGATGCTGGCGTTGCGGATGCCCTGCTCTTCGATCATGCGCGTGAGCAGCACATCGCGCTCGTCGATGATGTCGTCACCGAGCAGCACGGCGAACGGCTCGAAGCCGACGTGCATCTTGGCGCGGAGCACGGCGTGGCCGAGACCCTTGGGGTCACCCTGGCGCGCGTAGTGCATGTTCGCGAGCTCGGTGGAATAATTCACCTGCTGAAGGCGAGCGGTGTCACCCTTCTTCGCGAGGGTCGCCTCGAGCTCGCCGACGCGGTCGAAGTGGTTCTCCAGAGCGTTCTTGTTGCGCCCGGTGATCATGAGCACGTCGTGCAGGCCGGCCGCGACGGCCTCCTCCACCACATACTGGATGGCAGGCTTGTCCACGACCGGAAGCATTTCCTTGGGCATGGC
>JBBSJW010000227.1:0-1521 GCA_038256885.1 Propionibacteriales bacterium
CTCACCTCGATGGCATACGACGCTGTCCTGCGGAACCTCGCCGTCATTGGCGAGGCCGTTCGAGCCCTTCCTACCCAGACACGTGACCTCTTCCCCGACGTGCCATGGGCCGCGATCGCGGGTCTGCGCAACATCGTGGTCCACGAGTATTTCCGAGTGGATCGCGAACTGGTCCTTGACATCGTCGACAACCAGCTCGGCCCCTTGGCTGAGCGTCTCCACGAACTCTGATCGCCTTCGGACGCCAACCAAACGCAGCGCACATTTTGGTTCTTGTCGTTGGCTGTGATCCGCGAGGTGCGTCTTTGTGCCGCGTTTCGGCCGTGTTGCGGACCTTCGTCCGACCATGTCGCGCTTGCGCGCCGGCCTCGCCCGTTGCTGAACAGCTCCACTGGGTCGTGTTGGCGTCCCACGGTGCGGTACAGAGCTCGACAGACATTTGGCCGGCACAGCGGGCACGCGGTCGATCTCGATAAGGGAGCCTTGGTCTGCTCTCGCCCGCTGACATGTGCTCCGATCGTGCGAGAGTGCGAGTCGGAGCAGATGCACCCAGGACCTGCCCGCGCACCCAACCGAGGAGAACGCCATGATCTACATCACCGTGAAAAAGAAGCTCAAGCCCGGCACCGCGGACGCCTACCTCGCGGCAAGCAAGGCCTACACCGACGCGACGCGCGCCGAGCCCGGCAACATGTTCTACGAGCACTACCGCAGCGTCGACGATCCCGACACGATCCTGACGATCGAAGCCTTCGACGACGCGGCGGCTGGCGATGCGCACGTCAACTCGGAGCACTTCCAGCAGGGAGTAGACGGCGACGCAAAGCAGTACATCGCTGAGCGTCCCGACATCCTGTACATCGACGTTGCGGACCGCGACGGCTGGGACAAAATGTCGGAATTCTGAGCCGAACGGCTGCGCTCGTGCTTCGCTACGGGGCCGCTCCTCGCACTATCCGTGCGGGGCGTAGTTCCGAGCGATACGGACTACCAAGAAGCGTGCGGGTCTGACCTCCACACACTGAAGAGGTTGCAACCTGCCCCATTCCGCCGCGTAACGGCGCCCAGAATGGGCTGCCCATCACAGAGATTTACCGCTGTGGGCCGTGTCCGCTTGGTGTCGGCGGGTGGACATGCTTTCGCTCGTGTGTCAGTCCTGCGCTTGCGATTTGGGCCGGTGATCGTACGGGGGTTGCTGGGGTTGGGGTGTGCATGGACCTACGCACTGTGGCGCGGGGCCGTCCAGGTGCGTTTCGTGTGCTCATCGAGCGCTTCAATGACTGAGAGCAGGTCACTGGTCGCTAACGGCACCCAGCCACCCTTTTTGCGAGCTTCGAGGCGTGTTTTCTCATCGTCGGACAGCGATGCTCGTTCGGTCGGGTTCACCGTGCCTGTTAGTGCGCGGGCAGGAGCGAACAGCCGCCCGGCGTCGACGTGGGCTGGGGGCATGAGTTGGTAGACGGTGGCTATGTCGTAGCTCGATCGGGTTCCTTCTCGCAGCGCAGCCGATACGGCGGGTAA